>NZ_JBDJKW010000002.1:0-457877 GCF_039673065.1 Allobosea sp. TWI1241 | reverse complement strand
CGCGGCGATCGTGAACCCGCCGCACGCCACGATCCTGGCGGTCGGGGCCGGCGAGCAGCGCCCGGTGGTCAAGGGCGGCCAGCTCGCCATCGCCACGGTGATGTCGGTGACGCTCTCCACCGACCACCGCGCCGTCGACGGCGCGCTCGGCGCCGAACTCCTCGCCGCCTTCAAGGGCTATATCGAAAAGCCCATGGCCATGCTGGTGTGAGGGTTCCATGACCCGTCAGGCGCGCATCCTCGCCTTCGGCGACTCCCTGACCTGGGGTCGCATCGCCAACAGGCCGCATCGGCATGGCGACGATGTGCGCTGGCCGCGGGTTCTGGAGGCGGCGCTCGGCGGACGGGCGACCGTGATCGAGGAGGGGCTGAACGGCCGGCGCATCGCGCTGGAAGACCCGTTGCGGCCCTATCGCTCCGGCATGTCGCTGCTGCCGCTCTTCCTCGAATGCCATGCGCCGCTCGATCTGGTGATCCTGCTGCTCGGCACGAACGACTGCCAGCGCCAGCATTCGCTTGCCGCCTATGACGTGGCGCGCTCGATGCGCATGCTGGCCCAGGTCGCGCAGCGCCCGCCGGTGGAGCCCGGCATGCCGGTGCCGCAGGTGCTGATCGTTTCGCCGCCGGTGGTGCGCATGCCCGACGATCCGGACCACGAGGCGACCTTGTTCATGGAGGGCGCGCCCGAGAAGACGGCACAGCTCGCCGGTTTCTACCGGCGCATTGCCGAGGAGATCGGCGTCGCCTTCTTCGACGCGGCCTCGGTCGCGACGGTGACCGGCGCCGACGGCATCCATCTCGACGCGCCGAACACCCGTGCGATCGGCCAGGCCCTGGCGCCGCTGGTCGCGGAGATCCTGGAACTGCCGGTTCCCGCCGGCGGCCCTCCCTTGCGGATCGCCGGTCCCTGACCGGCCTTCCATCGAAACCGGGGCCTTTGCCCCGAACCGTCAACACCGCCGATCGACGAGGCGGGCAGACCCGAGGCGTTCGCCATGAGTGACTACGACATCATCGTGATCGGCTCCGGTCCCGGGGGCTATATCGCGGCGATCCGTGCCGCGCAGCTCGGGTTCCGGACGGCGATCGTCGAGCGGGAGCATCTCGCCGGCATCTGCTCGAACTGGGGCTGCATCCCGACCAAGGCGCTGCTGCGCTCGGCCGAGATCCTGCATTACGGCCAGCACGCTAAGGATTACGGCCTGACGCTGGAAGGCACGTTCAAGGCCGATCTGGAGGCCGTGGTGAAGCGCTCGCGCGGGATCGCCGCGCGGATGAACAACGGCGTCCAGTTCCTGATGAAGAAGAACAAGGTCGACGTGATCTGGGGCGAGGCCAAGCTGACGAAGCCCGGCACGGTCGTCGTCGCGCCGACCAAGAAGCCGGCGATGCAGCCGCAGGTGCCGCCGCCGAAGAACGCTAAGGGCGAGGGCACCTACACCGCCGACCACGTCATCGTCGCGACCGGCGCCCGCCCGCGCGTTCTGCCCGGGCTGGAGCCTGACGGCAAGCTGATCTGGACCTATTTCGAGGCGCTTGTCCCACCGAAGATGCCGAAGTCGCTGCTGGTCATGGGCTCGGGCGCCATCGGGATCGAATTCGCCTCCTTCTACCGCACGCTCGGCGCCGAGGTGACGGTGGTCGAGGTCATGCCGCAGGTCGTGCCGGTCGAGGACGCCGAGATCGGCGCCTTCGCCCGCAAGGCTTTCGAGAAGCAGGGGATCAAGATCCTGACCTCGACCAAGGTCACCAAGGTCGAGAAGGGCACCGATTCCGTCACCGCCCATATCGAGGACGAGAAGGGCGGCAAGCAGACGATCACGGCCGAGCGGATGATCTCCGCCGTCGGCGTCGTCGCGAATGTCGAAAATCTCGGGCTGGAAGCGCTCGGCGTGAAGTTGGAGCGCGGCTGCATCGCCATCGACGGGCTCTGCCGCACCAATGTGAAGGGCGTCTACGCCATCGGCGACGTCGCCGGACCGCCGATGCTGGCCCACAAGGCCGAGCACGAGGCGGTGATCTGCGTCGAGGCGATCAAGGGCCTGCATCCGCACCCGATGGAAAAGGCGATGATCCCGGGCTGCACCTATTGCCACCCGCAGATCGCCAGCGTCGGCCTGACCGAGGCCAAGGCCAAGGAAGCCGGGCACGAGCTCAAGGTCGGCCGCTTCAACTTCGTCGCCAACGGCAAGGCCGTGGCGCTCGGCGAGGATTCCGGCCTGGTGAAGACCGTGTTCGACGCCAAGACCGGCAAGCTGCTCGGCGCGCATATGGTCGGCCCGGAAGTGACCGAGCTGATCCAGGGCTTCGTTGTGGCGATGAACCTCGAGACCACCGAGGAAGAGCTGATGCACACCATCTTCCCGCATCCGACCCTGTCGGAGACGATGAAGGAGGCCGTGCTCGACGCCTATGGCAAGGTGTTGAACGCCTGAGAAGCAGGGAGGCGGCCTGTCGGAACGGGCCGCCATTTCCTTCTTCCGCACGTTGAGTTCATGATCGTCGCGTCGTCGCCGTCTGGAGGCTCATCATGGATATGCGTGCAATCCTCGTCGCAATCGCCATCGGTGCGGTGGCGGGCTGGCTCGCCAGCATCGTCGTCGGTGGCGGCGGCCTCGTCCGCTACATCATCACCGGCCTGATCGGCGCCTTCGTCGGCAGCTTCCTGCTCGCGGCGGCCGGCATCAATCTCGGCATTTCCAACCCGCTCGTCTCGCAGATCGTCACCGCGACCATCGGCGCGATCGTGGTGGTGCTGCTGGCGCGGCTGATCGCCTGACGGAGCGCTCGCAATCGGCGGCCGGACGGGCCATATCCGGCCGATGACGCGCGCCCGCAAACCCCGAAGCCCCCGCAAGCCCGACCGCATCGTGCCCGACGAGCAGGTGGAGATCCTGCCGCCGGCGCGCAGCTTCGCGCCGGACTGGCCGCGCCTGCTGCCGCCGGTCGCCTTCGGCACCGCCGCGGGCTTCCTGGCGAGCTTCGTCGTGGGCGGCGGCGGGCTGTTGCGTCATGCCGTCGTCGGGCTGCTCGGCATGCTGGTGGGGCAGGGCATCGTTGGCGTCACCGGCTGGCGCGCCTCCACCGGCTACCGTTTCCTGGATTCGATGGCGATGGCGGTGATCGGCGCGGTCGTCGTAGTACTGCTGGCGCGCTTCATCGCCTGAGGGAACCGGTTTCGACCCGGCGCGTTGTCGGGCTGGCGGGCCGTCTTTGCCCGCCGTGAACGGCAGGGGCAAGCATTCCATGGACAACCAGATCGTCGCCGCGCTCGGCACGCCGGGCTACGGCTTCTTCATGACGCTGCTGATCGGCGTGCTCGCCGGCTGGATCGCCGAACGGGTGACCTCCTCTGATCACGGGCTCTTCACCAACATGCTGGTCGGCGTCGCCGGCTCCTTCATCGGCAGCCGCCTGGCCGAGCTGCTGGAGATCCCGATCTTCGGCTTCTGGCGCACGCTCACCGCCGCGATCGCCGGCGCCTGCCTGCTAATTGTGATCTGGCGCGCCGCGCGCAGCTGACGATGCGGCGCCGCTGCGGGTTGCCCGGGCGCGGCTTCGGCATTAGCTAGGACGGACTGGGCCGCCGCCCGTCGGCGGCCATCACCAATGGACCCGCCCATGGCCGTCGTCCTCGACTTGCTTAACCGCGATCCGCGCCCCAACGCCGGCAACCCTAAGGCCGAGCCCCGGCCCGCGCCGGAACTGCGCCATCCCGAGAAGCAGAAGCGCCCGGAGAACCCGGTCCTGCGCAAGCCGGACTGGATCCGTGTCAAGGCGCCGGGCTCGCAGAAATGGGCCGAGACCCAGAAGATCGTGAAGGCCGAGAAGCTGGTCACGGTCTGCGAGGAGGCGGGCTGCCCGAATATCGGCGAGTGCTGGGAAAAGAAGCACGCCACCTTCATGATCATGGGCGATACCTGCACGCGGGCCTGCGCCTTCTGCAACGTGAAGACCGGCGTGCCGCTGCCGCTCGACCATGAGGAGCCGCGCAAGATCGCCGAGGCGGTCGCCAAGCTCGGCCTGGAACACGTCGTCATCACCTCGGTCGATCGCGACGACCTCAAGGACGGCGGCGCCGAGCATTTCGCCCAGGTGATCCGGGCCATCCGCGCCATGTCGCCCGGCACGACGATCGAGATCCTGACGCCCGACTTCCTGCGCAAGCCCGGCGCGCTCGAGGTCGTGGTCGCGGCCAAGCCCGACGTGTTCAACCACAACCTCGAGACGGTGCCCGGCCGATACCTGACGGTGCGACCCGGCGCGCGCTATTTCCATTCGCTGCGCCTGCTGCAGCAAGTC
The DNA here is from genome assembly GCF_039673065.1 of Allobosea sp. TWI1241. Lineage (NCBI taxonomy): Bacteria > Pseudomonadati > Pseudomonadota > Alphaproteobacteria > Hyphomicrobiales > Alloboseaceae > Allobosea > Allobosea sp. TWI1241. Next base: position 453,575 of record NZ_JBDJKW010000002.1, on the reverse strand, counting down.
AAAGAGCTCGACCCGACCATCTTCACCAAGTCCGGCATCATGGTCGGCCTCGGCGAGGAGCGGAACGAGGTGCTCCAGCTGATGGACGATCTGCGCTCGGCCAATGTCGACTTCATGACCATCGGCCAGTACCTCGCGCCCTCGCGCAAGCACCACGCCGTGATCCGATTCGTCACCCCGGACGAGTTCAAGAGCTTCGAGACCATCGCCTATGTGAAGGGCTTCCTGATGGTGTCCTCGACGCCGCTGACTCGCTCCTCGCATCATGCCGGCGAAGACTTCGCCCGGCTGAAGGCGGCGCGGGCCGCGAAGATCGGCGGGTGAGCAGGAGGTTGCAAGCCCCTCGTCATTCCGGGGCCTGCCGCAGGCAGGAGCCCGGAACCCACGACCGGGTGAGACGCTTCGATGGACCGCGATGAAGGGCTCGCCCGGTCGTGGCTTCCGGTTTCGCGCCGAAGGCGCGCCCCGGAATGACACCCATCCGGGCCGCCTGATCAAACGGAACCAGGATCTGCCTTTCGGATGCCGATGTTCAACAGCACCCGCCGGGTGAAGCATACGCCCGCGCAGATGTTCGCGCTGGTCGCGGATGTCGAGACCTATCCGCAGTTCCTGCCGCTCTGCGAGGGGCTCGTCGTGCGCCGCCGCACGCCGCGCGAGGATGGCGGCGAGGTGCTGATCGCCGACATGACGGTCGGCTACAAGGCGATCCGCGAGACCTTCACCAGCCGGGTGACGCTCGATCCGGCCAATCTCAAGATCCTGGTCGAATATGTCGACGGGCCGTTCCGCTATCTCGAGAACCGCTGGACCTTCCGGCCGATCGAGGGCGAGGGCTGCGAGATCGGTTTCTTCATTTCCTACGAGTTCGCCAGCCGCATGCTCGGCATGCTGATGGGCGCGATGTTCGACAAGGCCTTCCGCCGCTTCGCCGAGGCCTTCGAGAAGCGTGCCGACGCGATCTACGGCGCCGGCCGGGCCCCGCTCACGGCAGGGTGAGCGCCGCCTCGCGCAGCAGGTCGAGCGCTTCGAGCACGCTGCGCTCCCGGATCTCGTCGCGCGACAGCGGCCCGAAGCGCCGTTCGCGATGCAGCGTGCCGCCTTCGCCGGCGCAGGCGAAATACACCAGCCCGACCGGCTTGTCCTCGCTGCCGCCGCCGGGGCCGGCGATGCCGGTGATCGAGACCGCCAGCCGGCTGCCGAGCCGGGCGCGCCCGCCCTCGGCCATGGCCCGCGCCACCGGCTCGCTGACCGCGCCATGGGCGGCGATCAGCGCCTGCGGCACGCCGGCAAGCGTGGTCTTGGCCTCGTTCGAATAGGTCACGAGCCCGCCCTGCACCATGCAGGACGAGCCGGCGATCGCCGTCAGCGCGCCGCAGACCAGCCCGCCCGTGCAGGATTCGACGGTGGCGACCGTGACGCCGCGCTCGCGCGAGATGTTGAGCAGTTCGGCGGCGAGGGAGCGGATCGCGAGCGCGGTCATGCGGCTACTCCTGGTCGGGAAGGCGGATCGTCGCGGTGGCCATGGCGGCGAGCCCTTCGCGACGCCCGGTAAAGCCGAGCCGCTCGGAGGTCGTCGCCTTGACGCTGACCTTGGCCTCGCCGACCGCGCAGATCCCGGCGATACGCCGGCGGATCGCCTCGCGATGCGGGCCGACCTTCGGCGTCTCGCAGATGATGGTGAGGTCGAGCAGGTCGATCCGGCCGCCGCGCGCCGCGACCCTTTCGGCCGCATAGGCGAGGAAGCGGTCGGACGAGGCGCCGCGCCATTGCGGATCGCTCGGCGGGAAATGCGTGCCGATATCGCCCTCGGCCAGCGCGCCGAGCAGGGCGTCGGTCAGCGCGTGCAGCCCGACATCGCCGTCGGAATGGGCGAGCACGCCGCGGTCGTGGTCGATGCGGACGCCACCGATCCAGGCATGGTCGCCCTCGGTGAAGGCGTGGACGTCGTAGCCGATGCCGGTGCGCGAGACGAGCGCCATGCCGAGGCTGTTCTCCGCCGCCAGGAAATCGCCCGGATGGGTCAGCTTCAGGTTCATAGGGTCTCCGGCGAAGGTCGCTACCGCATGGCCGGCCCATTCCATGATGGCCGAGTCGTCGGTGAAGCCCGTCTCGCCGGCGACGATCGCCGCTTCATGGGCCGCCAGCAAGGGGGCGAAGGCGAAGACCTGCGGCGTCTGCACCGCGGCCAGCCGGTCGCGCCGCAGCGTGGCGGCAATGGTGCCGCCATCGTCTATCTGCTTGATCGTGTCGGTAACCGCCAGCGTCGGCACCGAGGCGGCGTGGAGGCGCCCGCTCTCGAGGGCGCGTCCGAGCAGATCGGCGGCGAGGAAGGGGCGGGCGGCGTCGTGCACCAGCACCGTGCCGGAGAAGCCGGCGGCCGCCAGCGCCCGCAAGCCGGCATGGACCGAGGCCTGGCGCGTGTTGCCGCCGAGCACGGGCGGCAGCAGCTTGCCGGTGTTCGCGCCGGCGAGGCGGCTCTGCGCGTCGCGATAGAGCGGCTCGTCGCCCGGGCCGGTGACGACGATGACCGGGCCGATCGCCGCCGCATCGAGAAAGGGGCGCAGCGCGCGGCACAGCACCGGCTCGCCGCCGATGGCGCGGTATTGCTTCGGCGTCGCCCCTCCGGCCCGCAATCCGCGGCCGGCGGCGACGATCAGGGCGGCGAAGGCATGTGTCATCGAAAGCCGGCGGTTCCTGCGTCTGGCGCGGTGATAGAGCCAGCGGCGCGGATCGCCAAATAGGCATTCGGCGTAGGGGGGCGCGGGGCCGTGAGAGGCGAGTTCCTGAGCCGGCGCCGCGCATGTTGCGCTGCGGTATTGCTCGGAAATCACTTGCGCAGCGCACCAAATGTCCAATAAATCGGCATGATGGAAAATTCATCAAAGCCGGGTGTGGCCGTGATCGGGATCGGCGGGCTGATTCCCGCCTCGTCCGCGTTTCTCGCGCCGATGTCCGGCATCACCGACGTGGTGATGCGCCGGATCGCCGCGCGCTACGGCGCCGGGCTGGTGGTGTCCGAGATGATCGCCTCCGATGAGTTGGTGCGCGGCAGCGAGGAAGCCCGCCTGCGCGCCGAGGGCAGCGGCGTCGCGCCCCATGTCGTCCAGCTCGCCGGCTGCGAGCCGCGCTGGCTCGCCGAGGCGGCGCAGGTCGCCGAAGGCTCCGGCGCCGACATCGTCGACATCAATATGGGCTGCCCGGCCAAGCGCGTCGTCGGCGGCTGGGCCGGCTCGGCCCTGATGCGCGACCTCGACCACGCGCTCGGCCTGGTCGAGGCGGTGGTCGCCGCGGTCAAGGTGCCGGTGACGGTCAAGATGCGCCTCGGCTGGGACGACGCCAGCCGCAACGCGCCGGAACTCGCGCGCCGCGCGGTCACGGCCGGCGCCGCCGCCATCACCGTGCATGGCCGCACGCGCCAGCAGTTCTACAAGGGCCAGGCCGACTGGGCTGCGATCCGCCCGGTGCGCGAGGCGGGCGATTTCCCGCTGGTCGCGAATGGCGACATCGCGAGCGTCGAGCAGGCGCGTGCCTGCCTCGCCCAGTCGGGCGCCGATTTCGTCATGGTCGGCCGGGCCGCGCTCGGGCGGCCCTGGTTGCCGGGGGCGATCGGCGCGGAACTCGCGGGGCGCGAGCCGCCGCGCGTCGGTCCCGCGGAAATCCACGCGGTCGCCTGCGAGCATTACGAGGGGCTGGTCGGGCTGCTCGGCCGCGAGACCGGCGTCCGCCATGCCCGCAAGCATCTCGCAGCCTATGCCGACGAGGCGCTGTCCGCCGGCTTCGCGCCGGACGAGCGGGCCCGGCGCGAGCTTCTGACCACCGACGACCCGGCGCGCGCGCTCGCCGCGCTGGGCCGGTTGTTCGCGACGGAGCGCCTCGGCGCCGCCGCCTGACTGTACGGAGAGGTTGCGTATGACGATGGCGTTGTTCGGCGATATGGCGGAGAGCGAAGCCTTGCTCGACGCGATCGAGATCCAGACCCTGAACGTGCTGCCCATGCCGGTGCTGGTCATCGGCGAGCGGCAGGGCGTGCTCTACGCCAACACCGCCGCCGAGGATTTCTTCCAGGCGAGCGCGGTGGTGCTCAAGCGCCAGACGCTCGACGATCTGGTCGCCTTCGGCTCGCCGGTGCTCTCGCTGGTCGAGGAGGTGCAGCGGCGCGGCGCCAGCGTCAGCGAGTACCGGCTCGAGCTCGGATCGCCGCGCCTCGGCGGCGAGAGGGTGGTCGACGTCTTCGCCTCTCCACTGCCCGGCCATGGCGAGGCCGTCGTGCTGATGCTGCAGGAACGGACAATTGCCGAAAAAATGGACAGGCAGCTGACGCATCGAGGAGCAGCCCGCTCGATAACCGCGCTCGGCGCGATGCTGGCCCACGAGATCAAGAACCCGCTGTCGGGCATTCGCGGCGCCGCGCAGCTGCTGGAATCATCGGTGCCGGATTCCGACCGGCTACTGACCCAGCTGATCTGCGAGGAGGCCGACCGGATCGTGAAGCTGGTCGAGCGCGTCGAGCTCTTCGGCGACGAAAGGCCGAGCGAACGCGGCCCCGTCAACGTCCACGACGTGCTCGACCATGTGAAGCGGCTGGCCCAGTCCGGCTTCGCCCGGCACATCCGCTTCACCGAGGTCTACGATCCGTCGCTGCCGCCGGTCTCGGGCAATCGCGACCAGCTGGTGCAGGTGCTGCTCAACCTGGTGAAGAACGCGGCCGAAGCGATCGGCTCCGACGCGATCGACGGCGAGATCACCCTGACCACCGCCTACCGCCCCGGAATCCGCATGCAGGCCCCGGGATCGCAGGCGCGGCTGGCCCTGCCGCTGGAAATCGGCATCCGCGACAACGGCCCCGGCGTGCCGCCCGACCTGCAGGCGCACCTCTTCGACCCCTTCGTGACGACCAAGGCGCAGGGCAGTGGCCTTGGACTTGCACTCGTCGCCAAGGTGGTCGGCGATCACGGTGGAATCGTCGAATGCGATTCCGTCCCGCGGCGCACGACATTTCGAATCCGATTGCCCCTGCACGAGGCGCGCGAGCGCCGGCAGGGGTGACATAGAGCGAGACGCGAAGCGGCATGCCTACGGGAAACATTCTCATCGCAGACGACGATGCGGCCATCCGCACGGTCCTCAACCAGGCGCTCGCCCGCGCCGGCTACGAGGTCCGCACGACGGGGCAGGCCGCAACCCTCTGGACCTGGGCGGCGCAGGGCCTTGGCGACCTGATCATCACCGACGTGGTGATGCCCGATGGTAACGCCTTCGACCTGCTGCCCCGCATCAAGCGGGTCCGCCCCGAGCTGCCGATCATCGTCATGAGCGCGCAGAACACCTTCATGACCGCGATCAAGGCCTCCGAGCGCGGCGCCTACGAGTACCTGCCCAAGCCGTTCGACCTAAAGGAGCTGGTGGCCATCGTCGGCCGGGCCCTGTCGCGGCCGCGCGGCGACGCCGCCCGCAACCCGATCGCCGAGCAGGAGGACATCCCGCTGATCGGCCGCTCGCCGGCCATGCAGGACGTCTACCGCGCCCTGGCCCGCCTGATGCCGATCGACCTCACCGTGATGATCAACGGCGAGTCGGGCACCGGCAAGGAGCTGGTGGCGCGCGCGCTCCATGATTACGGCAAGCGCCGCAATGGCCCCTTCGTCGCAATCAACATGGCGGCGATCCCCAAGGACCTGATCGAGTCCGAGCTGTTCGGCCACGAGAAGGGCGCCTTCACCGGCGCGCTGACCCGCTCCTCCGGCCGCTTCGAGCAGGCCGAGGGCGGCACGCTCTTCCTCGACGAGATCGGCGACATGCCGATGGAGGCGCAGACCCGCCTGCTGCGCGTGCTGCAGCAGGGCGAGTACACCACGGTCGGTGGTCGCACCCCTATCAAGACCCATGTCCGCATCGTCGCAGCCACCAACAAGGACCTGCGCATCTCGATCGCGCACGGCCTGTTCCGCGAGGACCTGTTCTTCCGCCTGAACGTCGTGCCGATCCGCCTGCCGCCCCTGCGCGAGCGGGTGGAGGACATTCCCGATCTGGTCCGGCATTTCTTCTCGCTGGTCGAGAAGGAAGGCCTGCCGCGCAAGCAGATCGATTCGGAAGCGATGGACGTCATGCGGCGCTATCGCTGGCCGGGCAATGTCCGCGAGCTCGAGAACCTGGTGCGCCGCCTCGCCGCGCTCTATCCCCAGGAAACCATCACGGCCCCGATCGTCGAGGCCGAGTTGCAGCCGGCCTCCGCCGCCCAGTCGACCCCCGGCACGGCTGCGGCGCCCGACCGCTCGGAGACTCTCTCTGCCGCTGTCGAGCGCCATCTCGGCCAGTATTTCGGCGGTTTCGGCGACCAGGTGCCGCCGCCCGGGCTCTATCATCGCATCCTGCGCGAGGTGGAGCCGCCGCTGATCGCCGCCGCCCTGGCGGCGACGCGCGGCAATCAGATCCGCGCGGCCGAGCTGCTCGGGCTCAACCGCAACACGCTGCGCAAGAAGATCCGCGAGCTCGACATGCAGGTGGTCCGCTCGCCGCGCTAGTAGCTGGCGCTGACCGGGCGGCGGATTGGCGTGCGTCGGCAGGGACTTGCGCCGCCAGCCACGCCCGTCGATGCCGCTCGCCCCAGTGGCGATGCGTGCCCCTGCGCCGGTTCAGGCTTCGCCCGCGCAGGGCAGGGGCGGCGGTCCCGGCGGCGGTTCCTCTCCCCGCCTTGCCCGTGTCATATTTTGACAACACCGTTGCTTCGGCGCATCACGGCGCGGCGCAGGCTCGCCTTTTGCGGTCCGCGCGCCCTGATGCAACGGAGCAGCGTTCCCGCCTTGTCTAGTTCGATCGGCGATCTGCGCATGACGCCACGCCAGCAGGATGCGCCGAGGCGCGCCTCCGGCTGGTTCGGCGCGCTCGTTGTCGTCTTCGCCCTGGTTTCCGCGCTGGCGACCTTCGTCGTGATGTCGGGCGCGACTCCGATCGCACCGGTCCACGAAGTGGTCGTCGGCCTGTTCGTCCTGAACGCGGCGCTGATTCTCGTCCTGCTCGTCGTCGTCGCGGTCGAGGCGGCGGTGCTGATCCGCGCCCGGCGCGCCGGCGTGGCCGGCGCCGGCCTGCATGTCAGGATCGTCAGCCTGTTCAGCATTGTCGCCGCGTTGCCGGCGATGCTGGTCGCGATCGTGGCCACCGTGACGCTGGAACGCGGCCTCGAGCCCTGGTTCTCCGACCGGATGCGCGATGCGGTCTTCAAGTCCGTAGAGGTCGCCGATGCCTATGCCGCGAGCCAGTGCCGCTCGCTCGGCCGCGAGATCCGCCTGCTGACCGACGATCTCGGCCGCGCCAAACCGGCCTATGACGCCGACCGCCGCTGGTTCGAGAGCTTCCTGACCGCGCGCGCCACCGCGCTCGGCCTGCCTGTGGTCTGGCTGATGAAATCGCCCGACACCGTGCTGATGCGCGCCAATATCGACGTGCTGCGCGACGCGCCCAAGCCGGACGCGGCCGCTTTCGAGGACGCGCAGTCCTCGCCGGAGCCGATCTGCGTGGTGCCGTCCACCGGACGCGTCTTCGGGGCGCTGGTCAAGCTCCAGACCTTCGACGACACCTTCCTCTACGTGGCTCGCGAGGTCGATCCGCTGGCGGTGGAGTTCCCGGCGCTCGCCCGCGGCGCGGCAGTGGAATATCTCGGCATCGATGCGCGCCGGAAGGGCGTGCAGATCGCCTTCGCCGCGATGTACGGGCTGATCTCGGTCATCCTGCTGCTCTCGGCGATCTGGCTCGGCCTCAACTTCGCCAACGGCCTCGTCGCGCCGATCCGCCGGATGATCCACGCCACGGACCAGGTCTCCAGCGGCAATTTCTACGTCCAGGTGCCGATCCGACGATCGGAGGGCGACCTGGCCCATCTCGGCGAGACCTTCAACAAGATGACGGCGGAGCTGCGCCGCCAGCGCGACGGGCTGGTGACCGCAAGCGAGGTGCTCGACCGGCGCCGGCGCTTCACCGAGACCGTGCTGGCCGGCGTCTCCTCCGGCGTGCTCAGCCTCGACGAGGACGGCCACATCACCATCAGCAACCGCTCGGCCGAGGCGCTGCTCGGCACCGGCGAGCGCCTGCTGGGCGAGCCGATCGCGCGCGTCGCGCCCGAGATAGCCGCTTTCGTCTCCGAGGCGATGAGCAGCCGCCAGCGCCAGATTTCCGGGCAGGTCGCCATCAGCCGCGGCGGGCGCGACCGCATGGTCAACATCCGCGCCGCCCGCGAGAGCGAGGGCGCCGGCGCAGGGCTGGTGGTCACCCTCGACGACATCAGCGATCTCGTCTCGGCGCAGCGCACCGCGGCCTGGGCCGACGTCGCCCGCCGCATCGCCCATGAGATCAAGAACCCGCTGACGCCGATCCAGCTCTCGGCCGAGCGCATCCGCCGCAAGTTCGGCAAGGTCATCGTCGACGACAGGGAGATCTTCGACCAGTGCACGGCGACGATCGTCCGGCAGGTCGACGACATCCGCCGCATGGTCGACGAGTTCTCCTCCTTCGCCCGCATGCCGAAGCCCTCGCCGGCGCAGGAGGACATCGTCGAGACGGTCCGCCAGATCGTCTTCCTGATGCGGGTCGGCAGCCCCGAGATCGCGCTCACCGACAATCTGCCGGGCGAGCCGGTGATGGCGCGCTTCGACCGCCGCCTGATCTCGCAGGCGCTGACCAACGTCATCAAGAACGCGACGGAGGCGGTCGAGGCCGTGCCGGCCGACATCCGCGGCAAGGGCCGCATCGATATCGCCTTCGCGCGGCACGAGGATGGCCGGATCCTCATCGACATCCTCGACAACGGCAAGGGCCTGCCGGCCGACCAGCGCCAGAAGCTGCTGGAGCCCTATATGACGACGCGCGAGGGCGGCACCGGGCTCGGCCTCGCTATCGTCGGCAAGATCCTCGAGGACCATGGCGGCGGCATCGAGCTGCTCGACCGGCCCGATGGCGAGCGCGGCGCTCTGGTCAGGCTATGGTTCATCGAGACCGGGCCGCCTGAAGCCGGCGAAGACGCATCAGATTCGAGCAAGGCGACGGCGGAGACCGTCGCGGGACAGATGAGCGGGACGAAGGCATGAGTGCTGATATTCTCGTCGTCGACGACGAGACCGACATTCGCGAACTGGTTGCCGGTTTGCTGGAGGACGAGGGGTATCGCACCCGCAAGGCGGCCTCCGCCGACGAGGCGCTGGCAGCGATCGCCGCCCGGCGGCCGAACCTCGTCTTCCTCGACATCTGGCTGCAGGGCAGCCGGCTGGACGGGCTGCAGGTGCTGGAGCTGATCAAGGAGAGCCATCCCGACCTCGCTGTCGTGATGATCTCCGGCCACGGCAACATCGAGACGGCGGTCTCGGCGATCAAGAACGGCGCCTACGACTTCATCGAGAAGCCGTTCAAGGCCGACCGGCTGGTGCTCGTCGCCGAGCGCGCGCTGGAGGCCTCGCGCCTGCGCCGCGAGGTCCGCGAGCTGAAGACGCGCTCGGTGCAGGCCAGCCGGATCGTCGGGCGCTCCAGCCCGATGAATCAGTTGCGCCAGACGGTCGAGCGGGTGGCACCGACCAATGCCCGCGTGCTGATCACCGGCGAGCCGGGCTGCGGCAAGGAACTGACGGCGCGCACCCTGCACGAGGCCTCCAGCCGCTCGTCCGGCCCGTTCGTGGTGATCAACGCCGCGACGATCACGCCCGAGACGATGGAGGAGGAGCTCTTCGGCATCGAGGGCGGCGATGGCCGCTCCCGGCGCGTCGGCGCGCTCGAGGAGGCCCATGGCGGCACCCTCTACATCGACGAGATCGGCGACATGCCGCGCGAGACGCAGAACCGCATCCTGCGCGTGCTGGTCGACCAGAACTTCCAGCGTGTCGGTGGCGCGACGCGCGTGCATGTCGACGTGCGCATCATCTCCTCCAGCAGCCGCGATCTCGCGCGACTGATCGCGGAGGGACATCTGCGCGAGGACCTCTATCACCGCCTCGGGGTGGTGCCGGTGCGGGTGCCGGCCCTGTCGGAGCGCCGTGAGGACGTGCCGGAGCTGATCGAGTTCTTCATGGAGCAAATCTCGGTGGCGACCGGCCTGCCCAAACGCCGGATCGGCGGCGACGCGATGGCGGTGCTGCAGTCGCACGAATGGCCGGGCAATGTCCGCGAGCTGCGCAACAACGTCGAGCGGCTGATGATCCTGACCAAGGGCGATCCCAACGCCGAGATCACGATCGACATGCTGCCGGCCGAGGTCGGCGCCATGGTGCCGACGACGCCGTCCGGCTCCGGCGGAGAGAAGCTGATGAGCCTACCGCTGCGCGAGGCGCGCGAGATATTCGAGCGCGAATACCTGATCGCGCAGATCGCGCGCTTCTCGGGCAATATCTCGCGCACCGCCGAGTTCATCGGCATGGAGCGCTCGGCGCTGCACCGGAAGCTGAAATCGCTCGGCGTCGGCTGATCCGGCCGCGCGCAATGCACTGGGCGCAGGGCGGCAGGCGCAAATTCACGCCGCGCCGCCCTTGCGCCTTTTCATCGGCCCACGATTTAATGGGCCGTCGGAGTTCCGAAACTGGAGCGATTGTCGCCGAAGTCGAACGGAACGCTCTGGATCGCATGCGCAAGCCGACTTGCGATCCCAACAACAGGGGCTAACCATGGCCGCAGAACGCGCACAGAACCTTCAGGACACCTTCCTCAACCATGTCCGGAAGCAGAAGATCCCCCTCACCATCTTCCTCGTGAACGGCGTCAAGCTGCAGGGCGTCGTCACCTGGTTCGACAATTTCTGCGTCCTGCTGCGTCGCGACGGGCATTCGCAGCTGGTCTACAAGCACGCCATCTCGACCATCATGCCGGGCCACCCGGTGCAGTTGTTCGAGTCCGAGGACACGGACAAGGCTTGAGCACCGTGGCCGGCCGGGCCGGACCGGGCGGGGGCGGATCCGTCGGCATCGCCATCGATGCCGCGGAACACGCCGTCGCGTCCGGGACGCGCGCCTTCGTCGTCGGGCCCTATCTGACCCGCCGCGCGGCGGGGCGGCTCGATGGCGGCGACGACAACCAGCGCAGCCCCGAAGCCCGTCTAGACGAGGCGGCGGGGCTGGCGGGTGCCATCGACCTGCAACTGGTCGAGGCCGTCCCGGTGACGCTGACGGCGCTGCGCCCCTCGACCTATCTCGGCAAGGGCAAGGTCGACGAGCTCGTGAAGCGCATCGAGGACGAGGAGATCGGCCTCGTCGTGATGGATTGCGCGCTCTCGCCGGTCCAGCAGCGCAACCTCGAAAAGGCCTTCGGCTGCAAGGTGATCGACCGCACCGGCCTGATCCTCGAGATCTTCGGCCGGCGCGCCCGCACCCGCGAGGGCACGCTGCAGGTCGAACTCGCACATCTGAACTACCAGAAGAGCCGGCTCGTGCGCTCCTGGACCCATCTCGAGCGCCAGCGCGGCGGCTTCGGCTTCCTCGGCGGCCCGGGCGAGACCCAGATCGAGGCCGACCGGCGCATCATCCAGGAGCGGATGACCAAGATCGAGCGCGAGCTCGAGGGCGTGAAGCGCACGCGCTCGCTGCATCGCGCCAGCCGCAAGCGCGTGCCCTATCCGATCGTCGCGCTGGTCGGCTACACCAATGCCGGCAAGTCGACCCTGTTCAACCGGCTGACCTCGGCCGAGGTGCTGGCGCAGGACATGCTGTTCGCCACCCTCGATCCGACCGCGCGCGCGCTGAAGCTGCCGCACGGCGCCAAGATCCTGCTCTCAGACACGGTCGGCTTCATCTCCGACCTGCCGACGCAGCTCGTAGCCGCCTTCCGCGCCACGCTGGAAGACGCGATCGAGGCCGACGTGCTGCTGCATGTGCGCGACGTGTCGCACGAGGATACGCAGGCGCAGGCGGCGGACGTCCACGCCATCCTGCGCGATCTCGGCGTCGACCCGGAGGACGGACAGCGCGTCATCGAGGTCTGGAACAAGGCCGACCTGCTCGATCCTGCCGAGCGCGACCGCCAGGCCTCGCTGGCCGGGCTGCGGCCGGAGGCGCAGCGCCCGGTGCTGGTCTCAGCGCTGACCGGGGAGGGGATGGCCGCCCTGACGCAGGCGATCGAAAGCCGAATCGCCCGCACGCGCCCCATCTACCGCCTCGCTTTGCCGCCGGGCGACGGCAAGTCGCTCGCCTGGCTGCATGCCAATGGCGAGATCCTCGAGCGCGAGGATGCGGAGGACGGCGCGCTCAGCCTGATCGTGCGCCTGCCGCCGGAGCGAGAAGGCGCCTTCACCGCAAGCTTCCCCGACGCCGAGCGCGCCTGACACGGGGGGGGGGCGGCGTGTGTATGGGGCGATACGCATCGTGTCGCGCCGCCGCCCTGCCGAGGCGCTCAGGGGGCGGCAGCTGCCCCTGCGCCTCGCATTCTCCGGCGCCAACCGCCGTCATTCCGGGGCTTCGCGCAGCGAAGAGCCCGGAACCCATGACCACGGCATGGTTCAAGCGATGTCTGCGTGAGAGGTGGTCTGCGTCTTCGGGCCGGTTCGCCCGAGGCACAGGGGGGGCGGGGCGCCGCGAAAGCGGGCAGGGCGCCGTAAGCGCTGTCGTGCCCATCGGCGCGCGTCATGGTCATGGGTTCCGGGCTCGCCGCTTCGCGGCGCCCCGGAATGATGCGGTGGGAACGGCTTGCGTGACGTGACACCACCGCGGCGCGACACCAGCGCTGGTAGAGGGAAGAGGGCTTTGCTGAGCGCCCCCGCTCCCTCAGCCTGAACGCCCCCGCTCCCTCAGTTCAGCTCGGTCTTGTCCATGCGGTACTTGCCCTTGCGATCGCGGCGGAAGAATTCGCGCGCCTGCGGGTGGCGGACCGGGGGGCCGCCCTCGTCGTCGACGAGGTTCTGCTCCGAGACATAGGCGACGTACTCCGTCTCCTCGTTCTCGGCGAAGAGGTGGTAGAAGGGCTGGTCCTTGGACGGGCGCTGATCCTCGGGAATCGCCTGCCACCATTCGTCAGAGTTCGCGAAGACCGGGTCGACATCGAAAATCACGCCCCGGAACGGGTAGATGCGATGACGAACCACCTGGCCGATGCGAAACTTCGCCGTTCTTGATTCCATTGACCTTCGTTCTGTTTCCGCTGCCGGCTCGCCCTGACCGGTCTTATCGACGTTCGTCGCTTGGCTCTACCTAGGTTTACGACGCAATTGCGTCAATGTTGCGCGGCGGCGGCGCGACCTCACGTTCAGTCACCATATTGTGCGGCGAGATCGGGGTCGCGGGCCGCGACCTGATCGGCGAGGTCGACGATGACCTTCGCCTGCTTCCAGGTCGCGTCGTCCTGCATCTTGCCGTCGATCATCACCGCGCCGGTGCCGTCCGGCATCGCCGCGACGATGCGGCGGGCGAAGGCCACCTCAGCCGGGTCCGGGCTGAAGACGCGCTTGGCGATCGCGATCTGCGACGGATGCAGCGTCCAGGCACCGGCGCAACCGAGCAGGAATGCGTTTCGGAACTGTGCCTCGCAGGCCGCCGCGTCCGAGAAGTCGCCGAACGGGCCGTAGAACGCCTTGAGCCCGGCCGAGGCGCAGGCATCGACCATCTTCGCCAGCGTATAGTGCCAGAGGTCCTGCTGGGCGACGGCGCGGGCGGCGCCGTCCGCTGTCGGGTCGGCGATGACCTTGTAGTCCGGGTGCCCGCCGCCGACGCGCGTCGTCTTCATCGCCCGCGAGGCGGCGAGATCGGCCGGACCGAGGCTCATGCCGTGCATGCGCGGCGAGGCGGTGGCGATCGCGTCCACATTCTTCACGCCCTCGGCCGTCTCGAGGATGGCGTGGATCAGCACGGGGCGGCGCAGCGCATGGCGGGCTTCGTACTGCGCCAGCAGCTGGTCGACATAGTGGATGTCCCACGGCCCCTCGACCTTGGGGACCATGATAACGTCGAGCTTGCCGCCGACCTCGCCCATGATCGCCGCGATGTCGTCGAGGAACCAGGGCGAGTTCAGCGCATTCACCCGGGTCCACAGGCCGGTCGTGCCAAAATCCGTCGCCTTGGCGAGCGCGACGAAGCCGTCGCGCGCCGCCTCCTTGGCGTCGGCGGGGATCGCGTCCTCCAGATTGCCCAGGACGATGTCGACCTGCCCGGCGAGCTCGGGAACCTTGGCGCGGACCTTCTCCAGGTGAGGGGGGACGAAATGGATCATCCGCTCCAGCCGCTGGGGCAGTTCGCGCAGCGGCTCGGGAGCGCCGATGGCGAGCGGCCGGAAGAACTGGCGCGGCGTCTTGGTCGTCATCGTCGTCTCCATGGTGCAGCGCGACAAATGTGCCGGAGCCGGCGCCCGCCGTCCATGCCGCTTTCGGCGTGGCTGAAAAGGATGAAGGGGAAATATTCCTATAGTGCGGCGTAGGTATTTTGTCCTATGAATGAATTCCGTTCGGCGGATGCCGGATGTCGTCGCGTGATCAGCGTGCCCTTAGCCGGCGTCAGCGGATGGCTGAGGGACTGTCGAGGACGATGCGGCGCGGCTCGCCCGTGCGGCCGCGCGGATCGATGCCGCCGCGCAGGACGATCGCGTCGCTGGCGACGACGAGGGGAGCATCGGCCAGGGCCGCCTCCCGGACGCGCATGCCGCGCTTGAAGCTGCGCAGCTCCGCCTCGCGCTGCGAGACACCGACCTTGCTGTCGATCGCGGTGCGCTGTGCGGCGGTGAGCTGGCGCGAGGCGCGGAAGTCGCCGAAATCGGCCATGTCGCGCGGTCGCCCGGCGGCGCCGTGATAGGTGCGCACCCGCCCGTCGAGCACGATGCTGTCGCCGGCGCGCAGGGTGACGTCGCGCAGGAGCAGGCTGCGATAGCCGCTCGCCGTCGCCATGGCCGGCCGGCAGGCCGGGTCGGCGCTGCTCTGGTAGGCATAGGCCATCGGCAGAGAGCCATAGGTCTTGCCCTCGCGCGAGACCGCGCCATCGATGGTCGCGGCGCCGGCCGGCACGCGGAACACCTTGACCGGCACGCCGGGATTGGCGGCCTGGCACAGCGCCTCATGTGCCGAGAGGTCGGCCATGCTGCGCAGGTGCCCGAGCGGCGAATGATAGCCGTCGCACATCCGCACGCAGATCGTCCGCGCCGAGCTCGCCGCGCCCGAGACCGTGTCGTAGCGCATCGCCACGCGGCGCGGCCGGGCCTCGGTCGTCTCGATCGATCGGGCCGGCTGGCGCGTCCGGCGGAAGGGATTCAGCTCGATGCGCGGCTGGGGCAGGGTGCCGTCGGCGCGCGAGCGATAGAGCGGCATCGCCCAGGAGCGCTGCGCGCGCGGCGCCGGGGCATAGGCATAGATCGGCTGGGCGGCCTCGCGCAGCGCGCGGCGATTGGCGGCTTCCTCGAGATGGAAGGCGCGGATGCCGGCATCGTCGCCGGCCTGGACCAGAGAGATCGTCAGCGTGGCGCCGCCGGCACCGAGCGCCAGGCCGAGCCCCGTCAACGCCGCCAGGCGCAGCCCGCTCCGGCGCGCACCGCTGGCGTACCCCTCCGCATCGGGGGCGGTGAAGGCCGTAACCGGGGAAGCGACGCAACGAACTCGAAACACGCGAGGACTCCATGCCGCACGGCGCCTGTCGCACCGACGGATCGACCGTTAAGATTTTATTAGTCTTCCTGCGTGAGGGCGGGCAACGGCAATCGCCTGCGATCCTTAACGGACGCGGCGCCCACCCTGCGAAGCCGCTTCGCCACGAGGTCGTCTGACCGGACGACAATCAGCCCCGCCGGGTTGCGACGGGGCTGAACGGATAGGCGGCATTTTAGCGATCCGGGGCGAGCCGGCCGGCGTGCTTAACGGGATGACACCGCGGCGGCCGGGTCAGACGAGGGTCAGCACCACGCCGAGCCACATCAGCAGCAGGCAGAGGACGCCGATGCCAAAGGCGGAGCCGCGATAGGGCAGGCGGTTGGGGCCGATATGGATCAGCGTATGCACGACGCGGCTGGCGACATAGGCCCAGGCGAGCGCTGTCATCACATAGCCCGTGGCGCCGACATGCGTCGCGATCAGCACCAGCACGAAGAACAGGACCGGCGTCTCGAACTGATTGGTGAAGTTGGCCGCGGCCTGCCTGGCCGCGACCGGGTAGGCCTCGGTCGAGACCGCGACGTCCTTGTAGCGGACCTCGCGGTTCACGAAGGCGTCCTTGCGGCGCAGGAACATGATGGTCAGCACGACGAAGCTCCAGAAGATCTGGGCCAGCGCCGGGTAGATGAGCTTGAGCGTCGTCATGCTGGCCTCTGTCTCTGCGGTCAGGAGCGGGTCGGGTAGTTCGGGCTCTCGCGCACGATCGTCACGTCGTGGACATGGCTCTCACGCAGGCCGGCGCTGGTGATGCGGATGAAGCGGGCCTTGCTGCGGTAATCGGCGAGGTCGCGACCGCCAACATAGCCCATGGCGGCGCGCAGGCCGCCGGCGAGCTGGTGCAGGACGTTGGTAACCGGGCCCTTATAGGCGACCTGGCCCTCGATGCCTTCGGGCACGAGCTTGAGCGTGTCCTTGATGTCCTGCTGGAAGTAGCGGTCGGCCGAGCCGCGCGCCATCGCGCCGACCGAGCCCATGCCGCGATACGCCTTGTACGAGCGGCCCTGGTAGAGGAACGTCTCGCCGGGGGTCTCGTCCGTACCTGCCAGCAGCGAGCCGACCATGGCGCAGGACGCGCCGGCCGCCAGCGCCTTGGCGAGGTCGCCGGAATACTTGATGCCGCCATCGGCGATCACCGGGATGCCGGCCTTATCGGCGGCCGAGGCCGCGTCCATGATGGCGGTGAGCTGCGGCACGCCGACGCCCGCGACGATGCGGGTTGTGCAGATCGAGCCCGGGCCGATGCCGACCTTGACCGCGTCCGCGCCCGCATCGATCAGCGCCTGGGCGCCGCCGGCGGTGGCGACGTTGCCGGCGATGACCTGCACGGTGTTGGAGAGCTTTTTCACCCGCGTCACCGCCTCGAGCACCTTGGCCGAATGGCCGTGGGCGGTGTCGACGACGATGAGGTCGACGCCGGCGTCGATCAGCATCTCGGAGCGCTCGAAGCCCTGTTCGCCCGTGGTGGTCGCGGCGGCGACCAGCAGGCGGCCCTGCGAATCCTTCGCGGCATTCGGATAGGCGACCTGCTTCTCCATATCCTTGACGGTGATCAGGCCGATGCAGCGATAGTGATCGTCGACGACGAGCAGCTTCTCGATGCGGAACTGGTGCAGCAGGCGGCGGGCCTCGTCCTGGCCGACGCCCTCGCGCACCGTGATCAGCCGGTCCTTGGTCATCAGCTCGGAGACGCGCTGCTCGGTGTTGGCGGCGAAGCGCACGTCGCGATTGGTCAGGATGCCGACGAGGCGGCCCTTATGCCCCTGCGGCCCGCGCTCGACCACCGGGATGCCCGAGATGCCGTTGTGCTTCATGATCGCCAGCGCATCGCCCAGCGTCTCGTCGGGGAAGATGGTGATCGGATTGGCGATCATGCCCGACTCGAACTTCTTGACCAGCCGGACCTGCTCGGCCTGCTGGTCGGGATCGAGATTGCGGTGCACCACGCCGAGCCCGCCGGCCTGCGCCATGGCGATCGCCATGCGCGCCTCTGTGACCGTGTCCATCGCCGAGGCGATGATCGGCAGGTTGAGCGAAATGGTCTTGGTCAGCCTGGTCGAGACATCGACATCGGCCGGCATGACCTCGGACGGGCCGGGCTCCAGCAGCACGTCGTCGAAGGTGAGCCCGTCGCGAATGAGACCGTCGATGATCGCTGCCATTGTCAACTCCGAAGGCCGGCCGGACCGGCGTTGAAGGGGGCCGGGCGCTGGAAGCCCGATGCCGAGTTGACGAGGTCCGTTATCACGCGTGCGCGACCCCGGCTAGGGCAGCGCAGCAAAAAACCACTGCAGCAGGCACGCAGATGCTCCGCGTCTGCTGCAGTGCAAAATCGGTTGGCGGCCTATTGCTGATGCGTGGCCTGTCTCTTGCCGGCCTGCGGCAGCACCGGCGCGGCGCTGGGAGCGACCATGAAGCAGCCGCTTTCCATGATCGTCGTGCCGCGGGCATTGGCCAGCTCCTGGCAGTCCTTCTGGCGCGCGCAGTTCATCACGCGCAGCAAATCGCCCGAGCCGGGCGCCTGGACCGGCTGCGAGCAGCCGATTTCCCAGCTCTTCTGCTGGGCCGCCGCCGGCGTCGCGCCGGTGCCGGCCATGAAGGCTGCCGCGAGCAGCCCTGCGGCCAGGACAGGACGTGGGGACATCGGCGCGAAACGGGACAACATGCTGCTCATGGGACACCTCCGGCGGATGCTCCGCCACGCTAGAATTCCGCCCCTCTGCAACCTTTGAGATGGGGACTGGTTTCCCTGCGCGCCATGCCGGCAGCGATGGTCTGCTCTCCTCCCGGCGCACGCCGTGAAACCGGCGGCGCCCGAAGGCGTTGACGCGGCGGGCCCGGTCCTCGCGCCCTCGTGACGCCATGGCGGCACTCGCCTCTCGTCAGCCGCGCCCCGTCCCGCTAGACCGGGCCTGCAAACAAGGTTGGATCTCGTGCAGCGCGCGAAACTTTTGCCTCTCATCGTCGCGTGCGCGCTGTTCATGGAGAACACCGACTCCACGGTGATCGCGACCTCGCTGCCGGTGATCGCCACCGCGCTGGGCGAAGACCCGATAGCGCTCAAGCTGGCGCTCACCTCCTATCTCGTCAGCCTCGCCGTCTTCATCCCGATCTCCGGCTGGATGGCGGACCGCTTCGGCGCCCGCACCATCTTCAGGGCCGCGCTTGTCGTCTTCATGCTGGGCTCGGTGATGTGCGCCATGGCGAATTCGCTCGGCGCCTTCGTCGGCGCGCGCTTCCTGCAGGGCATGGGTGGGGCGATGATGGTACCGGTCGGCCGCCTCGTCATCCTGCGCAGCGTCGAGAAATCGCAGATCGTCGGCGCGCTCGCCTATCTGACCGTGCCGGCGCTGGTCGGGCCGGTGGTCGGGCCGGTGATCGGCGGGTTCATCACCACCTATTTCGACTGGCGCTGGATCTTCTTCATCAACCTGCCGATCGGCCTGCTCGGCATCGTGCTGGCGACGAAGTTCTTCGAGGACATCCGCGAGGAGGACGTGCCGCCGCTCGATATCCGCGGCTTCCTGCTCTCCTCGTCCGGGCTGGCGACGCTGATGCTCGGCCTCGCCTCGGGCGGGCGCCATCTCGTGCCGGAATGGGTGTCCTATGGCTGCGTCGCCTTCGGCGTGCTGGCGCTCTACGGCTACTGGCGGCATGCGCGCCGCACGGCCCATCCGGTGCTCGATCTCTCGCTGCTGCGCATCCCGACCTACAATGTCGGCGTGATCGGCGGCTCGCTGTTCCGCATCGGCATCGGCGCGATTCCCTTCCTTCTGCCGCTGATGCTGCAGCTCGGCTTCGGGCTGAACGCCCTGCAATCGGGCCTGATCACCTTCGCCTCGGCCGCGGGCGCTCTGCTGATGAAGACGCTCGCCAAGCGCATCCTGGCGCGCTTCGGCTTCCGGCGCGTGCTCACGGTCAACGCCGTGGTCGGCTCGATCTTCCTGGCGGCGTCGGGCCTGTTCACCCCGCTGACGCCGCACTGGCTGATGCTGAGCGTCCTGCTGATCGGCGGCTGCTTCCGCTCGCTGCAGTTCACCGGCATCAACGCGCTGAGCTATGCCGACGTCTCCAACCGCGCCATGTCGAGCGCCACGAGCCTGTCCAGCGTGGCGCAGCAGCTCTCGCTCAGCCTCGGCGTCACGGTCGGAGCCTTCGCGCTGGAGGCGGCCAACCTCTACAATGGCGGGCGCGAGCTCGGTGCCGGTGATTTCTGGCCGGCCTTCGTGCTGGTCGGGCTGATCTCGGCCTCGTCGGCGCTGTGGATGGCGCGGCTGGCGCCCGATGCCGGCGCCGAGGTCTCGGGCCACGCGCCGGTCAGCGCCCGCAAGGTGACCGCCAGCGCGATCGCCGATCACAGGCCGCTGGAATGAGCCGCGACGGTTGACCTTCTTCGCCCCAGCGCGCAACCGCTTGGGGATGACCTCCGACTCGCCCCGCGCCTTCCTCGGCGTCGAACGCTCGGCTCTGGGCCGCCCCTGGCGCGACCGG
Source organism: Allobosea sp. TWI1241 (assembly GCF_039673065.1). Classification (NCBI taxonomy): domain Bacteria; kingdom Pseudomonadati; phylum Pseudomonadota; class Alphaproteobacteria; order Hyphomicrobiales; family Alloboseaceae; genus Allobosea; species Allobosea sp. TWI1241. The sequence continues at coordinate 433,501 of NZ_JBDJKW010000002.1, read as the reverse complement.
CTCGACGCCGCCGGCTTGGCCCGCGCCGAAGCGCTGGCGCAGGTCGAGGGCGTGCCGGACGCCGTGGCCCGCATCCTCGCCGGGCGCGGCGTCGCCGCCGCCGAGGTCGAGCGCTATCTCGAGCCGAAGCTGCGCGACCTGCTGCCCGATCCGGGCGTGCTGCGGGACATGGACAAGGCCGCCGCGCGGCTCGCCCGGGCCGCCGCCAGCGGCGAGCAGGTCGCGATCTTCGGCGATTACGACGTCGACGGCGCCTGCTCCTCGGCCCTGTTGGCGAGCTTCCTGGCGCAGGCCGGCGCCCGCCCGCGCATCCACATTCCCGACCGGCTGATCGAGGGCTACGGCCCCAATGCCGAGGCCATAGCCATGCTGGCGGATGAGGGCGCGACGCTGCTGGTCACGGTCGATTGCGGCACCACCAGCCACGAGCCGCTGGCGGAGGCCGTGCGCCGCGGTCTCGACGTCGTGGTGCTCGACCACCATCAGGCGCCCGAGCGGCTGCCGGAGGTCGCGGCGCTGGTCAATCCGAACCGGCAGGACGATCTCGCCGGCCTCGGCCATCTCTGCGCCGCCGGCGTCGTCTTCCTCACGATCGTCGCGACCGCGCGCGAGCTGCGCCGGAACGGCCACTGGGCAATCCGGGGCGGCGAGCCCGACCTGCTCGCGATGCTCGACCTCGTCGGGCTGGCGACGGTGGCCGACGTGGTGCCGCTGCACGGGCTCAATCGCGCCTTCGTGCGGCAGGGCATCGCGATGATGCGGGTGCGCAGCCGGCCCGGCCTCGCCGCGCTGCTCGACGTCGCCGGCCTCGACGGTCCGGTCCAGCCCTGGCATCTCGGCTTCCTGCTCGGTCCGCGCATCAATGCCGGCGGCCGCATCGGCGATGCGGCGCTCGGCGCCCGCCTGCTGATGACGCAGGACGAGATCGAGGCGCGCGCCATCGCCGCCGAACTCAACCGGCTCAATCAGGAGCGACAGGAGATCGAGCGCGCCGCGGTGGAGGAGGCGGTGGCCGCGGTCGAGTACGGCCAGGAGGATGCGGCGGCCCATCCCGTGCTTGTCGTCGGCTCGGCCGACTGGCATCCCGGCATCGTCGGCCTCGTCGCGGCGCGGCTGAAGGAGCGCTTCCGCCGCCCGGCGTTTGCGCTGGCGCGCAATCCCGCCGGCGGCGCCACCGGCTCGGGGCGTTCCGTGCCAGGCGTCGATCTCGGCGCGGCGGTGCGCCAGGCCGTCGAGGCCGGGCTCGCGGTCAAGGGCGGCGGCCACGCCATGGCGGCCGGCATCACTTTAGCGCCGGGGCAGGAAGAGGCCTTCGCCTCCTTCGTCGGCGAGCGACTGGCGCGGGCGGTGGCCTCCTCGCGCGAATCGGAGGCGCTGCTGATCGACGCGGCGGTGAGCGCCGCCGGCGCCAATCCGCGCCTGCTGGCCGAGATCGACCGGGCAGGGCCGTTCGGCTCGGGCTGCCCGGAGCCTGTCTTCGTGCTGCCGGCCCATCGGCTGGTCGATGTGGTCGAGGTCGGTGCGGGCGGGCACATGCGCGTCAGGCTGCGCGCCGGCGACGGCGCGACCATCGGCGGCATCGCCTTCCGCGCGGCGCAGGAACCGCTGGGCGAAGCGCTGCGCCAGGCCCGCGGCGAACTCGTCCATCTGGCGGGAACGCTGACCCTGAACCGCTGGGGCGGCTCCGAGAAGGCGGAGCTGCGCGTGCTCGACCTCGCCCGCCTCGACCCGGCGCGCCCGCGCTGACGGCGGAACGGGTGCATGGCACCGGTCGCAGGTGCGACCGGTGTTCCGGCCTGTTCTGTCCGATCGGTTTTCCTTCGCCGGCCTCGCCCAGACCCGCCGCTGAATCCCGGCGCCGATCGGGCAGGGGGCGCCCTGGAAAGCACGGACCGCCGGCGCCGGCAAAGCCTCTGCAAAACTTCGCCGGATGGGCTTGCCCCGGCCGCAAGGGACCACTATAGCTCGCCCCGCTTCGCACCTCAGGTGCGCCACGCGGTCTTCGTCTATCGGTTAGGACACCAGCCTTTCACGCTGGGAAGACGGGTTCGATTCCCGTAGACCGCGCCACCACAGCATTTAAGCGCTTGATCTGAAATAAGTTATTGGTTTCCAATGGCTTCCGCTCGCCCTTCCGCTACAAAGGGCGCTACAAATGGCTGTTGCGATGACTTCCCTAACCCGCGCCAAAAATGGCGATTGGTTCGCCCGCAATGGTATCCCTGAGTCGGTACGAGCGGCCTACAAGGCGGCGTTCGGCGTCTCCCAAGAGGAGCGCTTTAGGCGCCCGTCGTCGCTCTCGGTGGGGCAAGCGAAGCTGGAGCTGAGGGATTGGGATGCCGAAATCACGTCGCGCATCGAGCGGTTAAGGGCGCAGCGGACAGGTGGCGGTATCTCGCTAAGCTTCCGCGAGGCCCGTGGGTTGGCGGGCCAATGGTACGGCTGGTTCATTGCTCAGCACGAAGAGGAGCCAGGGAAGGCTAGCGACTGGGATATTGAGCATGGTCGCTGGGAAGACGCTCTCATGCGCTATGCGCCTGTCGACGAGCGCGACGGTGACGACTCGTGGCGGGATCATCCCAACCATCGGCGGCATGTGCGTGCTGCCTTGATGGAGCTGGCGACTGTCCAGTCCTTCCTCGCGGCCAATAACCTTGTGCTTAACCCAGAGGGCCTAGAGCGCTTCCTTGACACGCTGGAACCCGAGTACAGCGCTGCCCTCGCCGCACTACGTCGCCGCAGCGGGGGCGACTATTCGCCCGATGCACGGGAGGCGAAGTTCCCCGATTTCAAGCCTCGCTCTTCGGCCGGTCTGACATGCTGGACCGTCTTCGAGGCGTGGGTGAAGGAGCGGAACCCGGCCGCGTCGACAGTCAATCGCTGGAGGTCGGTCTTCAAGGCGCTCGACGCCCGCTTCACTGGGCGCGACATCGCGGAGGTCAGCGCTGAGGAGGTGTTGGACTGGAAGGCCACGCTTGTGACCCCCGAGAGGTCGGCCGTGGTCGTGAACGGCATCTGGCTACGGTCGGCGCGTGTCGTGTTCGGCTGGGCTTTGGATAATAAGAAGATCGCCGCGAACCCCTTTGACGGCGTCCGTATCGCTGTCCCGAAGGCTGCCCCGAAAGTCCGGGATAAGGAGTTCTCGGAGGCTGAGTGGAAGACCGTTCTTCGGGCAACACTCGTCGAGCCTCCCGCTCAGATGGCGCACTACAACGCTGCCGCTAGGCGGTGGGTGCCGTGGCTCTGTGCATACACCGGGGGGCGTCCCGGCGAGATGACGCAGCTTCGAGGTTCCGACGTGAAGCAGCACAAAGACGGCTTCTGGGTCCTCAAGATCACACCTGAAGCGGGCACCGTGAAGGGCGGCAAGGCCCGCACCGTCCCACTGCATGAGCACCTGATAGAGCAGGGCTTCGTTGAGTTCGCGAAGAAGACCGGAAGCGGACCTTTGTTCTATGACCCGGCCGCTCAACGGGCGAAGACAATCGACGTGACGGACCCCAAAAAGGCCCCTTGGGTGAAGTCGCGAGAGAAGCTGGCGGATTGGGTGCGCGACCTTGGCGTCAACGACCCGGCGATTTCCCCGAACCATGCATGGCGGCACACGTTCAAGCGACAGGCCGCGCGCGCGAAGATAGAGCGGCGCATACGCTTTGGAATGTGCGGGCACTCGTCGAGCGATGTTGGTGACGATTACGAGACGCCCACGGTTGAGGACTTGGCCACAGAGATGCGACGCTTTCCCCGCTACGAGCTGAAGCAGAAGGCGAACGAAGCGACCCAGACCCCAGATATTACGCAGTCGTGAGCTTAGAGGTGGACATTCATCCCCTCTAAGCCATGGTTGTCAGCCTTATAACGGCCTAAGCAGCAACCTGCGGGAGCGGGCGCATGAACTGGTACTTGGCCGGGATGGTCTTCCCCAGAGAAGTCTTGACCGTGACGCTGCCTCCTTCAGCCTTAGGGTCGAGGATGGCCGTGGCGTCAATCGACCACTCGTAAGGGTTGGACACACCGAACACCGCCCTCACATTCGGAGGATAGGTGATCTTCAGCGCGACCTCGGCCTGACCGGCGGCGTTAATAGAGTAGCTGCCGTCGTAGCGGACGCCGGCAACGTCCACGCCGTAAATCATGCCGTCTTCGAAAGTGAGGAGACCAAAGCCTCCCTCTTCAGGGCGGACGCCAACCGCAAATTCGATGCCGTACATTCCATTACGCATAGTGATCATTCCTTCGTTTGCGCGAGCAAGTTCTACCTGACGCAGGTTTATGGGGAGGGAGCTAAGCAGCCGCAGATAAGCCGCGACTGGTCCGGGCACCGAACGTTCGCCCATTGCCCAAAGGTTCACCCCTCGGGCGGTCACATCAAGCAGGCGTGCGAGAGTCGCCTGCGAAATGCCTAGGTCATTCAGTGTGCGCTTGAGGTCATCATTTCTCATGAACAATATGTTCTATCGTAAATGGAACAATGTCAATCAGATCTACGCGCGAACGTCGCGGATGAGCAGGACAAGCGGGTGAGGGGTTACAGCGGACAATACCGAGGAGGTTGGACGCTCGGTTAAGAGCGCCCGCTTGGAGAGCATCGAGTTGTCGCTCGAATTGACCATGAGCCGGTCAGCGGGCGATGTCTGGGGGCGGGCCTGTGGGGCTGCCGTGAAGCTGCGAGAAAAGCTACCTGAAGGTGGCATTGACTAAAGCACGAGCACAGGGTCGAGTTAGCCTTAGGGGAGGCGCTGATGCTGGGCTGGTTAGCGAAGAAGGGCGAGAACGCGCGCGTCTATATGTGTGTCAAGGAGGTGCTGTGGGATTTGGAGAGGGCTGACGGTCTTCGTCGGGCCACCCTCTTGATGCTCGCCCAATGGTTCCGTTTGACAATGACGGAGGACGGAGGGCTGCCTAACAACTTGCTCGACCGTCCTTTGGATTATACGCGCGCTGACCTCATTCAGTTCTACGGCATGCTTGAGACGATACGGAACAACGCCGTCCGCCAGAACGAGCACCTGCAGAAGACGATGCCCACGCTTGGCATCAAGATGCCGGACTTCGCTATCCAACACGTCAAAGACACCAACCGTGGCATCGAGATTTGGATGTGCACCGTTGGATGCGGGATTGCGCCGGATGTCCGCGACGACGTCAGGAAGATTTGGCAGCATCTGGGCAGCTCGCACGAGCGCATCCGTGATGCCATACTTCGGCTTAAAAGCATTGAGGTAGCGACGCAGGAATTGACGGGTGAGGACACCAGCATGATGTTCGATGCCGTGCCTCTGGGAGACTGGCTGATAGGGGCCGAGTTTGTCCCTAGCGCGTTCAAGGCTGACCTGAGGCTATCTTGAGATGTCCAAGCGCGGCGTCTCGGCCCTCACGGATTGGTTCCAGCGGTGCGTGTTTAGCTGACATGGCGCAGCAGCAAGGAACGGAGCCGGAAGCACACCCGGCCCTTTGGCTCGGCCCCATCACGATGTTGGTGCTCGCCCTCGCGCCTTGGCCTTACGGCTATTTCCAACTCCTCCGGTTTGTCGTCTTCGGCGCGTGCGCCTTCCTGACCTATCGGGAGTTCACGCGGGCCGGGGTTGGACCCTGGGCGCTGGGGCTTAGCCTTCTAGCCCTAACCTTCAATCCGATTGTGCCGGTCCATTTGGCGCGCTCGGTTTGGGCTGTGGTGGACTTGGGCGCGGCAGCGGTGCTGCTGCTTCATTTCCGGGCCAGCCGAAAGGGACGCGGGCCTTCCTCCTGAGTCGCGGCTTGGGCGAGCTTCGGCGGGGCAGTTGGCTAGACGATAGGGGGCGGAAGGGCGTGGTTGGGGGCAAACAACGAAATGTGACCGACGAGGAAATCGGACTGATCAAGGCAATGCTAGCTGAGGGCATCAAGAACGACGCGGTCCACTTCTACTTCAATCGAGCTGACCGGCTCCTAAGCTCCGGCCGCATCACGCAGATCAAGCAGGGGAAATATGGCGCTGCGGTGCCGGCAGCTTCTCGGGCCGAGACTGCCGCCTTCATAGCGGATTGGAAATGTCGGCAATTGGCAGGCGCTATCCCACAGGCAGCCCATCCAACCGACGCCGCAACAGTCACGGCTTTGTTTGAGCTGATCGAAGGCTCTTGGGCGCTCCGTCTTGGGGAAACCGACAAGGCAGAGTGCAAGCTCGGCTTTCGCTTAGATCCTCTTGATCGGTTCGCCGACGTTATCAGAACGATTGCTGGTTTTGCAAATAACAAGGGGGGCTACGTGTTGTTCGGCGTGCGGGACGGAACCCGCATCGCTGAAGGTCTTCAAGGTAATGCTTTTATAGACGCAGACCCTGCGGCGATTAACAGGGCCTTGATTGCGTCGCTTGACCCGGTTCCTCATGTAACTAAGACAACGCTTGTTTTAGGTGGTGCTCAAGTCGGGGTCCTATATGTCGAGCCGCACGACCATGCGCCAGTGGTGGCGTTGAGAAACATCTCAGATTGCGTGAAGGAAGGTGCGATTTACTACCGTTACGTCGGTGAAACTCGGCTGATTAAGCCCGGAGAGCTACGGCAAATAATCGCCAGCAGGGAGCAACGCGCCGTTGCTGAGTTTTCGCAGCGCATGATGCGCGTGGCCGGGGGCACCGAAGCGACCCTCAATCTCGATACGGGCGCGGTGACAGGCAAAGCCGGCGCCTTCGTTATCGACCGTGACCTTCTGCCCGCCCTTCAATTCATCCGGCAGGGCGACTTCTCGGAAGTGAAGGGCGCCCCCGCGCTCCGGTTAGTCGGTGACGTTGAGGCGGTGGACCAGCAGGAGCGAGACCGCATTCGAATCATTCGTGATGCGGTGACCCCTGACGCCGTGGTGCGGAACTTCCTGCGGGGCGAGGTCGTAGCTCACCCGGATCAGTACCTTCATGCGCAGGCCCATGGCTCCAACAAATGGCTGCCCATCTGGTATTACCTTCGTCAAGCCAACATGGCGCCTCAGTTGATGGTCGCTGAGCTACAGGGGCGGGTCGCCACGCATCCCTCCAGCAGAGATGCAGTAGTGCGGAGGCTTCAACAGGCAGACTCTGCTCTGAAGGTCCACCCAGGCAGGCCCGCCCAACTGCGCGACGCCTTCGCACGCGGTGAGGTGGTTGCCCCAACCAACGTTACTGATGATCTTAGGTTTGCCTATGCGGTGATGGGGCTGCTGCCTACGCAACAGGGCATCTCCCAATTTAAGCCTCTGTTGCTAGCTTGCCTTGATCGAGCGCAGGGACAGGATGCCTCCAGTGGCAACCGACGTAGCGCTGTTTACCGGGCCGCTTGTCGCCTAGATGAGCTTCTGCATGGGTGAGGCCCTACAGAGGCGTTCGAGGAAGCGGCTTGGTTTCGGCAGAAAAATCTGAGCGCCTATCGGTAGATAGGCCGGTGCGATTTCCCCCCCCCCCCGTGCCGGCCCATCGATGAAACGTTGGGGCCAGCGAAAGACCAAGTGCTCCTTTGAGCTGTCCGGCTTGACCTGTCTTTGCTCCCTGCTACCCAAGAGCGTAGCGGCATCGCGCCGCCACCAAAGAGGGAGATGGGAATGCGTCGGGGGGTAGGTGCGGTCTGCGCGCTTGGTGTCTTGGTTGCGGGGTGCTCGATGACGCTGCCCGTTACGGGCCACGTTGAAGGGACAGGCGAGACGTTCACGGGTGATGCCACGGGATATTCCGATGGGGGTGGTACGCTGCGCATCAGTTCGCCAAAGACGTCTTGCGCCGGGCAATTCGTCTACATCACCCGGCGCGAGGGCAAGGGCACCTTCACCTGTCAGGACGGGCGCTCCGGCCCCTTCGAGTTCGTATCGACGGGCACGCGCGGTACGGGAACAGGGGACTTCGGAGGCAAGCGCTTTATCTTCACGTTCGGATAGAGAAGGAGCGAGGATCACATACTTGCCCCTGCCGAGGGCTCTTGCTGCCTTCGACGGTACTTCGTCCCCTATAAGCCCATGATCGTGCCGCCATGAGCAAAATGGAAGATGCAATCGCCTTCAGAACACTGAAGCGACCGTTGATGACGCTGTGGTCGGTCGACGGCATTCAAGCCTACGGTAGTTTGATTTGGTCAGACGAAAAACCAATTCTAACACTCGTTATGGAAGTCTCTGAGCAAGATACTCGCGAATTCGAAAATGCAGATCTGCCGCTATTGCGAGCAACTCGTCCACCAAAACAAACAACAATATCAGGAATTTCTCCTAAGTTTGGCAATATTACTCTAGATGGATGTGCCAGGTACAATGTTCGTCTAAGCCATAATTACTCTTCTGGTCGCGCTATATATGAATTGGATTTTGTGCCGACCACCATTTGGATGGGGGCTCCCAAAGATCGAGTCGATGGACGCGTCGTTAGCGTTGTTGCGAGTGATACGCGACTAGCCGGCTTTTTCGGCTCTCCCGGCCTTAAAACTTTTCGATCATTTGGCTCAAAAGCAGAAAATGCCTTCAAAGAGCTGGGTAATCCAGACACTATTTGGGCTGTATACGGTCCTGAACAAATTAAAATTCAACTCGGCGCAACCGGATGGCTGCTTAATGTATTTACCAATTCTGTTGAAGGTTCGTCTGCGACTGCCGGATACAGCTTAAATTCCACCGTCGATATCACGTTTAAATCTCCAGAGCCTGTCAGTGTCTCTGAAGCGTCACGCCATCTTGATCGCTTTGAGGATATCCTTTCGACTTTCTCTATTGAGGCTTTCACCTTCCAGTTCGAATGCTACCATACTGAGGGCTTCGAGAGCATCGCCTTGGTCTGGCGATTAGGGGAGAGACGATCACTCTTCCGGTCCCCCATGAGGCACCAGATACTGATTGACTTGAGCGATCCGGAAACATTGGAAGCTGTTTGCAAGCAGTGGTTCTTGGCATCGCCAACCGTGGTTCTATCCCGCTGGCTGTTTGTTCGAGCTCTTCGGGAGACAGACGACGGATTGGCGCGCTTTGTAGCTGTTGCCCAGGCGTTCGAGGTCCTTGGCCGCGAGCTTGGACCGCGTGACGCAATGCCAAAGAGCCGGTTAAAGCAAGCCATTGCCCTCATTCAACAGGCATTGACCGGACCATTTGAGGATGGGTTTGTAAATCGGGTCGTCGGCCTCATTCAGTCGAGCAATAAAGCATCTTATCGCGATGTGCTTCATCACATGTTGGGGGGAGTGGTGGAAAGGCTTCACCTTGGCTCAGATGACGATATTAAGGGGTTCAGCAAGCTTGTCTCTGATACCCGCAACGCTGTCATTCATATGACGGATAACGACAAAGGGAAGTTGGATGCCGCGTTTGCTCGCGTAAACAAATTGAGTCTTCGCCTATGCTTTTGGTATGCCGTGCTCCAGGCAGATCAAATGCAGCTTATTATTCCGGATATCCGGACCTTCCTGTTCAATAACCGCAATGCTCGCCACGGCCTTCCAAACGAGGTGCTTGAAAGGAATTGATCAAACAGCGTTCGGTTTTGCTGGGAAAATCTGAGAGCCCATCGATAAATAGGCCGGCGCGACTTCCCCCCGTGCGGCCCTTCCGTGAACCGTTGGGGGGGGCACCCATCGCCTAGCCCCGAACCGGCCCCTGCCTTACGCTGCTGACCCAGATCGATCTGCACCCGTTCTGCGAGACGACCTTCAGTCAAGCGGCCTACATCTGTCGATGTAAAGCCACGACCCAGTGTGCCCGTCCCTACCTGACGGGACTTGAGACCGTGACGCTGCCGCCGTGCAGGTGATGTCCCCAGCCTTGAAGGCGCGCACGGGCGGGTAGTGCATGTCTTTCTCGATGACGGTGACCCCTACGAATCCGATCTTCAGCTTCTTCCCACCGATTTCGAAGGCTTCGCCAATAGCGATCCGTGCCGGTGGAATGAAGCCCACGCAAGGGCCAGTTGAGGAGGTGATCCAGCCGTTGCTCGCGGTGATGCACCTAATCACACCATCGGCCGCCTCGACCGAGTTCGCCGTGTATTCGGCGGCGCTCGCTGAGAATGGGGCCAGCAAGACTAGCAGGCCCGCTGTCGTCAGGTTCATAAGCTGCCGTCTCCGAGTAGATTGCATCTTGCCGCCATCGTGGCGGATGTCGGCTCTCATGCCGTTTGCCTGTTGGCAAGCCCCTTTGCAGAGCGTGCGGCCGAGAGCTGGCGTTTTCCCTCTTCGGGTGCAAACAGTTCCACAGGGCAAGCCCTAGCTGACCGTTCCATTTCGTTCTGGTGTCGTCCCATAGAAGTGGGGCGTTGACATTTGGAACGATAGGACTCATTCATTTAAGACCTTTTGGAACGGAGGTCTTGGACATGCTCATCGGATACGCCCGCACCTCTACCCTTGAACAGGAAGCTGGCTTGGCTGCTCAGGTCCGCGACCTTGAAGCTCTCGGCTGCGAGATGGTGATGGCCGAGCAGACCAGCGCGGTGGGGGCAAGGCCGAAGCTGGAGGACCTGATTACATTTGCGCGCAAGGGCGACGTCCTCATCGTGACCAAGCTCGACCGGCTGGCGCGTTCCGTTTCTCATCTCTGGGAGATCGTTGGGAAGCTGGAAAGCAAGGGCGTAGCTCTCCGTATCGTCGCCATGGGCATTGATACCACGACGCCGACAGGGCGTCTCATGCTGACCGTTCTGGGAGGTGTAGCGGAGTTTGAGCGAGACATGATGCTAGAGCGTCAGCGAGAGGGCATCGCGAAGGCTAAGGCAGAGGGCCGCTACAAGGGTAGGGCGCCCACAGCCAGGGCGAAAGCCGACGAGGTCCGTGAACTGGCCGCTACGGGTGCCAGCATGGGCGACATCGCCAAGCGGCTCGGCATCGGCAAGGGCAGCGTTCACCGCATCCTAAAGTCGACGGAGAGTGCTTCGACGGCACTTTAATCACCCGAAATTCAGACTTCACAAAGCTCGCCGCACGGGAGGGCTTTTTTCTATTTAAATTCAATGGCTTGCAATCGAGCGGCGCTAATATCCCCCCACACTAGCAAAGGCAGGCACTTTCGCTTGCCGCGTTATTGAAAGCCCTCACAATGACCAAACCGACCACCACCGCGAATCTGGCTTATGTCGAAGATCTTGCCGGAGCTGCAATTGAAACACGCGACAGCTGGCGATCCTTCGCCATGTACCTATTTCGGACTTGCGCCACTCCCCAGCTGCCGGAAGTACTCGCCGAGGCCTATGAACTTCTTCAAGTCGCGTTGAACGCCGATGAAGATTTTTCGGACATGTGCGCGCATCCAGCACATCACGCCGAAGAATGTTCGCGGACTGCTGCGTCTGCGGACGCATGTGGATGCGCGGCGTAACGGCGCCTCTGCACCTATCATTTCCTTGAATCGTTAGCGCTTGATCGATTCATAATCATCATTGGACAGCAGCGGTGCGTCTTTCCCACAAATGGGTGGAACACCGCTGCCATAGGAAGACGCCTTGCCGACCCCTGCCGTTTACCGCGCTATCCAGTTTCTTGAGGCGCTGAACGACATCGATGAGGAGATGCGCATCAACGTCGCCCTGGTGCTCCTGCGGGTCGCCAGCAAGCCTAGCATCTACCAGCGCGAGCTGCCCAAGATTATCCCGCTCACGCAATCGACGACCGCGCGGATAGTCGACCGGCTGTCCGACCGGGGCGGGCTGGGGCTTATCAACTCTCGGGAAGACTTCGAAGATCGGCGGACCAATATCCTGACGCTTACGCGTCGCGGGCAAGAGGCCGTGAAGGCGCTGCTCGCGCGTTTATGAGGCCTCCGCCGATTGCGGCCCACCCTAGGTAAAAGGCGCTCCGGCTAGGAGCCACGCGGTCGATTACCACCCACCTATAGGCCGCCGATTACCACCCACTCTCAGGAAGAGAAAGCGCTCGGCAGCGAGCGGGTATCTTTTGTTCTGGCGCACATGGAGTTGTGCCTCCCTGCAACCATCCGGCTCGTCCGACCCTACGATTGATCCCAGACATGAACCATATCGAACTCGCAGGGGACACCTGCGAGAACCCCTTGGTGCGCGTTCAGCTCGCCAAGACGGGGGACTCCGCTGTCCTTTATCTCACCGACTACGCTCGCGTGCTGACCACCATCGGCACGGCGTCATGGTTCCTCGACTCGAACGGCCAGGGCAAAACCTACGTTCGTGCATGGCATCCGACGCTCCGCCGTAACGTGATGATTTCCCGCCTCGTCCTCGGCTCCGAGCAGGGGGCCGTCCGCCATAAAGACGGCGACAGCCTGAACCTGTGTCGAGAGAACCTAACCCGCCCTCTGCGCAGAGCCCCCAAGAGCGCCATAGAGACCCGCCAGTCGCCGCCAAGCACTAGCGGCATGTCTCCTACGAACTCCGTCGCAGCTGGCCTCTAGGCCGCCTCCAGACTCAAGGAAACAGCTATGGCCGCAGCCACCCGGCGTCTGCCCTTGCAGCGCCACCCTTGGTTCGATGCATGGGCGTATCCGAAGGGCTGCGCTCTTCATGATCTGGCTGCTGAGATCGCGGCTCGCCTAGATCGGGATGAGGAGGCCCGAGGCACCCGCGCGCGTCGTCGTCGAAACCATGTCGAGCATGAGCGCGAGGTGTCCATCTGCATCGTCGTCGCCAATCTCTCCCGGCTTGTTCTCGACCCCGGAGAGACCGCGCGGTTGGCCGTTGTCCTGGGCAAGACCCGGCTCATGGCGAAACGCTACCGGAGCCCCGCTTCGGGGCGCCTGCGGACGGCGCTGCTAGACCAGCTCGAACATCTCGAACTCGTCCACATCGCACGGTCAAAGCGCCGAGGTGAGGCCTCCAGCATCGCCCCGACTGCCTCTTTCGCCGCGCTTTGCCGGGGCCACCGTATCACCCTCGCTGATTTCGGCCGAGTGTGTCGGGAGGAAACCATCGTCGCGCGGCCCCGCAGAGATACTAACGCCGGCTCGCCGCCCGCGCTCCTCGACTACCCCGAGACGGGAGAGACGGAGGGGATGCGGGCGGTCGTGGTCGCGCTGAACGCCCATATCGCGCAGGCTGACATCGCTTTCCTTGGGGACCACCTTGGGCCGGTCAACGCCCATGAGCGGCATCAGCGGAGGCTCTTCAACGGCCCTCCCGACGATCCACTCCAAGGCAACGGGCGCCTCTACGGGGGCTTCTGGCAGAACCTCAAGCGGGAGCGTCGGCGCGGTCTACGGATCAACGGGGAGGAGACCGTCGTCGCAGATTACTCGTCGATGTTCGTTCGCCTCGCTTACGCCCGCCTCGGCGTCACCCCGCCCGCTGGAGACCTATACGTCGTGCCGGGTTTGGAGAAGAACAGGGAGGCGGTGAAGGTGTTGACCAGCACCTTGTTCTTCGATCAGCGGCAACGCAGCTCATGGCCGAAAGACGAGGGTCTGGTCGTGCCATCCGGTTGGCCGCTGCCGAAAGCGCGGGCTGCCATCTTCTGCCGCCATCCTGTCCTCCGCTCCTCTTTCGGACGTGGGCTTGGCCACGAGCTGATGAGGCTGGAGAGCGACATCATGCTCGCCGTCCTCGACCAGCTGCGTGAGAAGGGCGTTGTCGCTCTCAATCTTCACGATGGACTGATCGTGGCTGCGGGGGACGCCATGGCAGCTCAGACAATGATGTTGGAGATAGGTCAACAACGCACGGGCGCGCATCTCCCAGTCGTGATCAAGCACAGCTCCGGGGCAGCCTCGGTCAGCCCAGCGTCACCCTCAAGCACCCCTTCCTTCCACCCATAAGGCACTTAAGCGTTCAGCGCTTCGGTGACCGTCATCACGCCCAGCGGTAGCGCCGCATCAGCCTCATCAGGAAACCACCATGTCCACCTTACCCGCCATTTCTGCGCCGCCTGCGCTCGTCTTGAGCGAGCCTACTGTCCGAGACCTCGAACTGGCCAAAGCGCTCGGCTTCGAGCGGCCAACCAGCATTCGCGTGCTGATCAAGCGAAGCCTCCCGATGCTGGAGGCCATGGGATCATTGCATCAGATTGATGCGGTGATCGTTGCGGGCAAAGGCGCCCGCCGGGCTGTGACCGAATACCGCCTCACGAGACCGCAGGCGGCGTTCATTATCGCGAAGGCCGGCACGAAGCGGGCGGACAGCCTCGCCGTCTCCATCGCTGAGGTCTTCGCCATGGCGGCCGATGGTCGCCTTGCTCCGGTGGACAAAGCAGCGTCGGCCGAGCTGGGGGCGGTACAGGAGAGGCAAGAGAGCCGCCTCGCGGCCATCGTTGCGGAGGAGCAGGAAGCCCGTTCCGGTGCCTTTGCCTTGCTAGGCCGTGGTCGCAGCCGGAGGAAGCGGAGGCGCTGAGAGCCGTGCTGCTCGCGGCACCTATCCACCAGTGGGAAAGTCCCAATAATGGGTAGCAATTTCAGAATGTTAGTCGAATTCTCTTGCTTTGGGAACGAGTCATCTCGCCGCATTGGCGAGGCGTCCGGCCGCAGCTACTCAACGCCCCGCAGGCGGCGCCTGCCGTCCCCCTAGCTACGCCAAGGACCAATATCATGCGCTACTTCGCCTTCGACATCCCCTTCCTTGGCACCGTCGACATCGAGATGAACGGCATCACGAGGCCCCGAAAAGGACGCTTCACCGACGCCTCACGCGGCCCCGGCCGAGTCGAGCTGTGGCTTGGCTCGCGAGGGCAATTTTACATCCTGCTGGAGCGGCACCGGAAGCGCCTTTCCCTCGGCGGCACCACCACTAGCTGACACCCGTCAATCCCGACTGGGTCCAGCTCCAAACCCCATCACAGCCCCGTTCGGATACGCTCCGGGCGGGGCTTTCTCATGGAAACCTCTATGCACCATTTGAACCACGTCGACACGTCGGGGCGCGCCGTCCCCCATAGCTTCGCCGGCATTGTCGCTCGCTTCCTTGGCCGGTTCGTCGCCACTCACGGTAAGGCCGAGATGGTGGACATCGGCGACGTCAAGCTCATCGCCGTGCGTGATCTCGCGGACCACTGGGCGGTCGTCGAGACTCAGACCGGCACCTTCCTGAAATGCGGCGGGGATGGCATCGTCACCACCGACGACCTCATCTACGGGGACGTTCGATGAGCGACGCCTCCTTCAACGCCTACGGCTACCTGAAAGGCCTCGGCTATTCCGATGCTGCCGTGTCCGGTATTCTGGGCAATCTCCAGAACGAGAGCGGCGACAACCTCAACACCCGCGCGATCCACGACAACGGCACCGGCCTGGGCATCGCCGGCTGGCGCGACCCGTCACCCGGTAAGGGTCGGAAGACGAACCTGATGAACTTCGCCCGCGAGCGCGGCGAGGACGTCCACTCCCTGAAGACCCAGCTCGACTTCCTCGACCACGAGCTGAAAACGACCGAGCGCGGCGTCTACAGCCGCCTGATGAATTCCAGCACGCCCGACGAGGCGGCGCTCGCCTTCATCAGCTTCGAGCGCCCCCAAGGCTGGACCGCTGCGAACCCCGCAGGTGGCCACAACTGGGAGGGCCGGAGGCGCACGGCAGTCGACGTCTTCAACAAGTTCTCCGGCTCCAAGGCTGCCAGCCTCCCGAGCGTGAAGGCCTCCTTCGACAACGGCTCGCGCATCAACGACGGCGACATCAGGCCGAACAGCCCGGTGACCGACATGGAGCGCCGGGACGCGGCCAGCAAGGTCGACGCTCTGGGCTTCTGGGGCTCCGCCTACGAGAGCGCCAAGGACGCCAGCCCGGCGACCTGGGCCTTGCGTGGCTTGGAAGACATGAAGCCGGACCCCGACTTCAAATGGTCCAAGCGCCAAGACCTCCTGAACGAGGTGACCAAGGGCGTGCCCCAGCAGTATTGGGACGCGTTCGAGGATGCCACCTCAGAGGGCCATGCGCGCACCATCAGGAGCCGCATCGACAGCCAGATCGAGATGCAGCAGCGCATCGGCGCGTCGGGCTGGAAGGGCTTCGCAGGGGCACTGCTCGGCGAGCTACTGGAGCCTGTCGGGCTCGCCTCGTCGATCCTCGTCCCTGAGGCTGCCGGCGTTGCGAAGCTCGGCCGGATGGCACGCATTGCCGCCTCAGGCGCCACCGCAGCGGCTAGTAACGTGGCCCTTGAGCTGCCCCGGTTCGTGTCCAAGGAGACGGCCGAGAAGAGCGACCTCCTGTGGGCAGCCGGCACCGGCATGGTCCTCGGCGGCGCCTTCGGTGCCCTCCGCAGGAACCCAGCCACGGCAGCCGAGGCAGACGCGCTCCGGCGCATCGGCCGCAGCCTTCAGGAGGAGGGCGAGCACCTGAACGCCGGCACGGCGCTGGGCTCCGGCTCGGTCGGTGCGGCCCGCTTCTCCCGGCCTGACGTGCTCCACGGGGAGGTCGAGGCGTGGCGGCATGCAGACGCCCCGGAGACGGGCATCAGCGGCCCCATGCGCTTCGATAGCGTGGGCCAGCTCAAGTCCTCCGAGAGCCCCGTAGCGCGGGCCGTGGGCGGCAAGCTCGGGCTCGACGCGGTCGGTAACAAGGACAAGTCCATCGCCACCGAGTTCGCCGCCACAGAGTACCAGCGGCGCGTCCACGACGGTGCGATGAACGAGCTGGCACGGGACTGGCACCCGGCGTTCAAGTCCTACCTCAAGGACAAGGACGTGGGCTGGGCGGACAAGGCCTCGGCCGAGCGCAACTTCCGCGAGGAGATTGCGGCAGCCATCCGCAACACCGACCCGTCCCGCGATGCCGAGTTCTCGCCGCAGGCCAAGAAGATGGCAGCGACGATCCGCAAGCTGCACCAGCAGTTCGCTGATCTGGCGCAGGACCCCGGCAAGCTCTCGGGCCAGAAGCTGGACCCGCTGCCCGGTTTCGAGCGTCCGATGGACAGCACGAACTACCTCATGCGCCAGCGCTCCAACCAGCGCATCGCCGAGAAGACGAAGCTGTTCGGCGACCCAGCCATCACCAGCGCCTATGCCAAGGGCTTCCAAGCGATGCACTCCGGCATAGACTCCGCGGTCGCCCGTAAGTGGGCCGAGGGGTACGTCAAGCGCCTCCGTGAGCTGGCAGCGGACGTCGACCTGAAGGGTGACCGGGCTGTCGGCGGACGCGATGTCGACGCCCTGCGCGAGATGATGGAAGAGTTCGGGACCATGAAGCCCGACGAGATCGAGAACGTTCTCGGGTTCATCAAGGGCAAGGAAGACCCCAAGGCCGGCGCCTCGCCGCGCGGTAAGGCTCGCGCCCTCTACGACGAGACCTTCACGGACCACCTCACGGTCACCGATAAGACCGACCCTCGGTACGGCCAGACGCTGGAGTTCCGGCTGATGGACCTGTTCGAGAACGACGCCATCTCGGTCTTCGAGGGGTACTCTCGCCAGATGTCGGGCCTCCTCGGCCTGCATCAGGTCCGCGTCAAGAACCCGCTCTTCACCGACATGCACGTCCGGCCGATCAAGCGCGCCAACGTCGAGCTGATCGACAGCCCCTCGACGCCCATCATCAGGAACCAGAACGGGACCGCCGAGCTGCGCCTGCAGAACGGCAACATGGTCCTCGACAAGCTGGCCATGAAGTCGGCCGACCCGGAGCACATGCGGGACCTGCTGGAGACAGCGGTCGATTACGCCTCCGCTGCCGGCCACAAGCTCGTCTCGGGCGGCAAGGTCGACGACACCCTCGCGGCGGCGTTCAACTCGCTCAAGGGCGACTGGCGGGTCAACTCTCCGGCCAACCGGAAGAAGACCGTGAAGGGGCAGAAGATCAACGAGACGAAGGACGGCTCGCCCGTCTTCGAGGTCTCGGGTGAATGGAAGCCCCCGACCAACGAGCCCGAGTTGCTGGTCTCCGGTCTGTCGAAGTCGGCGGACTGGGAGAAGATGATGCAGCGCCTCGCTCAGACGTGGGACGATGCCTTCCAGTCCGGCAAGGTCGACGAGAAGGGCCGGAAGGCTGGGCTCGAACTCGACCGCCAGAACCTCGACTACCTGCGCCGTTCGGTCCTCGGTCTCAGCACCGAAGCCGACCAGACGCAGTGGGGACAGGCCCTGCGCCGGCTGCGCGACTACAACTTCGTCCGCGTGATGGGCAACGTCGGTTTCGCCCAGGTCAACGAGTTCTTCCACGTCGCGTCGTCGGTGGGGCTCAAGGCCTCGCTGTCCGCCATGCCGGCCTTCCGGCACATGATCCGTGACGCCCGCACTGGGCAGCTCTCAGACGAGATTGCGCGGGACATCGAGTACCTGACCAACTACGGCACCGACTGGGTGCGCGGCAGCCTGCACTCGAAGATCGAGGCCGGCGGGGGGCACATCGACGGCAAGTTCGGGGACACCCTCGGCGACCGCTATGATGCCACCATGTCCAAGCTGAAGCGGGCCACCACGGCGATGTCGCTGATGGCGCCGATCAACACCGGCCTCCAGCGCTTCGCGGCGCGCGGCGTCTACGCCAAGTTCGCCCACATGGCGGACGGTGACGCTGTGAACTGGGACCGGCTGGCCGGCATGGGCATCGACCGGGACATGGGCAATCGGATCTTCAAGATGATCCGCGAGAACCGGACCTTCATCGACGGCGACGTCGAGGGCCGGCAACTCCCCCGGATGAACATCGAGAAGTGGCCCGATAGAGAGGCCGCGTCGGCGTTCGAGATGGGTGCCACCCGATGGGCGGAATACGCCGTCCTGAAGAACGACCCCGGCGCGATGCATCGGATGGTGGGCGATACGCTGGGCAAGACCATCCTTCAGTTTCGGTCGTTCGTCATGGGGGCCTGGGCTCGGCACCTCATGCACAACATCCACATGAGGGACTGGGAGACGGCCACCAGCTTCCTGCTGACCGGACTCGGAGGCGTGCTTTCGCACATCGCGTACAGCCACTACCGCTTCGCGACGGACCCCCAGCGGGAGAAGAAGTTGGACAAGGCCCTGTCGTGGGAAGGGCTCCTCGCGGGCGGCTTCCAGCGGGCGAGCTGGTCCTCGTTCATGCCTTCGATGGTCGACACGGCGCTGGGCGCGGCGGGCGTCGAGCCCGTGTTCGGCTATCGCATGAGCGGGCAGCCTTCCAGCCTGCTCAGCAACCCAACGACCACGTTGTTCGACGACGTCCAGAAGGGCGTGGGGGCCATGGCAGGGAACGTCCTGCAGCGCGACAACCAGCTCTCGCAGCAGGACGTCCGGGGGCTCGCTAAGGCCTTCCCGTGGGGTAACTGGGTGCCCTTCATCCACCTCATGAACCTCGGCATCTCGGACCTTCCAGAGTTTGACAAGAGGCAGAGGAGGGCAGTGTCAGAGCGGGCGTTCTAGAGACCCTCAGGGGGAGACTTCGGGCAACCGGGGCCTCCCCCTGTTTTTTCGAGCAGGAGGCCCGCAAGAACCTGCCGGCTCGTCCGTTTCGTGATTCACTAGGCTATCGGTACGGCGTGCGGGCGGGCGCTAGCCTTGAAGAGACTCGGCGCGCCGAGCCGATCTTGATTGTTTTTCCCGGTACGCTTGCAGGTCTGCTACCTTAATAATCCCGCGCTCTACCCGATCGGAAGCGGGGAACGCGGTGCGCGCCCAAGGGTAGCCAGAAGCCTTGCCGGACAGTGGAATGTTCATTATGGGCCCCAGTGTAGCGCCGTAGCTCACCGCAGGTAATTCTCCATCTTCTGGCATGCTTCCTGATATAATTCCTACAACTCTACCGCGTTCATCAAATATCGGGCCACCGCTCATGCCCGAGTCGAAGCGCGCGTTCATTTGAAAGCATGGAAAAGGATACATTCCTCTATCTCTTCCATTAGGAAAGATCTTTGTCACAATCCCCGCAGTAGCTTGAGTGACATCATCGAGGTTGATGTCGTGTCCTCCATCAGGGTTGGGCTTGGTCGCAGCGCGAGACGAATGATATCCGAGTGCGGCGATTTTTGATCCGTGCCGAGGGGGTAGCAAACATACGTTCAAGCCGAAGCCGCCTCGGGGCTGTGTTGGGCCGGAATAGCCGTTCAACTTCAGGTGCATCAGCGCGATGTCGCTCTCTGTTGAAGTAGTTAAATTGTCTACATCCCAGATTGCGTATTCGGGGCCGGGAAGTATTTGGTAGAGGCGCATACTGTAGTCGATTATCGCTGGGGAGCCATCGATTAGCGAGCGCCCGCGCGGCTGACCGAATTTGTGTATGATATACTCGATGTTGTGCTTGGCTGTCGCCGCGAGGTGACCCGTGATCCAAAAGGCTGTCCCAATCGGCGTTGGGGCAAGTCCTTCGCCTTCAACAAGTAAGCGCATTACGATTTGGGAAGCCGGGGTGTCGGCTGGCTGTGCGACAAATGAGGGCTTGCGGTTCCACGACATGCAGGCGCCCGACTCGCATTAGTATGAAAATCGTATTCGGGCTTGAACGAAGGCTCAATGGTGCGTGCAAGTGTTGCGATGATGCCGCGGCGGCCAGACTTGCTTACCGCTACAAACACATCTACAAAGGAGCGGTCTGGCGAGTGAAAAAGACAAGCGATTTCAATGCCTAGAGAGCGCCTCTCCGGTTTCCCGTAGACCGCGCCACTTTTCTTCTCAACGCAATCATCCATTCCCCGGAGCCTCTGCTCGGCGCTGGCGCCAATGCGCCGTGCCGTCCTCCGGCGAAGAGCGGGTACGTTGTCGCTCGCGCGGCGGAGGGGCCAGACTATCGCGATCTGTGAAGGCCGCCCGAGCCGGACTGCGTCCGCCGTCGCATCGGTCGATGAGAGGTTGTTGCGGTTCCCTTGCCTCTATATCGTCGTTGCTGCGATATCGGAGGAATCCTATGACCACTCGTTTTCGCATCATGGCGGTTCTGGCGCCTCTGCTCGCCACTGTTCCGGCGCTGGCTAAGGACCATCCGCTGATCGGTCATCTGGAGGGATCGACGCCCGCCGGCTACGCCGTCGCCGATTTCGACGAGACCAACATCATCGTCGCGCCCATGGACCCGGCGACAGCCAACACACAGCGGGGGACGGGCTGGAAGACGGTCGAGGGGAAAATCTACCACGTCTATCACCGCCTTCCGAAAGGCCTCTCCAGCCT
Organism: Allobosea sp. TWI1241; assembly: GCF_039673065.1. NCBI lineage: Bacteria > Pseudomonadati > Pseudomonadota > Alphaproteobacteria > Hyphomicrobiales > Alloboseaceae > Allobosea > Allobosea sp. TWI1241. The sequence continues at coordinate 412,559 of NZ_JBDJKW010000002.1, read as the reverse complement.
AGCCGCGCTGCGCAGCTACGAGAAGCGCCTCCAGAGCAGCGGCTTCACCGTCGGCTTCACCTGCAGCACGGAGGCGGGAACCTGCTTCAGCGACGGCGCGGCGAAGCAGGGGCTGTCTCTCGGCCTCGCGCTGGACGGACCGGGCGAAATGCTCCGCCTCGACACGCCCGACCTGATCCGCAATTTGTTCTACAGCGGTAACGGCCGCTACCTTCTCGCGACGATGGATCGCCCGGAATGCAAGATATACGTCAGCGCAGCCTTCTCCGATATGGAGAGCCCCGGGCGCTTCGTGCTGACCAAGGTCGTCGAGACGAAGGAACTGCAGCACACCGGCTTTACTGTGTCTGCTGCGACGGACATGCAGAGCAGGCTCTCCGCCGACGGAAAGGTCGATATCTACGGGATCACCTTCGACTTCGACAAAGCGGACATCAAGCCGGAATCCCGTCCGCAACTGCAAGAGATCGCGAAGCTGCTGTCGGGCAGCCCGGAACTGCGCCTCGCCGTCGTCGGCCACACCGACAATCAAGGCAGCGAGAGCTATAACGCCGAATTGTCCGCGCGCCGGGCCCGGGCTGTCGTCGCCGCGCTGGTGAGCGAGTTCGGCATCAAGGCGGAACGGCTTTCCCCCGTCGGCAAGGGCTTCATGGAGCCGGTCGCCGACAATGCGACCGCTGAGGGGCAGGCCAGGAACCGGCGCGTCGAGCTTGTTCGGCAATGACGCCCGTGCGGCGAGGCCGGGTGGCGGTCCCGTCCTCGACCGCCGCGACGCCCGTCAGCCCGTCGCCGCCGCGCCGTTCAGCGCCTTCGCCAGCCTGAGGACGGCCGCCTCTATCTCCTCCGGCGTGTAGGCGGCGAAGCCCATCAGGAAGCCCGGCGGGCCGGGCTCCGCATGGTGCAGCGTCGAGAGGCCGAGCAGTTCGATGCCGGCGCCGCGCGCCGCAGCCAGCGCCGCACGTTCCGTGAGGCGGCCGGTGAGCAGGCAGGGCATCTGCAGGCCACCGGTCGGCACCTGCGGCACGACGAGGTCGCCGAGATGCTGCCGCAACAGCCGCGTCAGCAGCGCCAGACGCTCGGCATAGGTCGTGCGCATGGCGCGGACATGCGCGCCGAAATGCCCGCCTTCCATGAAGCGGGCCAGCGTCAGCTGCGCGATCGAGGCGGTGTGCCCGTCCTGCAGGGTCCGCGCCGCGACCATCGGCTCGACCAGCTGCGGCGGCAGCACGAGGTAGCCGATCCGCAGGCCCGGGAAGAGCGCCTTGGTGAAGGTGCCGACATAGATCGTGCGGTCATGCGGATCGAGCCCCTGCACGCAGGCCATCGGCTTGCCGGCATAGTGGAACTCGCTGTCGTAATCGTCCTCGACGATCCAGGCCTGGTTGCGGGCCGCCCAGTCGATCAGGGCGAGGCGGCGCTCCAGCGCCAGCGTCGCGCCGGAGGGGAACTGGTGCGACGGCGTGACGAACAGCACCTTGGCCTTGCGCGGCTCGGCGAGGATGCGCTCGACCAGGATGCCGTTGCGATCGACCGGCACCGGCACGCAGTCGAGCCCGGCGGCCTCGAAGGCCTTGCGGGCACCGTAATAGGCGGGATCCTCGATGAAGATGCGGTCCCCGGGGTCGAGCAGCATGGTGGCGCACAGCGTCACCGCCTGCTGCGAGCTGGTCAGGACGAGCACCCGGTCGGCGCTGGCGCGCGCGCCGCGCTCGAGGTTGACATGGTCGGCGATGGCGCGGCGCAGCGGCTCTGCGCCCTGCGGGTCGCCATGGAGCAGGGCCTGCGTGCCGGTCTCCTTCAGCACCTGGCGTTCGAGCCGCTCCCAGAGCTGCAGCGGGAAGCCGCGCGTTTCGGGAACGCCATGGGCGAAGGGCCGCGGCGACAGCACCTCGCGCACGCCGCCGTCCCGGACCATCGCGGCGCCGCGCCGGCTCAGCGCCGGCGCCTGGCTGCGGCGCAGGGCCTCGCGCGGGCTCGGACGGCGCCCCGGACCGAAGCCGCTCATCGGCGCGACGAAGCTGCCGGCGCCGACCCTCCGCTCGATGAAGCCCTCCGCATGCAGCTGCGCATAAGCACTTTCGACCGTGTCGCGCGAGACGCCGAGCGAGGCCGCCAGCGGGCGCGAGGCCGGAAGCGGCTTGCCGGGACCGAGCGCCCCGTCGAGAATCAGCTGCCGGATCGCGCGCTGGATGCGCGCATGCAGCGGCATGGCGGCGTGGGCCGGATGCGCCAGCCACGCCTTGACGGATTCCAGCTGCGAACGCCTGAACAATTGGCCTGACCTCGACGCCTCGATTGGCGGGGAACGTCAGGCCATTGTCTCGCTAGGAGTCAAGCCCGCGCCGGCACTCTCCGCCGCGCCAGCAGCCGAGACCGAGCCATGCCGAGCAGCCAGCCCCCGTCCTCCGCCATCCGCGCCGGCGATCTCGCCCATCCGATCGTCGCAGGCCTGATCTCGGTCATCGTCAACTATGGCGGCACCTTCATACTGGTGTTCCAGGCCGCCCGCGTCGCCGGGCTGAGCCCCGAGCTCACCGCCTCCTGGGTCTGGTCGGTGTCGATCGGCGTCGGGCTCACCGGCCTGATGCTGAGCTGGCATTACCGCGAGCCGATCATCACCGCCTGGTCGACGCCGGCGGCCGCCTTCCTCGTCACCGCGCTGGCCACTACGCCCTATGCCGAGGCGATCGGCGCCTACATGATCTCGGCCGCGGCTTTCGTGCTGCTCGGCCTGTCCGGCTGCTTCGAGCGCGTCATCCGGCTGATCCCGCCCGGCATCGCCGCGGGGCTTCTGGCCGGCATCCTGCTGCAGTTCGGCATCGGGGCCTTCGGCGGGGCGAGCGTCGATCCGCTGCTGGTCGGCCTGCTGATCGTCGCCTATCTCGTGCTCAAGCGCCTCTGCCCGCGCTATGCGGTGGTCGGCATCCTGGTGCTCGGGCTGGTCTTCCTGGTGACGCAGTCGCGCGTCGACCTGTCGGGCCTCAGCCTGCAACTGGCGGCGCCGGTCTTCACCATGCCGGCCTTCTCGCTGAACGCGCTGCTCAGCGTGGCGCTGCCGCTCTTCCTGATCACGCTGACGGGGCAGTACATGCCGGGCATGCTGGTGCTGCGCAATGACGGCTTCAAGACCAGCGCGAACCCGATCGTCACCGTGACCGGGCTCGGCTCGCTGCTGATGGCGCCGTTCGGCTCGCACGCCTTCAACGTCGCGGCGATCACGGCGGCGATCGCCACGGGCCGCGAAGCGCATGAGGACCCGTCCAAGCGCTGGATCGCCGGTATCGCGGCGGGCGTGTTCTATGTGCTGGTCGGCGTGTTCGGGGTCACGCTGGCGGCGGTGTTCATGGCCTTCCCCGCCAGCTTCATCACCACGCTGGCCGGGCTCGCCCTGCTCGGCACCATCGGCGGCAGTCTCGCGGGCGCGATGGCGGACCCGTCCTCGCGCGAGGCGGCGCTGATCACCTTCCTGGCCGCTGCCGCCAACATCAAGCTGCTCGGCATCGGCGGCGCGTTCTGGGGGCTGGTGATCGGGCTGGTGGCCTATGCGGTGCTGAACGGCAGCCTGCCCAAGCGGGCCGCTGCATCGGTCGCGGCAGTGAAGCCGTAAACTGTGCGCAGCGGGCCGCTCAGCCTGCGCGGGCCTGCATCAGCCGGTCTAGCTCCGCCACCAGCCCTTCCGGCGTCGCGCAGGTGACGACGCCGAGGGCCGAAAGTTCGGCGGTGACGTCGACCGGCAGCCCGGAATTGGAGTCGTCCGGGATCTGGTTGAGCCGTCCGCCGATGCAGACCGGCAGGCTGGCGCCGGCGCGGGCGAGGGCGGCCTGCACCTCGGAGGCGAAGCGCAGCGCGATGCCGTTATAGGTGCTGATCGCGATCAGGTCGCAGCCCTGCTCCAGCGCGATCGCGACGAGGTCGTCCGGGTCGGCCGAGGTTCCGCCGTCGACCGGGACGGCGTCGAGCCTGGTCAGCAGATGCTCGATCAGGCTCTTGCCGTGCTCGTGTACGTCGCTGCTGGCGATGCAGACCTTAAGCCCCGCACGGCCGATGCGCGCGCGCACCGGCACCGGCACCCTGTCGAGCCAGCCCTCGGTCGCGTGCCGCAATTCCTCGACCCATTCGGCCTCGACCAGCGCCCGCCGCCCGCCCCAGGCCTGGCGGTCGCGCGCGCCCGCGCCATAGAGCGCTTCCAGCCGCCGCGGGCCGATCCGGCGCAGCGCCAGCATGGTCGCAGCTGCGTCGGCGGTATCGACGCCGATCTCGGCGAGCCCGACCAGCACGCGGTCGCGGAAAAGGCGCGCGCCGGTGACGAGGCGCCCCGCCATGGCGTCGACCGGGCCGAGATCGATCAGGCCGAGGCTGGCGGAGGCGTGCTCGACGAGCCGCCCGGCGAAGATCTGCGCGTCGATGATCTCGTCCGTATCGGGGATGCGCTCGTTCTCGGTCACCGGCACGGGGTTGATCGCATGCCCGCTATGGCGCCGTGTCAGCGACCAGATATCGGCCTGGAGATAGCTGGCGAGGCTGGCGAAATTGCCGGCCGGCGTCGAGCGGTAGCTGACCGTGTTGCCGAAGATCATGCTGCCGGGCGTGTCGGAGACCTGCATCAGCGCGTGATGGAAGGCGAGGCGCATCGCAGGCGCAGTGAAGTGGTGGCCGTAGCAATGCGAGGCGCGTGCGCCGATCAGCTCCTCGACGATGTACTTCTCGATCAGCACCATGCCGAGCGCCGAGCTCATGTCGGAGAACAGGCCGGCGAAGCCGTCGTCGAGATTTGAGTGGACCAGCACCTCGACAGGCTGGGCCGCGATCAGCCCGAGCGCGGTGACGGTCGCTTCCGTGGTGGCGACGTCGTCGTCCCAGTCCGGCAGGCGGAAGGTGAAGTACTGGCCGAGATTGCCGACCGTGGTGACGCCGGCGGCCAGTGCCGCGCGGGTGTTCTCGACCGCGCCGGGCAGGCCGAGCATGAAGTCGCCGAAATGCGCCGCAGCCGGCACCACCCCGGTGATCCGGGCGAAGTCCTCGGGGCCGGCGAGCACGATGCCGGTGCCGCGCGGCCGCCGGTCGCGCTCGGCCAGCGGATAGCCCATCGACCAGTCGAGCGTGATGCCGAAGCGGTCCACCGTGACGCCGCGCCCGGCGCATGTGCCGTGCACCGTGCGGATCGCGTCCAGCGTGCGCTCGACGCTGCGGAAGCCGATATGGGCGTGCTGCATGATGCGGCCCTGCGCCGCCATCTGCCGCTTGTACTGCGCTTCGCTGGCCACGTCGGCGCTGTCGAGGAAGAGGTTGCGACCGACCTGCCAGTCTCGCGCCATCGCGGCGCCCTCCGCCAGCAGGTCGACGCTGGGGCGCAAGGCGGGCGGAACCAGCTCGGCAAGCGTCGGTATGGCTGGCGGGGCGATCGACACGGCCTAGACCGCCACCGGCTCGAAATGCCGGCGGATCGCGGCGATCAGGCTGGCCGCGGTCAGCGCCGATGTCTTGGGATTGGTCGGCGAGGGCGCGTTGACGAAGGCGAGGCGGGCGGAGCCCAGCGCGCTCTCGGTCTCGATCTCGTGAGTATTGCCGGCGGCCTGCGGGTCCGAGACGATCCGCACCCGCACGCGCTCCTGGCCGGCGGCGAGCGCGATGGTCAGGCCGACATTGAGGTTCTTCGGATAAAGGCGCGCAGCCTCGCTAGCGGTGCCCTCGTAGAGCACGATCTCCTCGCGCGCGGCCCGCTCGCTCAAGCCGGCGGCTTCGAGTTCCGGGGCCCAGGCGGCCGGCGGCTTGCGCGAGGTGTAGCGCACGCTCGCCTGGTCGGTTTCGCGCAGCGCGGCGAGATAGTCGAGGCCGCCGACCGCGCCCGAGGGCACGATCAGGCGGCTGCCGCCGCTGCGCGCCGCCTCCGCCAGACGGGCCAGCAGCGCGTTGTCGGCCAGCGCGCCGGTCGAGGCGGGTAAGGCGGGAATGCCGGCGGCGAGGATGCCGGGCAGGACGGAGGCGACGGCAGCGTGGCCGGCGGCCTCGACCACCAGCTCCGGCCGCCAGGCGAGGAGAGCCTCCGGCGTGTCCAGAACGGGCACGCCGTCCGGCACGCGGGCGCGGCTCGGCGCATGCGGCCGCAGCAGGCAGGCGAAGGCGAAGCCCGGGCCGCGCAGGCGCGCCTCGATCTCGCTTGCGATCGTGCCGAAGCCGACGAGCCCGATCCGGCGCGCTCCCGCCATGGCGTCCTCCTTCAGTCCTTCGCCGGCTTCGCCTTGTCGAAGTCCGGCTTGCGCTGGTCCTTCGGCTGGGCGGCGAACACGGTCTGTCGCTCGATTTCGAGCACGTTCTCCGGGCGCGGGAAATTGGCGGGCGCCGGATCGCCGGCCTGGCGCGGCCGCCCGATCAGCCGGAAGAAGTCCTCCAGCCCGTTCGGCACGATCAGCCAGCACCAGTGCAGATCCTCGGTGCCGTCGTTGATGAACATGTGGCGGCGGCTCTTGCCGATGAAGATGGCGGTGCCGGGAACGGCCGGGATCTCCTCGCCGTCGAGTACGGCGCGCCCCTTGCCGCTGAGGAAATAGATCACCTCCTCATGGCGGTCATGGCTGTGCTCGCGGACATAGCCGCCCGGCGGCACGGTCTGCGTGCCGAAGGCGAGGGGATTGTCCATCTTGACCTTGGACGGGTCGAGCGCGACCTCGATATGGCCGTTGGCCGGCACGGGCTGCCAGTAGCTGGTCGCATTGCCGGGCTTCACGACGAAGGTTTCGCCGGGTTCGTGGGTCTCGCTCATGCTCGCAGGCTCCGTCAGTTCGCCCTTCCCGGCACGGCGGAAAGCAGCTTCTGGGTATAGGGGTGTTGCGGGGCGGCGAAGATGTCCGCCGTGACGCCCTGCTCGACGATCTCGCCGCGCTGCATGATCGCGATCCGGTCGCAGATCTGGGCGGCGACGCGCAGGTCGTGGGTGATGAAGATCATCGACAGCGAGAGCTTGTCGCGCAGTTCGACCAGCAGCTTCAGCACCTGCGCCTGCACCGAGACGTCGAGCGCCGAGACCGCTTCGTCGGCGACCAGCACCTTCGGCTCCAGCGCGAGCGCGCGGGCCAGGCCGATGCGCTGGCGCTGCCCGCCGGAGAACTCGTGCGGCAGCCGGTCGGTCGCCGCCGGGTCGAGCCCGACCAGCGCGAACAGCTCCTTGGCGCGGGCCATCGCCTTGGAGCGGTCGACGCCGCGGGCGATCAACCCCTGGGTGACGAGATCGCCGGCGGTGCGCCGCGGGTTCAGCGAGGCGTAAGGGTCCTGGAACACCATCTGGACGAGATGGCGGTGATTGCGCAGCGTCTCGCCGGCAAGGCGCCCATAGGCGACGCCGTCGAGCTCGATCTCGCCGCTGTCGGGATCGAGCAGGCGCACGATGCAGCGCGCCAGCGTCGATTTGCCCGAGCCGCTCTCGCCGACGATGCCGAGCGTCGCGCCCTTGGGCAGCGTGATGCTCGCCGACTTCACCGCATAGGTGACGCGCTGCTTGCGGCCGAACCAGCCGCCGCCGGTGCGATAGGTCTTGGAAAGCTCGGTGACGGTCGCGATCGCGCGCGTCGCCAGCTCGCGCGGCACCGGCGGCGTCAGGCTCGGCACGGCAGCGATCAGTGCTTTCGTGTAGGGATGCTGCGGCGCCTCCAGAACGGCGGCGGCAGTGCCGGTCTCGACGACCTTGCCGTGCTGCATGACCATGACGCGGTCGGCGATCTCCGCGACGACGCCGAAATCATGGGTGATGAACAGCACCGCCATGCCGGTCCGGCGCTGGATGTCGCGGATCAGCGCGAGGATCTGCGCCTGGATCGTCACGTCGAGCGCGGTGGTCGGCTCGTCGGCGATCAGCACCTTGGGCTCGAGCGCCAGCGCCATGGCGATCATCACGCGCTGGCGCTGTCCGCCCGAGAGTTCATGCGGATAGGCGCGGTAGGCCTGCGCCGGCTCGGGAATGCCGACCTCGTCGAGCAGCTTCAGCGCCCTGGCCTCGATCTCCTTCCTGGACAGGTCGGTATGGGCGCGGAACATCTCGGCGATCTGGTCGCCGGCGGTGCGCAGCGGGTTCAGCGCCGTCATCGGCTCCTGGAAGATCATGCCGATCTCCGGGCCGCGGATCGCGCGCAACTCGTCCTCGGACAGCCGGACGATGTCGCGCTCGCCGAGCATGATGCGGCCGGAGGCGACCGGCAGAGAAGCGGGCAGCAGGCCCATCAGCGCCGAGGCGGTCATCGACTTGCCCGAGCCGCTCTCGCCGACGACGCAGACGATCTCGCCGGCGTTCAGCTCGAGCGACAGGGATTCGACGGCATAGGGCCGATCGGCGCCGCGGGGCAGCGCGATCGAGAGGTCCTCGATGCGGACGAGCGGGTTCATCGCGGCGGCGCTCATCGGTTGCGGAGCCTCGGGTTGAGGGCGTCGTTGAGGCCCTGGCCGACCAGAGAGACCGAGAGGATGGTCAGCAGGATCGCGACGCCGGGAATGGCCGAGACGTACCATTCGCTGCGCAGCACCTTGCGGCCCTGGCCGATCAGGTTGCCCCAGGAGGCGATGTTCGGGTCGGAGAGGTCGAGGAAGGCCAGCGCGCTTTCCAGCAGGATCGCTGTCGCCATGACGACGCTGCCATAGACGATGATCGGGGCCAGCGCGTTGGGCAGCACCTCGCGGAAGATGATCCAGCGATTGGTCAGGCCGAGCGTGCGGCAGGCCTGGACGAATTCGCGGTTGCGAAGCGTCAGGAACTCCGCCCGCGTCAGCCGCGCCACCGCCGGCCAGGACACCACGCCGATCGCGATGGTCACCGCCGTCATGTTCGAACCGACGACGATCACCAGCACCAGCAGCAGGATGAAGTTCGGCAGGGTCTGGAAGGCTTCGGTGACGCGCATCAGCACGTCGTCGGTGAGCCCGCCATAGAAGCCGGCGACGGCGCCGACGACGATGCCGATCACGATGGCGATCACGGTCGAGACGATGCCCATCAGCAGGGTGGTGCGGGCGCCATGGGCGATCTGGGCGGCGATGTCGCGCCCCGAGGCGTCGGTGCCGAGCAGGAAGCGCCCGCCCCAGGACGGCCATTGCAGCGGCCGGCCGGCGAGACCCAGCGGATCGCGGGGATAGAGCAGGTCGGCGAAGACGGCGAGGCCGACGATCAGGACCAGCAGGACGAGACCGAGCACCGCCGCAGGGCTGTGCAGGAAATGCTTGAACGCCTTCATGGTCAGGCGCCTCCCGCGCTGATGCGAGGGTCGAGGCGGGCGTAGATCAGATCGACGACGAAGTTCACGCAGATGACCATGAGCGCGGAGACGAAGACGATGCCGAGCAGCGTGTTGAGATCGCGCTGGACGACGGATTCATAGGCGAGCCGGCCGATGCCCGGCAGGGAGAAGACGCTCTCGATCACCACCGAGCCGCCGAGCATCGTCCCGGCCTGCAGGCCGATCAGCGTCACCATCGGCAGGAGTGCGTTGCGCAGCACGTGGCGGCGGACGATCTCGCCGCGGGTCAGCCCCTTGGCGCGGGCGGTACGGACGAAATCGAGCGTCGAGACCTCGAGCATCGAGGCGCGCATGATGCGCAGATAGATCGCGAGGAAGATCAGCGAGAGCGTCACGGTCGGCTGGATCAGATGGCGCATCACGTCGAGCACCAGCCAGATGCCGCTGGCGTCGGAGCCTATCTCGTAGAGCCCGCCCGGCGGCAGCCAGGCCAGCCAGATCGAGAACACTACGATGCTCATCAGGCCGAGCCAGAAGGAGGGCGTCGCGTAGAAGAGCAGGCCGAGGAGCGAGATCAGCGTGTCGCTCCAGCCGTTGACGCGCTGAGCCGAGACGATGCCGAGCACCATGCCGGCGAAGAAGGCGAAGCTGAGTGCGGAGAGCATCAGCATCAGCGTGGCGGGCAGGCGCTCCAGGATCACCGTCGCCACCGGCTTGTTGTAGATCGCCGAGAAGCCGAGATCGAGCCGGATCAGCCGCCAGAGATAGTCGAGCAGGCGCACAGCGGCGCTGCCGTCGAGCCCGTAGAACTTGCGAAGCTCCGCCGCCTGGGCCGGATCGCCGCCGCCCATCTGCGCCATCAGCGCGTCGACCGTGTCGCCCGGCGCGAACTGCAGCAGGACGAACAGTCCCGCGAGCAGGATGAGCAGGGTCGGTATGCTGCTCATCAGCCGCCGGCCGGCGAGTTTCAGAATATGCATGCGGTCACGTTCCAGCGTCGGGCAGACCCGGAGGGCGCGGAGCGCCGTCCGGGCGTGTCGTGCGGCCTGTCGTTGCGGTAGTGGGCGGCCGATCTGCTCCGGCCGCCCGTGTCCGCCTGGCGATCAGGGCTCGATCCAGAGATCGGCCCAATGGCTCGACGGCCAGCGCGGATTGTTGTGGTGGTTCTTCAGCTTCTTGCTGGTGACGGAGATGAACTGGCGCTCCGTCGCCATCCACAGCGGCACCTCGGTGTTGAGGAGCTTGACGATCTCCGGATAGGCCGCCTTACGCTTGGCGGGATCGATCTCGAAGGCCGCGTCGTCCATCATCTTGTCGGCCTTCGGGTCGACCCAGCCCCACTGGTTGGTGAAGGCGGTGCCCTTCGGGCTGCCCGAGCGGTACCAGACCATGGTGCTGATCGCCGGGTCGGCACGGTAGATGTGCCAGCCGGTCGAGAGATCGTAGTCCCAGTCGCGATAGACCGCCGCGAGATAGCTCGCCGCATCGGGGCGCTGCACCTCGACCTTGATGCCGACCTGCTGCAGCGACTGCTGGATGAAGGTCGACCAGAGCGGGATGTCCTCGCCGAAGGGCGGGCTCAGCATCTTGAGCGAGAAGCGGATGCCGCCGGCGCCGCGCTTGAAGCCGGCCTCGTCGAGCAGGGCATTGGCCTTCTTGACGTCGAACGGATAGTCCGGCGCGCCAGGCTTGTAGAAATTGGTCGAGACCGACGGGATCGGCCCGTGGGCGCGCTTGCCGTTTCCGTACAGGAAGTTCTCGATGAAGAAGTCGGTGTCGACCGCGTGAATGATCGCGCGGCGGACCCGCACGTCCGAGAGTTCCTTGCGGCGCAGGTTGAACTCGATCGTGTTCTGGAAGGGCTGGCGCTCATTGCCGCGCGACGAGACCTCGAAGCGCGGATCCTTGGCGAGCCGGTCGATATCGGCCAGCGGCAGCGAGGAATAGTTGCTCATATGGACCTGGCCGGCCTCGATGGCGGCGGCCGCCGCGGCCTTGTCGGTGATGAAGCGCCAGACGATCTTGTCGAGATAGGGGAAGCCCTTGCGCCAGTAGTCGGGATTGCGCTCGGCGATCACGTACTGGCCGCGCTCGTATTGCGCGAACTTGAACGGGCCGGTGCCGATCGGGGCGACGTTGGCCGGGTTGTCGAGGATGTTGGTGCCCTCGTAGACATGCTTCGGCGCGATGTAGCCGAGGTCCGGCGCCGCGCCCATGAACAGGTCCATCGGCATCGGGCGGCCATAGCGGAAGATCGCTGTGTGGGCGTCCGGCGTGTCGACCGCCTCCAGCGCCGAATGCAGCGCGGTGCCGTAGTTCAGGTGCTTCTTCCACAGCTCCATCGCGGTGTACTGCACGTCGGCCGAGGTGAAGGGCTTGCCGTCATGCCACTTCACGCCCTCGCGCAGCTTGATGGTGATGGTCTTGCCGTCCGGCGAGCCTTCCCAGGAGGTCGCGAGCATCGGGACGAGCTCGCCCTTCTCGTCGAGATCCACCAGCGGTTCCATGATCTTGGACGCGATCACGTAGACGCCGGTCGAAGCCCGCAGTGCGGGATTCAGGATGCGCTGCTCCTGCGGCATGTGCACGGTGATCGTGCCGCCGCGGCGCGGCTCCTGCTGGGCGAGGGCCGCACCCGGCAGCGCCGTCGCCAGAGCCATCGCACCGGCGCTGGCCAGCAGCTGTCGCCTCGTCATCTTCGTTGTCGTCATGGTCCCCTCCAGGATCGTGGTTTGCTTGTGAATTTCCCCGGCCGTCGCGTCAGCCACCGGCCTCCCAGCCGAGCAGCGCGCCGTCGACGCGCGCCCAGCGCAGGCCGCCCGGCGCCGCCCGCTCGGCGAAGCCTTCGGCCGATGTCGCGTCGTCCACCGCCATCACCACGCCACAGCGCGGCATGGCGTCGTCCGCGGTCAGGCCCCAGCGAGCGCCGAAGGTCTCGGCGTCGAGGAAGAGCAGATCGGCCCCGCGCGGCGCCATGGCGACGGCGTGGATGCCGCCGGAGGCCTGGGCGGGCAGGGCGAGCAGCCGGCCGCAGAGCGCGGCCTCGGCCGCCGGATCGGCGGTGACGATCTCGATGCGCTTCAGCGCCCGGGCGCCGTTGTGATGCCTGACGAGGCTCGGCAGCCAGACCGTGTCGCGGGTCAGGTGCTCGCAGGCGAAGACGCGCGCGCCGCCGGGGGCGGGCGTCAGCGGCCATTGGAAGATGCGGAAGCCCGCCTCGCCGGTGCGCCCGTCGTCGAGATCGACCGGGCGGCGGAACTCGAAGGGGCCGCTGCTCTCGGCGAAGCCGTCGCGCAGCAGCGCTGCGAGGCCGGCGGCCGCGTCGTCCGTCCGCATCGCCAGCCGCTCCAGCCCGGCGCCGTCGTCGAGGAAGGCGCGCGTCGGTGCGTTGAAGGGCGTCGGCGTCAGCACGCCGAGCAGCTCGATATAATCGTCCTCGAGCATGATCGTGTGGTTGGCCGTGCCGAGATAGTCGCTGTGGAGGCCGCGCGGCGACACCGTGAATCCCAGGCTCCGCCAGCGTTCGGCCGACGCAGCGAGGTCGCTGACGGCGATGACGATGTGGTCGAGCCCAAGAATGTGATCGCGCATCAGGCAGGCTTCCATGCGGGGCGGGATTTCCCGACGGATGGAACCGTGTCATAAGTGCATGCAGTTGTACAGGCACTTTCGGAGGCGAGTTGCGCGGGCCTTGCACAAATCTTGGCTGCGGCCGTGAAGAGGGTCGTGGATGCCCGCTGACCCACCGCGAGGCGCGGTCGCCTCCGAGTGGACATAGGCGTTCTATATCAATTCATTACAGGGGTAGACTCATGCACGATATGAGCATGATTCGCGCGGTCCCTGGCCCCGTGCTCGCCCCCCGCCAGCCCTCGAACAAGCGCTGTTTTCTAGGCGCGCTGGGCTCTCGCGCGCCGGCGGCGCGGCGCATCTGTGTCCGGCAGGAACACCTTCAGCAGCGCCTCCTTCAGCGCCGTGCGCGCCTCGGCGAATGTCAAAAGGATGTGGCGGCGCAGGATGTCGGTGCCGCCCTCGACGTCGCGGCGGGTGATCGCCTCCAGGATGCGGGTGTGGTCGTCGACCAGGCTCCAGTGCTGCGGCGCGTTCTCGATCTGCGCGCGGCGGACGAAGCGGATGCGGGCGTTGATGCCGATCAGTTGGCGGACGATCTCGGGATTGTTGGCGAGCTCGGCCAGCTTGACGTGGAAGGCTTCGTCGAGCTCGAGGATCTCGTCAGCGTCGCGCTTCTCGTAGCGGACATGCGCGTCCTCCCAAAAGCGCTGGAGGCGGGCGATGCCGGTCTCGTCGGCGCGCTCGCAGGCCAGCACGAAGGCGCCGGTCTCGATGATGGCGCGCACTTCGAACAGGTCGAGCAGGTCGTCGATGTCGAGGCCGCGGAAGCGGAAGCCGCGATTGGGGGTGAAGACGAGGAAGCCTTCCGAGGCGAGCCGGTTCAGCGCCTCCCGCACCGGCGTGCGCGACAGGTCGAGCATCTGCGCCAGGTGCACCTCGTTGATTCGCTCGGCGGGGCGCATCTTGAATTCGACCAGCTGCTGGCGGATCGCCTTGTAGGCGCGCTCGGCGCTGTCGGCGGCGCGGCGCGGGGCTGCGCCGGCCTTGGCGGGCGTCTCGGCTGTCGTGGCCTTCACGGTCTTCGGCATCCGTTCTCTCCGCTCGACCATCGCCCGGAGCGGGTTTCCTGTCGAGGCCGCAAGCTTGAAAGCGGCCTGAAGCCAAAAATCAACCACGGATCGCGATTGTCGCGAGCAGTGTACGCACTCACGGATGCATCATGACACGGATCGGCTTCATCGGCGTCGGCCATCTCGCGGAGGAATTGATCGCCGGATGGCTGCGCAGCGGCGTCCCGGCGGAGCGGATGATCCTCTCGCCGCGCGGCCATGGCCGCGATCTGGCCGAACGTCACGGCATCACGCTGGCAGCCGACAATGACGCAGTCGTCGCAGGTGCCGACATCGTCGTGCTGGCGACGCGCCCGACCGACGCGGTCGCCGCCGTCGCCGGGCTGGGCTGGCGCGCGGGGCAGCTCCTCGTCTCCGCCTGTGCCGGCGTGCCGCTCGACGCGCTGCGGAGTGCCGTCGCACCGGCCGCGCCGGTGCGGATCATGCCGCTGACGGCCGCCTCCATCGGCGCGAGCCCGACCACGGTCTACCCCGACCTGCCGGCGCTCAGGCCGTTGCTGGTGCGGCTCGGCCCGGTGATCCCGCTCGCCGGCGAGGCGCAGTTCGAGGTCGCGACGGTGAGCGCCGCGATTTATGGCTGGGCACAGATGCTGATCGGCCTCGGCCGCGACTGGTCGGTAGCGCAGGGGCTGTCGGAGCAGGCGGCGCGGCAACTGGCGGCGACGACCTTCGTCGCGGCGGGGCGGATGGTGGCGGAACGGCCCGAGCCGGTCGAGGAGCTGCTCGCGAGCCTGGTCACGCCCGGCGGCATCACCGAGCGCGGCCTTTCTGTGCTGTCCGAGGACGGCGTGCCGCAGGGCTGGGAGCGTGCCTGCGACGCCGTGCTGGCCAAGCTGACCGCCGGGAGCGGGCGCGCTCCCGGCTGAGGCATCGACTCAGGCCTCCGGCGCCTTGAAGACATGGCCGCCGACCGCCTGGTCGGTCGGCGAGATCTCGATCTCGGTGACGTCGACATGCTGCGGCAGCATCAGCACGGCTGCGATCGCCTCGGCGATATCGGCCGGCTGCAGCGCGCGCACCGAGCCGTACATGGTCTGGTTCAGCCGGTCGCGGTCGCCGCCGAAGGCGCGCAGATAGATCTCGGTCTCGACGCGGCCCGGCGCCAGGTCGGTGACCCGGACATTGCTGCCGGCGAGGTCGTAGCGCAGCGAGCGGCAGGCATGGGCGAGGCCGGCCTTGGCGCCGCCATAGGCCGAGGTGCCCGCCAGCACGCCGCGGGCCGCCGTCGTGGTGATGTTGACGACATGACCGCGCTTGCGGGCGACCATGCCGCCGAGCAGCGCCCGCATCAGCAGCATCGGCGCGGTCAGGTTGACCGCGATCGTCTCGGCGATCTCCTCGGCGCTCTGCTCGTAGAGCGGCTTCACGGTCGCGACCATGCCGGCATTGTTGACCAGCACGTCGATCTCGGCGCCACCGAGCCCGGCGACGACGGCCTCGGCGTCGCGGACATCGGCGACCACAGGCACGACGCCGAGCGTGTCGACCACCTCGGCCAGAGCCTCGCGGCTGCGGGCGACGCCGTAGACGGTGAGGCCGAGCCCGGTCAGCCGGCGGCAGATCGCGGCGCCGATGCCGCGAGAGGCGCCGGTGACCAGGGCGGTGCGATAGGCGAGAAGGTTCGTCATCGATCGGGCTCCCGTCAGAGGGCGGCACGCTGCGTCATCACGCGCAGCAATTCGACCAGGCCGGCATCGCGCGCATCGCGCAACTCGCTGTCTGTGCGCGGGCCGATCGCGGTGCGGACCTCGCCGGAGACCCGGTCGATCGTCGGCGCGTCGAGCGTCGCGTCGCCGAGATCGTCCCAGATGTCCTGATAGGTCTTGCCGTATTTGGTCAGGAAGGACTCGATTCCCTCTGCGTTGAGATGGTTCGAGATGAAGGAGCCCTGAAGGGTCCATTTCGGCCCCGGACCGTAGCAGAACGCGCGGTCGACATCCTCGGCGCTGGCGACTCCGCTCTCGACCAGGAAGATCGCCTCGCGCCACATCGCGCCCATCAGGCGCAGGGCGAGATGGCCGGTGACCTCCTTGCGCAGCACCGCCGGCTTCTTGCCGAGCGCCTCGTAGAAGGCGCGCGTGCGCTCGACCACCTCTGGTGCCGTGTCGCGCCCGCCGACGATCTCGACCAGCGGCATCAGGTGCACGGGGTTGAAGGGGTGGGCGAGCACGATGCGCTCCGGCCTGGCGCATTTCGCCTGCATCTCGGAGACCAGCAGCGCCGAGGAGGAGGAGGCGATCACCACCGCCTCGCCGACATGGCGCTCGATCGCGGCCAGCAGCTCCTGCTTCAGCTCCAGCCGCTCGGGCCCTGATTCCTGTACGAATCCGACGCCCGCCATCGCCTCGCCGAGATCGCTCGAAAAGCGGATGGCGCCGCGCGCCGCCGTCGCCGGCGCCAGTTTCTCGAGATCGGCCGACAGGTCGGGCAGGATCGCCTGGAACGCCTCCCAGCGCGCCGGGTCCGGATCGTAGCAGGACACCGCATAGCCGTGATGCGCGAAGGTCGCCGCCCAGCGCTGGCCGATCGTACCGAGGCCGACGACGCCGATCGGTCCGCTCACACCATTCCTGTCCATGGTCATCTTCCCGTATCTGCGGCGGTCGCGCCGCGTAGAAAGTCCAGCACCGCGTCGCGGTAGCGTTCGGGCTCGGCCCGCATGGCGTAGTGCCCGCCGCATGGCAGCAGGCGGAACTCCGCGTCTTGGATGCCGGCGGCGAGGCGTTCCGACAGATAGGCGGGCGTGACGATGTCGTCGGCGGCGACGACCACGCGGGTCGGGCAGGCGATCTCGCCGAGCCGCGCCTGCGCGTCATGAGCCAGGACGGCCAGCATGCGCGCGCGGATCACCGCGGCGTCGCCCGGGCGGCCCCGAGCGGCGGCAGCAGCCAGTTCGCGCTCCACCAGCGCGTCGTTGGCGTTGAGCCAGTAGGGGGCGTTGAGCAGCGTTACCGCATGGCGGCGATAGGCGTCGGCACCCAGCCGGTCGAGCAGCTCGATCCGGCCGGCGAAGAGCCGGCGCATATAGGCGCAGGGCGTCGCGAAGGTCGCCGAAAGCACGAGCCGCGTCAGGCGCTCGGGCGCCGCGAGGGCGACCGACTGGGCGATGGCCCCGCCGGTCGAATGCCCGAGCATGGCGGTCGCGCCGATGCCGAGATGGTCGAGCAGGGCGAGCAGGTCGTCCCGCATCGCCGCGATCGAGGTGTCTCCGGCCAGCGCCGAGGAGCCGCCGACGCCGCGATGGTCGTAAGTCACCACGGTGAAATGCGCGGCGCAGACCTCGCCGAAGGCTGCCCAGAAGGAGGCGAGGCCGCCGAGCCCCGAGATCAGCACCAGCGGCGGGCCGTCGCCGCGCACCGTATAGGCGAGCGAGCCGCCATCAGGCAGCGGGGCGAGGCCGCCGGTCATCGCCCGTCGGCCTCGTCGAGCGCACCGCGCACGGCGTCGTTGACCGCCGACCACGGGATGCACAGGTCGATCCAGGCGGCGAGGCGCCCGGCGCAGAGGATCGCTTCGTCGACGAGCGCCGCGAGCGGGATGTCGGCATGGCCGAAGGCGGCCTCCAGCGCGAAGAGCGTCGCCGCGCTGTCGCCGAGATGGCAGAAGTCGCGCAGGCGCGTCGCCGCCTTGTTGCAGGCGACGGCGGCGATGCGGCGCGAAATCGCCGGGTCCTCGCTGCAGAGCCCGCTGCGCACCCACCACAGCAGTTCGTGCAGGATGCGCGCTTCCGACTCGGCCAGGAAGAGCGGGCCGGACGGGTGCATGGTCGCCCGCGAGGCGAGCAGCCGCTCGAGATCCGCCGGTGACCGGGCCCAGACCGCCTGCCGCAGCGCGACGAGCGCCGCGGGCACGCGCGGCTCCGGTGGCTCCGTGGCGTCGGCGGGATCGACGGGCACGAGGCTGCCGTCGAAGGCCCGCCGGCCATGCTGCTCGCGCAGCCGCGCGCCCAGCGCCTGGAGCGCCGGAAGCCCGCCCTCGATATGGCCGAGCAGCGTCACCTCGGCCGTCTCGGCCTGGAGAGGCGCGAAGATCAGCTCGAGGAACTGCCGCGCCGGCCAGTACAGGAAGGCGCCGGGCTGCGCCTCCATCACGTCGACACCGCCTTCCGCGTCTTCGACGAAGGGTGCATGCCAGTAGATGTGCTGGCCGGCGATCTTCGGCGTGTGCAGTTGCAGCGGCGTGGGAAGCGTCGCCGCGAGGGCCTTGAAGGTGCGCGGGGCGCGCGCCGTATCGCAGGCGATGCGCCAGCGATCCTCGCCGACGATGAGGTCGAGTTTCATGGGACTGTCCGGCGCGGCTGGTCAGATCTTGGGATTGAAGAACGAGACCGGCTTCAGGATCTGGTTGCGCATGTCGAGCAGCGGATCGGCCGCCACCACCTGCCGGCGATAGTCCTGCCAGTTCGGATCGGCCTCCATCGCATCGCGACGCGCCTCGCGGTCGGCCAGGCTGTCGTATTTCCACAGATGCACGACCCGGCTCAGCTCGCCGATATGGGTCTGGAAGAAGCCGAAGGGCTCGCCGAGGTACTGGCGCTGCATAGGCAGGCCGACATCCTCGTACAGCTTCAGGAACTCGTTCAGGCGGTTCGGGCGGGCCGTATAGACGCGGTGGTCGAAGATCATCGTCCGTCTCCATGTTCCGGCGCCCGGCCGGCGTTCGTCCGTCGTCGCCGGCGCCAGCCTCGGGCCCGTCGAACGGGCCTGCGGCGGCGGGTCGAGCCGGGCGGCCCCAGGCTTCGTTGCAAGACTGCATTATCTTGTGTAGACACTTATAGCGCGTTGGTGAAGGGCGCGCTAGGTGCCATCGCAGCGAAAGACGCGGGCGCCTGGCGAGGCCCGCGCCGGACGGGATGCGCGGCGAGGGAGAAGGCTTCGACGATGAGAAACTCACCGACTGTCGAGGAGCAGCTCGACATGCTGGGGCGCATGGTGGCGGTGCGCCATCTCGAAGAGCGCCTCGGCGAGCTGCACAAGGCCGGCAAGACGCGCGGGCCGATCCATCGCTGCGACGGGCAGGAGGCGGTCGGCATCGGCGCGGCCGCGCTGCTCGACGACGAGGACCTGCTGACCAGCACCCATCGCGGGCATGCGCACTATGTCGGCAAGGGTGTCGGACTGCATCCGATCGTCGCCGAGATCCTCGGGCGCGAGACCGGCGCCTGCGGCGGCCGGGCCGGGCACATGCTGATCGCCGACGCCGCCAAGGGGCTGCTCGGCGGCAACGCCATCGTCGGCGGCGGCATTCCCGCCGCGACCGGCTTCGCGATGACGCTCCAGATGAAGAACCGGGCCGATGGCGGCCAGCGCGTCGCCATGTGCATCTTCGGCGACGGGGCGGCGCAGACCGGCATCTGCCACGAATCGATGAACATCGCCGCCTTGTGGAAGCTGCCGGTGGTCTTCGTGCTGGAGCACAACCAGTACGGGCTGACCGCGCATCACTCGACGCAGTCATCGGTTCCCGATCTCTCCGTCCGCGCGGCGGGCTACGGCATGCCGGGCGAGATCGTCGACGGAAACGATGTGGTGGCGGTGCACCGTGCCGTCGGCGTCGCGGTCGACCGAGCCCGCCGGGGCGAGGGCCCCTCGCTGGTCGAGGCGAAAACCTACCGCATGGTCGGCTTCTCGACGAGCGATGTCGGCGGCTACCAGAAGGACGAGGACCTCGCCGCCTGGCGCGAGCGCGACCCGATCCTGCGTGCCCGCGCCATGCTGGCCGACAGCGTCGCCGCAGACCGCCTCGACGCGGTGATGGCCGCGGCGCGCGAGGAGGTCGATACCGCGATCGCGCGTGCGCTCTCCGATCCGATGCCGACCTTCGCCGACCATGCGCCGAGCGCGCCCTACACCGTGGCGGGAGCCTGATCATGGCGATGATGCGTTATGCCGAGGCGCTGCGGGCGGCCCTGCGCGAGGAGATGCAGCGCGACCCGACCGTTTGGCTGATGGGCGAGGACATCGCGGTCTATGGCGGCGTGTTCAAGGTCTCGAAGGACCTGATGGAGGAGTTCGGCCCCGAGCGCGTGCGCGACACGCCGATCTCCGAGCAGACCCTGACGGCCATGGCCGTGACGGCGGCAATGGCCGGCACCCGCCCGGTGCTCGAGATCATGTATGCCGACTTCCTGCCGCTCAGCGTCGATGCGCTGATGAACCAGGCCTCGATCTACAATTACATCTGGAACGGGCAGGTCACGATGCCCTTCGTGCTGCGCACCCAGGGCGGCGGCGGCGCGGGGGCGGGCGCCCAGCACTCCAAGAGCCTCGACGCGCTGGTCGCCCATATCCCGGGCATCAAGGTGGTGGCGCCCGCCACGGCCGCCGACGCGAAGGGCCTGCTCAAGGCGGCGATCCGCGACGACCATCCGGTGGTCTTTCTCGAGCACAAGCTGCTCTACAACAGCCGCGACGAGGTGCCGGACGGCGACCATCTCGTCGAGATCGGCAAGGCACGCATCGCGCGCAAGGGCAGCGACGTCTCGATCATCGCCTCGTCCAAGATGGTGGTCGACGCCCTGAAGGCGGCAGACGAGCTGGCGAAGGAGGGCATCTCGGCCGAGGTCGTCGACCTGCGCACCCTGCGCCCGCTCGACCGCGACACGATCCGCGCCTCGATCGCCAAGACGCACCATGCCGTGGTGGTCAACGAGGGCTGGCGTTTCTGCGGCTATGCGGCCGAGCTCAGCGCCACCATCATGGAGACGGCCTTCGACGAGCTCGACGCACCGGTCGAGCGCGTCGCCACGCACGACATCCCGATCCCCTATAGCGAGCCGCTCGAAACGACGGTGCTGCCCGATGCCGCTAAGATCGCTGCGGCGGCGCGCCGGGCCCTGGCCTGAGGATCGCAGCATGGCCCACGACATCACGCTCGCCGGTGGCGCCGGCGAATACATGGAGAGCGCCACGGTCGTCTCCTGGGAGGCGAAGCTCGGCGACACGGTGAAGGCCGGCGACATCGTCGTCGTGGTCGAGACCGCCAAGGCCGCCACCGAGATCGAGGCGGGCGCCGATGGCGTGCTCCTCGAGATCCTGAGCCCGGTCGGCTCCGAGGTCGGCATCGGCGCGGTGCTGGGCCGGGTCGGCGACGGCGTCGCCGCGCCCGCATCGGCGCCGCAGCCGGTCGCGGAAGCCGTGCCGGCCGCACCCGCACCCGCCGCCGCGCCCGCGGCGCAGCCTGCGGCTCCGCGGGTCAGCATCTCGCCGCTGGCACGCCGCATCGCCCGGCAGGCCGGCATCGACCCGTTTTCGCTGACCGGAACCGGGCCGGGCGGACGCATCAAGAGCCGCGACGTCGAGGCGGCGCTACGGGCTCATCCTGGAGCGATCCCCGCTGCGGCAGAGGCCGTGGCCGCGCCGGCGGCGCTTGCGCCGCAGCCAGTCGCCTCGCAGGCGGTGCCGCTGGTCCTCGTCCACGGCTTCGGCGCCAATGCCGCCGCCTGGAACGCGGTGCGCCCGCGCCTCGCCGGCGCCCAGCCGATCCTGACGCCGGAACTGCCCGGCCATGGCCGGGCGGCCGCTCTGGCCGAGCCGTCGCTTGACGCGCTGGCCGACAGCATCCTGTCCCAGATCGAGGCGACGGGCGCGCGCGAATGCGATCTCGTCGGCCATTCGCTCGGCGGCGCGGTCGCAGCGCTTGTCTCGGGCAATCTCTCGGTGCGGGTGCGCTCGCTGACGCTGATCGCACCGGCCGGTCTCGGCCCGGAGATCGACGGCGACTTCCTCTCGGGCTTCCTCGCCGCTCGCACGTCGGACGGGCTGACGGCCTGGCTGGAGCGCCTCGTCGCCGACCGGGCCAGCCTGCCGCGCGGCTATGCGCAGGCCGTATTGCGCGAGCGCGCGCAGCAGCCGGTCGAGCCGGCGCAGGCGGCGATCGCGCGGCGGCTGTTTCCCGATGGCGCGCAGGCCGTGTCGGTCGCCGATGCCATCGAGCGCTTCCCGGGTCCGCTGCGGGTGATCTGGGGCCGCGAGGACCGCATCGTACCAGCGCGGCATCAGGAGCGCCTGCCCGGGCAGGCGGCCCGCCATCAGCTCGCCGGCATCGGCCACATGCCGCATGTCGAGGCGCCGGCCCTGGTCGCCCGGCTCATCCAGGAATGCGTGCGCAGCGCCTGATCGGGTGCTTGGCGGCCGGAGCGAAGGCCCGGCCGCCCCGACGCATGCCGGCTGCGCGCCGGCGAAGATTGCGGTGCGGCAGGCTTCTGCTAGGCATCGGCGCATGATCGCGCTCATCAGGTTCTTCCGCACGCGCCCGACTCCGCCTTAGGCGCCGGCCTCTTCCTCCGTTCGCTGCCGCCCCATGCGGCCGATATCGATCGCCCTCGGCTGCGCCGTCAGGGCCAGGAATGCCGTGCCATGAACCTCTCTCGTCTCCGGGCCGAATGGGCCCCCAACGTCACGCGCGAACTCCTCGCCGGGACGGTCGTCGCGCTCGCGCTGATCCCCGAGGCCATCGCCTTCTCGATCATCGCCGGCGTCGACCCCAAGGTCGGCCTTTACGCCTCCTTCTGCATCGCGGTGATCACGGCCATCGCCGGCGGCCGCCCGGCCATGATCTCGGCCGCGACCGGCGCCATGGCTCTGGTGATGACCACGCTGGTGAAGGAGCACGGCCTGCAGTACCTGCTCGCCGCCACGCTGCTGACCGGCGTGTTCCAGATCGTCGCCAGCCTGCTGAGGCTCGGCAACCTGATGCGCTTCGTCTCGCGCTCCGTGGTCACCGGCTTCGTCAACGCGCTGGCGATCCTGATCTTCCTGGCGCAGATGCCGGAGCTGATCGGCCGCGGTTCCACCGTTTACGCGATGACGGCCGCCGGGCTCGCCATCATTTACCTGCTGCCGCGCCTGACCACCGCGATTCCCTCGCCGCTCGTCACCATCGTGCTGCTGACCGGCATCGCGATCTATTTCGGCTTCGATATCCGCACCGTCGGCGACATGGGCGCGCTGCCGAGCGAATTGCCGGTCTTCGCGCTGCCGCAAATCCCGCTGACGCTGGAGACGCTGGCGATTATCACGCCCTATGCGCTGACGCTCGCCATGGTCGGCCTGCTCGAAAGTCTGATGACGGCGGCGATC
Source organism: Allobosea sp. TWI1241 (assembly GCF_039673065.1). Taxonomy (NCBI): domain Bacteria; kingdom Pseudomonadati; phylum Pseudomonadota; class Alphaproteobacteria; order Hyphomicrobiales; family Alloboseaceae; genus Allobosea; species Allobosea sp. TWI1241. Next base: position 389,558 of record NZ_JBDJKW010000002.1, on the reverse strand, counting down.
GTCGACGAGATGACCGACACCACCTCCGACAAGAACCGCGAATGCGCCGGGCAGGGGCTCGCCAACATCGTCTCCGGCTGCTTCGGCGGCATGGCTGGCTGCGCGATGATCGGCCAGTCGGTCATCAACGTTTCCTCCGGCGGGCGCGGGCGCCTCTCGACCTTCTGGGCCGGCGGCTTCCTGCTCTTCCTGATCGTGGTGCTCGGTCCCTATGTCGCGCGCATTCCAATGGCGGCGCTCGTCGCGGTGATGATCATGGTCTCGATCAACACCTTCCAGTGGCGCTCGATCCGCTCGCTGCTGATCCATCCGAAGAGCTCAAGCGTCGTCATGCTCGGCACCGTCGCGGTCGTCGTCGCCACCCATGACCTCGCCAAGGGCGTGCTCTTCGGCGTGGTGCTGAGCGGGCTGTTCTTCGCCCACAAGGTCACCCGCTTCTTCGCCGTCACATCCGCGCGCGAGGGCGGCACGCGGACCTATCGCGTCGGCGGGCAGATCTTCTTCGCCACGGCGGAAGCCTTCCACGCCGCCTTCGACTTCCGCGAGGACGGGCTCGAGAAGGTGGCGATCGATCTCGGCGAAGCGCATTTCTGGGACATCACGGCGATCAATGCGCTCGACCGTGTCGTGCTGAAGTTTCGCCATCACGCCATCCCGGTCGAGATCGTCGGCATGAACCTGGCCACCGCGACGATGGTCGATCGGCTCGCGGTGCACGACAAGGCAGGCGGCGCGGCGCTCTCGGGCCACTGAGGCGCCGTCGGCGGGCTCCTCAGCCGCGCAGGCGGCCCGCAAAGACCTCGCAGCCCTCGTCGCGCGCGACCGAGACGAGGGTGAGCCCGCTCGCCCTGGCCCGCGTCACCGCGAGGGAGGTCGGCGCCGAGACCGAGACGAGTGCAGGCGCGCCGAGGATCGCGGTCTTCTCGACCATCTCGTAGGAGGCACGGCTGGTCACCACGACGAAGCCGTCCGCAGCGGCGAGCCTGGCCCGCAGCACGGCGCCGGCGAGCTTGTCGAGGGCGTTGTGCCGGCCGACATCTTCTCGTGCCAGCAGGATGCGCCCGGTGAGGTCGCACCAGGCGGCGCCGTGGACAGAGCGGGTCCGGGCGTGCAGCGGCTGCCAGCCGCGTAGCGCCGCGACGCCGGCTGCGACGGAGGCCGCATCGATCGCGACCGGCATGGCACGCGCCGTGGCGGCGCGAGGCAGTTGCGCCGCATCCTCGACGCCGCAGGCGCCACAGGATGTCCGGCCCGCCAGGCTGCGGCGCCGGCCGAGATGCGCGCGCAACCGGGCGGGAGCGAGCGTCACCTCGACCGTCGTCGCCTCGGCCTCCGGCACGATGCGGATGCCGCGGATGTCGTCCTGGCGTTCGATCACCCCTTCGGTCAGGCTGAAGCCGGTGACGAAGTCCTCCAGGTCGAGCGGCGTCGCCATCATCACGGCATAGGGCAGCGGCCCGTAGCGGATATTGACCGGCCATTCGACAGCGACCTCGGTATCGCGCGCCAGCACGGCCTCGTCGGCATAGCGCCAGCGCGTGCTCGCGACCGGCTGGCAGGCGGGAGCGGGATGAAGCATAGCCGTCATCACGCTTCCGCTCCGCTCTCGTCCGGTTCGGCGAAGGCCAGCCAATAGGCGATCGCCACGACGCAGCCGCCGATGAGGTTGCCGATCGTCGCCGGCACGAGATTGCCGGCGATGCCGGAGAGCGCGAGCGGCGCCTCGCCGTCCATGGTCGCGGCGACGAGCCAGCCATAGGGCAGCAGGTACATGTTCGCGATGGAGTGCTCGAGCCCGGCCGCGACGAAGGCGGCGACCGGCAAGGTCAGCCCGGCGAGCTTCTGCGTCACGGTCTGTCCGGCATAGGCCGACCAGACGGCGAGGCAGACCAGCATGTTGGCGAGGATGCCGCTGGCCAGCGTGGCGAGGAAGCCTGCCTCCATCTTGCCCTGCGCGAGCGCCACCGCGGCACGCCCGACCGCGCCCTCGGCCGCGTCGTGCACGCCGGCGCCCCAGACCAGGACGGCCAGCAACAGCGCGCCGGCGAAATTGGCGAGGAAGACCAGCGAAAGCGCCCTGGCTGCTTGCCCGGCAGGGATCTGCCCTGCGAGCACGGCGCCGGTCATCATCGTGTTGCCGGTGAAGAGTTCCGCACCGGCGATCATCACCAGCGCCAGCCCCGTCGCGAAGACGAGGCCCGCCATCACCTGTCCGACGCCGTGGGGCAGGGCCTCGGCCCCGGTCAGCGCGATGGTGGCGAACAGGCCGCCGAAGCCGATATAGAGCCCGGCCAGCACGCCGAGCACCAGCATGGGGCGCAGCGGCAGCGCGGCCTTCTCGGCCAGCGCCGCGAAGACGGTGGCATGCAGCCCGGGCGGTGCCGGCATGGTCGCTGAGTCGCTCATTCCGCCTCCACCCGGATCGGGACCGATTTTGCGGCGGGCGTCTTGCTCTCCTGCGCATGGTGCCAGAGCGGGATCAGCGCGTTGCATTCGGGGAAATAGGCGGCGCAGGTGCCGGCAGGCACGTCGTAGTCGATGACCTCGAACCCGCCCATGCTGCGCCGGATGCCGTCATCGACCGCGGTGGTCATCCTGACGCGGCCCTTCTCGGGAATGCCGAAGCGGATGCGGTCGTCGCGATTCATCATCACGATCATCCGCGAGCCGTGGATGCCGCGCAGCCGGTCGTCATAGCCGTAGACGGTGGTGTTGAACTGGTCGTTGGAGCGCAGCGTCATCAAGCGCAGCACGGTCGGGTCGCTGCCGTCGTCGAAGCTCGCCGACAGCGCCTTCGGCACCAGGAAATTGGCCTTGCCGCTGTCGGTCTCCCAGATCCGGTCGCGCGCGGCCACAGGACGCGGAAAGCCGCCGGGGATGTCGAGCCGCTGGTTGAAGCGGCTGAACTGGTCGGGGAAGGTGGCCTCGATCGCGTCGCGCACCAGCCCGTAATCGGCGACCCAGTCGTCCCAGGGCACCTTGGGATTGGGCGGCAGCGTGGCCTTCGCCATCCCGGCCACGATCGCCGGTTCCGAGAGCAGCGTGTCGGCCGCCGGCGCCCAGACGCCGCGCGAGGCGTGGATGCAGGTCGTCGAATCCTCGACGGTGACGATCTGCGGCCCGCCGGCCTGCTCGTCGATCTCCGAGCGCACCAGCGTCGGCAGCAGATAGCTGGTCTTGCCGGTGAAGAGGTGGCAGCGGTTCAGCTTGGTGGCAATCTGCACGGAGAGGTCGATGCCGCCCCATTTCGCCTCCATCAGCTCGCGCTCAGGAATTGCCCGGATGAAATTCCCGCCGAGCCCGATGAAGGCCTGGACCTCGCCGGCGACCACCGCCTCGCAGGCGTCGACGGTCGCCATCCCATCCTCGCGCGGCGGCGTGAAACCGAACTGCTCGGCCATGCGGTCGAGCGGCACAAGCTCCACCTTCTCGGCGATGCCGACCGTGCGCTGGCCCTGGACGTTGGAATGGCCGCGCACCGGGCAGATGCCGGCGCCGGGCTTGCCGATCTGCCCGCGCATCAGCAGCAGGTTGACCAGCATCTGCACGCTCTCGACCCCGTGGCGATGCTGGGTCAGGCCCATGCCGTAGATCGCGATCACGGCGTTCGCCTTGGCGAAGGTGGTGGCCGCCGCCTCGATCGCGGCGCGCGGCAGCCCGGAGGCCTCGACGATCTCGGCCCAGCTCACCGCGCGCAGCTTCGCTTCCAGCGCCGCGAAATCCTGCGTGTGCTCGGCGATGAAGGCCTCGTCGAGCACACGCGCCCGTCCGGCAGCCCTGGCTTCCTCGTCGAGCGCGAGCAGCGCCTTGCCCATGCCGAGCATCGCGGCGATGTCGCCGCCTGCGCGCAGCTGATGATATTGCGTCGCCAGCTCGGTCGGCGCGTTGGTCAGCATCTGGCCGGGACGCTGCGGATTGACGAAGCTCTCCCAGCCACGCTCGCGCAGCGGGTTGAACACGACGATCGGCGCGTCGCGCTCCCGCACCTCCTGCAGCGAATGCAGCAGCCGCGGCGCGTTGGTCCCGACATTCTGGCCGAAGGAGAGGATGCAGTCGCATTTCGCGAAGTCTTCGAGCAGCACCGTCCCGACCGGGGTGCCGATGCTCTGCGGCAGCGCCACGGAGGTGGTCTCGTGGCACATGTTGGAGCTGTCGGGCAGGTTGTTGTGACCGTAGAGCCGGGCGAACAGCTGGTACATGTAGGAGGTTTCCAGCGAGGCCCGGCCAGAGGCGTAGAACACCGTCCGCTTCGGATCGTAGCCCTTGAGCCGATTGCCGATATCGGCGAAGGCCTCCTCCCAGGACACTACGACATAGCGATCGCTGCCGGCGTCGTAGCGCATCGGATGCGTCAGCCGTCCGGCATCCTCCAGCGCGAAGTCCGACCAGCCGCGCAGCTCGCTGACCGTATGCTGCGCGAAGAAGTCGGGCGTCGTCCGCCGTGCCGTCCTGTCCCAGAAGGTCGCCTTGGCGCCGTTCTCGCAGAATTCCGCCGCATGCGGTTCGCCGGGCTTGGCCCAGGCACAGCTGGTACAGGCATAGCCGCCGGGCTTGTTGTGATCCTTGAGCAGGCCGGGCGCGGTGCTCAGAGCGCGCTGCCGGGTCGCATGCCTGGCCAGCGATTTGACCGAGCCCCATCCGCCGGTGGGCTGCTCGTATGGCCTGTAGCGTGCGCGCCGGGTCATGCCGTCCTCCTCGAATGAAACCGTCGAGAAATCCAATCGACCGGCGCCGCTATGGTTCCGTAGGGGGATGATGTGTCGCATCGCCCGTTTCGGCGGGCTTTCGCGGCTAGAGGCAGTGGGCCGGCAGCAGAACCGGTGCGCCCATGAAGACGAGCCCGAGGAGGCCTGCCCAGCCGGCTGCGAGTGTCGCCCGGCGAATCGCCGGCCGGCTGTCGAGATCGCGCCGGCGGGCCTCGCGCCGCAGCAGAAGCAGCGCCAGGGCGAGAAACAGCAGCCAGAGCGGGACCAGAACGAGATTCAGGAGGGTGAAGGGCGGCAGGGCCGGCCGGTCGCCCCAGCCGAGCCCGCAACCGAGGCCGTGGACGGCGTAGAGCGCCGAGAACCCGGCGGCCCAGAGCAGCAGCGCCACCATCAGGCGCATCACCAGCGCCATGATGCGGCTCCGGGCAGGGCGATCGCGACGAGGACCAGCAGCATCGCGGCGAGCGTGTAGTGCAGCCACAGCCGCACGACGCGCGGCTCCAGCATCCGCGCCGGCGAGACGAAGCCGGTGCCGATCCGGCGCGCGACGAAGGCCAGCATAGCGAGCGCGATCGCGCCATGGACGAGGCCGTAGCCGAGCATCACCCAGGTCACGGCGCCATAGGCGTGCTGGCGCGGGGAGGGCAGGCCGAGCAGGCCGAAGACGAGCAGCGCGCCGGCGCAGGCCAGCAGGGCAGCGCAGGCAACGCGATAGGCCCGTGTCGCGGCCTCGCGTTCGCCTCGCCCCGCGGCCGCGAACCCGGCGCGCTCCGCCAGCAAGGCCACCAGCGCCGCGCTCGCGAGGATCGCGCTTGCGCCGAGCGAGGGCTCCACCAGCCGCGGCGGCGGCCAGCCCGGTCCGATCGCCGCCAGGAAGGCGTAGCCGAACAGCAGCGAGGCGAAGAAGGTGGCGTCTGTCACCAAGGCGAAGATGCTGCCCCACCAGCCGGGCGCCTCCTTCGCCTCGTGATGCGGCGGCACCGCCTCGCCGCGCCCGATCGGCAGAGCGCCGAGGTCCCGGTCGGCGCCCAGCGTCACCGCCCAGCGCCAGGCCAGCGCGCCGACGATCACCAGCGCGACGGGTGCCAGCCAGTAGACGCCGAACAGCAAGGCAAGGAAGAAGCCACCGAGCGCCAGCGCGGTGACGACCGGCAGCCAGGAATTGCCCGGCAGGATGACGATCTCGCTCGCGGCGCCGCTCGCCATCTCGACGCCGATGGTCTCGCGCAGACCGTCGCGGCTGCGCCCGAGATAGCCTTCGCCGCGGGCGAGGCTCTGCGCCAGCGCGTGGCGGCGGTCGAGCGGATCGCGCGAGGTGACATGCGGCAGGCTGGCGAGGTTGTAGGCCGGCGCCGGCATCGGCAGCGCCCATTCCAGTGTGCTCGCCCGCCAGGGATTGCGCGACGAGCGCCGGCCGAAGGCGAGCGCCAGGCCGATGTCGATCACCAGCGTGGCGAAGCCGAAGGTCATCACGAAGGAGCCGACGGAGGAGATCAGGTTCGGCCAGTCCCAGCCCAGCCCCCCGGGATAGCCATAGACGCGCCGCGGCATGCCGAGCAGGCCGGTGAGATGCATCACCAGGAAGGTGGCGTTGAAGCCTGTGAAGATCAGCCAGAAGGCGAGCTTGCCGAGCAGCGGATGCGTCCGCCGTCCCGAGAGCCGCGGCAGCCAGTAATAGACCCCCGCCAGCATCGGGAAGATGAAGCCGCCGATCAGCACATAGTGCAGATGCGCGGTGACGAAGGCGGTGTCGTGCACCTGCCAGTTGAACGGCACCATGGCCAGCATCACGCCGGTCAGCCCGCCGAGCAGGAAGTTGAAGAAGAATCCGGCGATGTAGAGCATCGGCAGGCGCATCTGCGGCCGGCCCGCCCACATGGTGGCGAGCCAGGCGAAGAGCTGTACGACGGTCGGCACCGCGACCAGCGCCGAGGCGGCCGAGAACAGCGCCAGCGCCAGATGTGGGATGCCGGTCGCGAACATGTGGTGCACCCACAATCCGAAGCTGAAGAAGCCCAGCACCAGGATCGAGCCGACAACCCAGCCATAGCCGAGCAGCGCCTGGCGGACCATCACGGGCAGCACGGTCGAGACCACGCCGGCGGCCGGCAGGAAGATGATGTAGACCTCGGGATGGCCGAACAGCCAGAACAGGTGCTGCCAGAGCAGCGGATTGCCGCCGCGCTCGGGATCGAAGAACGGCCAGCCGAAGGCGCGCTCGATCTCCAGCAGCGTCGAGGCCAGGATCAGAGGCGGAAAGCCGACCACCATCATCAGCGCCGTCACCAGGATGTACCAGGCGAAGATCGGCATGCGGCCGAGCGACATGCCGGGCGCGCGCAGCTTCAGCACGGTGACGGTGATCTCGATCGAGGCGCAGACGGCCGAGACCTCGACGAATGTGACGCCGAGCAGCCAGACATCGGCATTGATGCCGGGCGTGTAGGTCTTCGAGGCCAGCGGCGTGTACATGAACCAGCCGCCATCCGGCGCCAGGCCGAGCGCCATCGCCGTGAGCAGGATGAAGCCGCCGAAGAGGTAGCACCACCAGCCGAAGGCGGAGAGGCGCGGGAAGGCGAGATCGCGCGCGCCGAGCAGCTTCGGCAGCATGTACATCGCCAGCCCCTCGAAGAAGGGGATGGCGAACATGAACATCATCAGGCTGCCATGCATCGTGAACAGCTGGTTGTAGATCTCCGGCCCGACGAAGGCCGAGCGCGGCGTCGCCAGCTGCGCCCGGATCAGCATGGCCAGCACCCCGCCGATGGCGAAGTAGACCCCGGCCGCGACCATGAAGCGGATGCCGAGATCGCTGTGGTTGACGTTGGTCAGCACGCCGCGCCAGCCGCGCTCGGGCCGCCAGATCACGTCGAGCTCGCCATGCAGCTTCAGCGCGCTCATGGCTCGCCCCCGTTTTCGATCCGCGCCCAGGCGTCGGCGTCGTGGGCCACCACCGTGAAATCCATGCCCGTATGGCCGGTGCCGCAGAACTCGGCGCAGACCCCGCCATAGCGCCCCGGCACGTCGGCCCGGATCAGGATGCGGTTGACCGTGCCGGGGATGGCGTCGATCTTTCCGCCGAGCCGCGGCACCCAGAAGCTGTGGATCACGTCGGTGCTCGCCACGCGCACCTCGATGGTCCGCCCGGCGGGGATGTCGAGGATACCGGTTCGGCTGGCGGAACCTCCCGCCGTCTGGCGGGTAAACTGCCAGCGCCATTGCTGCGCCGTCGCCTCGACGGTGAGGTCGGCGTCGGTGCGGGCGCCGACGATCCGCTCGCCGAGCACAACGGCATAGACGGTGGCGACGGTCAGCAGGACGAGCGGGAAGGCCAGCCCCCCGCCGATCATGAACAGGCGCAGAGACGCCTCGCGGCTGCGATTGCGGCGCAACGCCAGGAGGAAGATCCCGAAGATGACGACGAAGGACACAGCCGCCAGCCCGAGCAGCACCGACATCAGGGTGAGGATGCTCGCCGCCGCCGGCCCTGCCGGATCGAGCGCCGAGAGCGGCCCCGAGCAGCCGCCGGCGATCAGCGTCACGGCCAGCAGGGGAGCGAGCTTGTGAGCGGCGATACGGCGCCGCAGCGCCGCGAGGACGATCTCGACCCGCTCCACGCCGACACGGTGTTCAGCGACACCGAGACCCGGGTCGCGGTCGCTGGCCATCCGATCCACGCCATGCTGGTCGCCTTCCCGGTCTCGCTGACCTTCTGCACGCTCGGCGCCGACCTGTTCTACTGGTGGACGGGCGACGTGTTCTGGGCGCGCGTCGCGCTCTGGGCGATCGGCGCGGCGTTCCTGATCGGCCTGCTCGCCGGCATTTCGGGCACGGTGGAGCTGTTGCTGGTGCCCGGCATCCGGGCCCGCCCGCCGAGCTGGACGCATTTCGTCATCGCGGTGGCGCTGCTGACCATGCTCGGCGCCAATTACGGCCTGCGGCTCGGCGGCTACGAGGCGGCCGTGCTGCCCTTCGGCTTGCTGCTCTCGCTGCTCTGCGCGGGCTTCACGGGGCTGACGGGCTGGCATGGCGGGAAGCTCGTCTTCGATTACCGGCTCGGCGCCGGCGACAGCAGGAGCTGACGGTTGAGGGGCTGGCGCAGCCAATCGGGCATCATCGCAGCGTCGAGATGCGGCTTGGCCAGGACGGTGACGAGGATCGCGGTCATCACGGCCAGCCCGGCGAGGAGGAGGGCGGCCGGCGGCACGACGGGGCGGACATAGCCCTCCTCGCCGAGGCGGGTGACGCAATGTCCGAGATAGGTGTGCAGGACGACCAGCGCGCCGATCTCGGCCAGCTTCAGGAGCATCCACGGCTCGAACAGCCAGCGGCCGAACAGCAGCGCGCCGCCGGCCGTGGTCGCGATCACCGCCGCCGGACTGACGCAGAAATTATAGGCGTAATGCGCGAAGACGCGCATGCGCGCGGCTTCGCCCGGCCGGACGGGATTGTCGGCGCGCGCCAGCAGGATCGGCAGAAGCAGGAGGCCCGCGCACCAGACCGAGAGCGCGGCGATGTGCAGAAATTTCAGCCCGGTGATCATCCGAAGGCGGTCCGGTCGATCCGGCGCGCGGCAAGGAGGGCGAAGCCGCCATAGACGAAGAAGGCCGGCACCCACATCAGCAGGCCGGCCAGTTGCTGATCCTGCAACGGATCGAGGCCCCAGAGCAGCGGCGCCAGCGCATGCGGCTCGTAGAGCGGGCGAGGAGCCAGAGTCAGGAGAGCGCCGAGCAGCCCCATCTGGCCGGCGCCGGCCCCGATGGCGAGCAGAGCGGGGATGGCCGGCACGCGCAGCGACAGCACGGCGCGCCAGAACCAGACGAAGCTCGCGAGCAGGGCAAGCTGCATCAGCCAGTAGACCGTCGTCTCGTAATAGGCGGCCGTATAGAGCGCCGGCCAGTGCCAGAGCCAGAGTGCCGCGCTCGATATGGCCAGCGCAGGCACGGTGGTGGTCGCGCGCGGCGCGGGCAGGGCGATCGCCAGAAGCGGGGCCACGATCGCGGCAACGATCAGGTGATGCAGGCCGCGCGCGGCAAACAGGGCCGAGGCCAGCGCGCATAGCGGCGAGACGAAGACAATGGCGAGGACAGCGATGCCGGCGAGCCAGGCGAGACGGCGTCCGCCGCCGAACATCGCCCCGGCGAGGGCAGCGAGGCCGAGTGCTGCGAGCAGGTTGGGGTCGAGGTTCCAGCTGCCCGCGAGTTCCGCGGGCGTGGGTGGCCACCCGCAATAGGGAATGCCGGCAGACCTCACCAATCCTGACCCTCCCACCCCGACAGCGACGACCGGTCCAGCTTCCCTAACGCCACCCGGCGCGGGTTGTTCCGGTGTCGGGGCGTGTCAGGGAGTGCGCTTGGCCTTGGGATCGAGCGGGATGCCGCGCGCTTCGAGGAGATCGACAACCTTCCGGCGCAGTCTCAGCGCCTCCCAGGACATGATCGCCGGGTCGGTTCGGAAGAAGGAGGACTGGAACGTCGTACCGAGATTGTTCGTCGCCGTCGGATCCGCGCCGGCCTGCAACAGCCGCCAGACGCTGCCGAAATCGTTGATAGCCGCGGCATGCGCCAGCGGCCGGCTGCCCATGCTGTCAGCATGCTCGATATTCGCCCCGCGTGCGATCAGCAGGTCGCGATTGTCCGGCCGCCGGCTGTCGAGCGCGTTGAAGATCGGCGTCCGTTTGAGCCGGCGCGCCACGCTGTCGGGATTGCCGCCATGGTCGAGCAGCCGCTCGAGATAGCGCTGGTTGCGATGCTGGGCGGCGAGATGGATCGCAGTCGAACCGTCGCGCCTCACCGCATTCGGGTCGGCGCCGCGGCGCAGCAGGTCGAGAAAGGTGCTGTAGCTGTCGTCGATGATCGCCTGTTCGAGCGCCGTCGTCCCGTCCGCTGCGGCCGGCGGGATCGCACCGGGCTCAGCCGGCTGTCGCACCGGCGTCGCGCCGCGCTGCGCGCCGGGTTCGCCGACGATGACGCCGAGAGCGGCGAGCAGGCCCAGCGCGCCGATGATCATCGCTGTCTTGCGGCCCATGCCTCAGCCCTTTCGACGAGCGGCGCCTCCGTCCGCCTCGCGCTCGCAGTCGCATCCGATGACGGCGACAGGGCGGCGACCGGATCGGGTGCAGATGCGATCCGGACCGGCCCTGGCCATGGCGCCCGTGCCCTGAACAGGGCGAGCGGCCGCGCGGTAGGCTAGAGCGGCAGCGGCCCCGGCGCCATATCCCGATCACGATCGCCGGTCAGATTGCGCACGCACAGCCGGCCGCATCCCTTTGGAAAGACGCGGGTCGGCTGCGGAAGCACGGCCGCGAGCGCCGCGAACAGGGAAGGATGACGCCATGCCGGTGCGGCGGGGACTGGTGATCGGTATGCTGGCGGCGATGCTGGCCGGCGCGGCTTCGGCACGCGATACGCATGGCCCCGGCGAGCGGCTCGCCATCGGCGCCACCGGCATTGCCTGCGTCAAGGATCCCTGTCCGCGGCGGGGCGTGGTGCGGATCGACCAGCCGGGTCGGGATTTCCTTCGCCCCTATTGGGCCGGCACACGTCTGCCGGATCTCCAGGCGAAGGCGGCCGACGCGTCGCGCATCTCGTCGGCCTGGAACGCCATGGCCTGTCTCGAGATCGTCGGGGCGATCGCCCGGCCCGCGACAGCCGACGCCGCGCCCGTCCTCCGCGTCGACCGGATCGTCGGGCCATGCCGCTGAGGCTAGGCCTCGCGGCGGGTCTGCTCGCGCTGTCGGCGACGGCGCTTGCGGCACAGGATGCCGACGAGCTCGTCGGCCATCTCGGCAAGGCTGTCGGCGCGTTCGAGGCGGCGCGGCTCTATGGCGAGGCCTGCGACCGTCGCGAGCCCGACGGTGCGCAGATGCGCAAGGATGCGCTGGCCGCCTGGCGTCACGACAACCTCACCGACGATTATCGGCGTGTGCTCGATGGGCTGGTGCGGCGATCGCCCGACATCGCGACGCAGATCGACGGGCAGAGCCGTAAGCTGGCCGCGCTGATCGTCGAGGACCTCGAGAAATCGCCGGGCCAGTGCCGCGATTTCGGGAAACTGCTTGCCGGTAAGCAGTTCGACGTCAAATCCGCTGTCCGCCGCCTGATCTCGCTCTCCCGCCGGCTCGGCGTCGACACGGCCGCACCGCCTCCGCCCCCGCCGCGCGTGCAGAGCCTGGAGGCAGCCGAGATCCAGCGGCTCGCGCTGCTGTCGGCCCGGCTGGAGCGGACCATGGCCGAGATCGGCAGTCGGGAGGGCGCGCGTCGCTCGCCGTCGCTGCGACGCGCCCGGCAGGACCATGCCGGGCGCTGGCTGGCCTCCGAGGGGCTGCAATTGCTGTTCGGGCGTGTCACCGGCGAGCGCGAGCTGCGCGAATGGCGGGGCGACCGGCAGTCGCTGTTCGCAGCGCGCTGCCAGTCCTTCGCAAACGACGCGGCTGCCGAACGCATGGTGGCGTCGCGCGGCCGGGACATGGTCGTGGCCGGCAGCCCGCGCCTCGTGCTCGACGATGCGGCCGGCGGCCGCGTCACGCTCGACCGCTGCAGCCTGATGACGCGCGAGGAGGCGGGCCGCCCCTTCGCCGACGTACCCGACGAGGCCGGCCTGACCGCTCGGCCGCTCTCCGCCGAGGAAGCCAATGCCGGTCCTGATCGTGGCATCGCGCCGGGCGAGATCGACAGGATCCTCTATGCCTCCAGCTTCGCGACGCGGATGGACGGCTTCGGCAATGGCTATGTCGACCGCGGCGAGGCCGTGTACGTGCTGCTGCGCGACGGCACTGCCTATCGCCACGACTGGGGCTTTCCCGTCAGCGATTTCGCGGCGGCGCTCTCGCGCCGGCGCGAGCCCGAGCGCTGGTTCACCTGGCGCGGGCAGGGCGAGCGGACCGTCCTGACGGCAACAGGTGGCGCCGAGCGGGGCGAAACCATCGCGCTCGGCGAGGCACAAGCGTTGCGACCGCTGACGGCGCGCCGGCTCGAAGGCCGCTATCGCTATCTGACCGTCGCGGCCGGAGGGGCCAGAGGCGAGCGCCATATCACCTTCTCTGCGGACGGGACCGCGACCGATCGCCGGGACGGCTTCGTCGCCGGCAATGTCGGCACGAGCTACATGATCGTCAGCGGCGCCCGCCAGCCGGAGACGACCGCGCGCTATCGCATTGATGGCTTCGCTCTGGTCCTCGCGACCGCGCAAGGCGAGGAGCGTCGCTTTCTTGCCGTCCCCGAGACTGCGAAGGGCACGCCGCCTGACACGATCCTGATCGAGGGACGAGCTTACTGGCTGCGCTCCGACTGAACCCCGGCAGGTCGCGACTCTGCGCCTGCGGCGGCCCGCCTATCGCAGGCTCTCCATCGCGCGGCCCGAGCGCGCATCGATCGGCCGGTGACGCACGGCCGGTTCCCACCGGAGCGCGTCCTACCGCTGAAACAGGACTTCATCTCGGCAGGAACGCCGCTTCCAACGACACTGACGCTATCTGTCCACGCCACCCGACGAGCGCCGTTTCCAAAGCGTCGTCCGGGAGATACCGAGCAGCTTGGCGGCCTCCCCGAGATTCCCGCCCGCCTGCGCCAGGGCCTTCTCGATCTCGGCGGCGTCCGCCGCGGCCCGCGCGCGGGACAGGTCGGGTCTCGGGACATCCGCGAGACGTCGCTCGGGAAAAAGGTCGCCCGGTCCGATGACGGGGCCATCGGCCATGACGCAGGCGCGGGCGATCCGGTTGCGCAGTTCGCGCACATTGCCCGGCCAGTCATGGCTCATCAGGGCGGTGTCTGCCTCTGCGGAGAGCTGTTTCTCTCCCGCGTCGTCCTGCGTCGACTCGTCGAGGAAAAGCATGGCGAGCGGCATGATCTCGTTCAGCCGTTCGCGCAGCGGCGGGATTGCGAAGGTCAGCACGGAGAGGCGAAAGAACAGGTCGTCGCGAAATCGCCCGTCCCGGCGCATCTGCTCGAGGTCGGCATTGGTGGCCGCGACGATCCTGCCGCGGAACTGGCCGTCCTGCGCCGCGCCGACAGGACGGTACCGGCCGTCCTGCAGCACGCGCAGCAGCGCCGCCTGCAGCCGCAGGTCGAGCTCCCCGATCTCGTCGAGAAAGAGCGTGCCGGCTCCGACCTCCTCGAAATGCCCGACATGGGCCTGCAACGCCCCGGTGAAGGCGCCCCGCCGATGGCCGAAGAACTGGCTTTCGAGCAGGTCTTTCGGGATCGCTCCGCAATTCACGGCGACGAAAGGCTCGGCCGACCAGGCCGACGCCTCGTGCAGACGCCGGGCCGCCACCTCTTTGCCGACGCCGGTCTCGCCGGTCATCAACACCGGCAACCGGGAGCCCGCCGCGCGTTCGAGCTGCCTGCCGAGCACCGTCATCGCACCCGATGGAGCGACCGGCCTTGCGGCCGGGCGGCTCTTTGCGACCGGCCGCAGCCTGGCGCGAATGCGCCCGACGAGATCGTCGACGTCGTAGGGCTTGGTCAGATAGTCGTCGGCCCCGGCCTTGACGAGACGCACCGCCTGCTCGACCTCGCCATAGGCGGTCGCGAAGACGATCGGCGTGAGGCCCAGAAAACTCTGTGCCTCGCGGTAGAAGTCCTCGCCGGAGCCGTCCGGCAGGCGGATGTCGCACAGCACGAAGGCCGGGCTGCGGCGCCGCATCGCCGCGAGCGCGGAGACCATGTCCTGTGCCCAGACAGGCTCGAAGCCCTCGAGCTTCAGGCGCTGCGCGAGTGCGCCACCCAGGACCTGATCGTCCTCGACCACGAGGATCACGGTATCGCCGCTCATGATGAAGGCTCCTCCGCTCCCAGCGGCAGCGTCAGCGTCACCGTGGTGCCGGTCTGCGGCGACGCGTCGATCGCGATCCGGCCGTTCAGGCGCTCGACGAGGCGGATCACGATGCCGATGCCGAGACCGGGCCCTTCGAGCTCCTCGGGGCCCTTCTCGTAGGCGCGCGCCAGCGATGACGGCATGCCCTCGCCGGTATCGAAGACCGCGAGCAGCAGCGAAGCCTGCTCGATGCGGGCCGAGAGCCCGACCCGGCCGCCTTGCGGCGTCGCCCGTATCGCGTTCAGCAGGAGGTTGAGCAGCACCTGCCTGACCTCCAGCGCCGGAACCGGCAGGGTGTCCGGCAGCGCAACGTCGAAAACGAGCTTCACTTTCCGCGCCCGGCTGTCGGCCTCGACCAGCAGGCGAAGATCGTCGAAATCCCGGAGCGTCAGCGGACGCCAGTCCGCCTGGGGGCGGTAGCTGGCGAGTGTCGCGTCCACGACCCGTCCGAGCGCGTCGACGCCACGATCCAGGAATCCGAGCGTCTCCTCGCGCGTCGATGTCCGATCGCCGAAACGCCGAAGCGTCGAGATCGCCGTCCGCATGCCCGCCAGCGGATTGCGGACCTCGTGCGCGATCACCGCGGCGAGCTGGCCGAGATCGGCCTTGCGCTGCTGCTCGGCCATATGCGCGAGCAGGCCCTCCCGCTCGCGGCTGGCGTGGACCATGGCGTTGAAGGCGTGGAACATGATCCGCGACTGCTCCTCATCCGGCATGGCACCGGTCTCGATCGGTTTCGGCGTCCCCAGGGCCGCCTGATAGAGGCGTTGCGCGATGACCGTTACCGGCTGCTGGATCCGGCGCATCATGAAGAAGCCGGCGATCGCGCAAAGCCCCGAGAAGACGAGATCGGCGAACAGGAGGAACCAGCGCAGCCGCTCCCGGTCGCCGCGGAAACCGGATACGTCGAGATGGGCGGCCACCGTTCCATAGGACTGGTCGCCGAGCCGAAGCGCTCTCCAGAACCAGACGCTTTCATCGTCGCTCCGGAGAACCCCGGCCGGCTGCACCATGACGGCCTCCGGCAGCGGCTGCAGCGGGGCGCTGTCGTTGCGCGCCAGTGTGGTGACGGTCTGGCGGGAATCGACGAAGCCGACCTGGCGCTCGACGATGCCGTCGTGGAACGAGAGAGCCCGGCGCAGCGCGTCCTCGACCGCCGCGGCGTCGCCGATTCGGGCGTAGGGCAGCACGGCGGCCGACAGGCCGTCGAGATAGATCTGCCCCAGCAACTCGGTCTGCCGCTCGGTATGACGCGCCATCACGAACAGGGCGGCCTGCGTCGAGGCCACCGCCGCCAGGAAGATCATGGCCGCGGCGGCGAGCGGCAGCCGGATCGCGACCGGCAGCGCGGCGATCGAAAATGTCAGGGCTCGCTCCCGCGCAGGACTGTCGGAACGTGGACCCTAGGTCGTCTCAGCCGAAGATGACAACCGGTGACGGCCGCGTGTCGGATTGCGTGCGTCGCGACGTGCCGATCCAGCTCCGGTGGCGGTGATTGCCGTGGATGACCACCGCGGCGGCGAGTGGCGCCTGTCGGCTTTCCACCTGCGGCGGCTCTCGTCCTTCGGCCGCAAAGGCCCGCCGCACCGAGTCCGCTACGGCCGCTTCGTCGGCGCCCTCCACCGCGCGGATGGCGAGCCGGGTGTCAGGCCAGGGATCGGTGGCGAGCAGCCAGGAGAGGGTACGGTTGCTGTGGGCCGTGCCGTCATGCAGAAGGACGGCACGCTCGACCGGATCGGCCCTGGCCGCGATCGCCGCGAGCGGGTAGACGCCGCGCGCGACCAGGTGGTTCGGCGGATCCGCGACGCCCTCGCCGGCGCCGTGATCGAACCAGTGCCGGGCGTCGATCAGCAGGAGCCCATGATGCGGCAGGTGCGAGCGCAGCAAGACCGCGGGATCGCCCTCGTCGAGCCGGATGCCATACGGCACTCCAGCCTGCGTGACGGCGGCCTCGAAGCGCTCGACGCTCACCGCGAGCCGGCGCCTCGCCTCCTCGATGCGCGTCGTCCGAAGGCGAGCCGCATAATGATTGCCGCCGAGCGGAACCGGGCCGACATTGGCCAGCATCTTCGTGTCGACGATCGCCATCGCCCTGACTTCGCCGCCATGGGCCTTCGCCAGCGCGATCGCCTGCGCCACGAGCTCGTCGCCGAGCGGCCCCGACGACAGGGCGAGGACGACTTGGAAGCGCCCGGGCGCGGCTTCCGGACTGCCGGGCCGGCGCGCGGAGCGCGCCGAAGGCTGGTCGAATGAGCCGCGCTGCAGCGCGCCTGCCAGTTCGTCGCCGCTCGTGCCGGTCCAGAGGGGCACCCCGCCGACATAGCCGGCGCGGGCGAGCAGGTGGCCGGCGATCGGCGTGGTCACGAGCAGGAAGCCAACGCCGAGCACGACCTTCACCCAGATCTCGAGCGACGGATAGGCGAAGGCGACGCCGATCAGGATCAGGCCGCAGCCGGCCACGCCGGCCTCGGTGGCGGCGTGCATCCGCATGAAGAAGTCGGGCAGGCGCAGCACGCCCGCCGCCGCCACGAGGCAGATCGCCGCGCCGGCGACCAGACAGACCGACGAGAGCCACAGCATGGTCAGCGCTCCTCTTCGTTGATCGAGCCGCGCTCGATGAAGGCGGCGAAGGCGACCGTCGTCAGGAAGCCGACCAGCGCCACGCCCAGAGCGATGTCGAGGAAGGCGGCGGATCCGGACACGACGACCGCGAGCCCGGTGGCAGCGACGCCGAGCAGGCTCAGCATGTCGAGCGCGACCACGCGGTCCGGCCCTCCGGGGCCTCGCACGATGCGTATCCCCGCGCAGACCAGCGCCGCCAGGACGAGCAGCGCCGCCAGGGCGACCGCGATCTGGTGGACGGACTCGGCGCTCATGGCAGGACCTCCTTCACACGGCGTTCGAACCCCTCCTTGATCTGGTCGACGCTGAGGTCCGACACGTTCATCACGTGGACGTAGAGGGTCGAGCGGTCCTCGCTGACATGCAGGCTCACGGTTCCCGGCGTCAGCGTGATCATGTTGGCGAGCAGGGTGATGCCCGCATCGCTGCGGACATCGAGCGGGACGGCGACGATGGCCGAGCGGTTGGCCCGCTCGGGATCGAGGACGGTAAGCGTCACCTCCTTCACCGACAGCGACAGCTCCTTCAGGAAGAGTGCGGCCAGCCTGCCCCAGGCGAGCGTGGCATTCGCGAAAGCCTTCATGGCCGGGCCTCCGCCGTGCGCTGCGCATCGGCGCCGAGCACGGCCTCGATATAGGCGCTCTTGTCGAGCAACTGCTCGCCCGCACGCAGCGAGAAGGCCACGAAAGGCTCGGCCATCAGGCCGATCGTCAGGGTGACGGCTGCGAGCAGGACGATGGGTGTCAGCATCGTGCGGCGCGTACCGGGCTCGGCGAGCCAGCGTTGCGTCGCGGCTGTGCTTTCGGCCGGCGCGGCCTTCCAGAAGGCCTCGTTCCAGATTTTCAGCATCGAGTAGAGCGTCAGCACGCCGACTGCGAGCGCCGTCCCCGCGAGCACGACATGGCCGGCGTCGAGGCTCGCCTTTACCACCACGAATTTCGACCAGAAGCCGGAGAGCGGCGGCAGGCCTGCCAGCGAGAGGGCCGGGATCAGGAAGAGGACGCCGAGCCAGGGCAGGGTCCGGTAGAGCCCTCCGACCTGCTTGAGCTCGAAGGAGCCGCCGGCACGGTTGATGACGCCCGCCAGCAGGAACAGGTTCGCCTTCACCACGATGTGGTGGATGACGTAGAGGATCGCGCCGCCGATCGCGAGCGGGGTGGCGACCGCGATGCCGAGCAGCATGTAGCCGATCTGGCTGATGATGTGGAACGACAGGATCTTGCGCACGTCGAAATGCGCCGCCGCGCCCAGCACGCCGGTGACCATCGTCAACGCGGCGACGACCCCGATGATCGACGCCGTGAAGCCAAGCGAGAGATCGAAGATGAGCGTGAAGCTGCGGAGGATGGCATAGACGCCGACCTTGGTCAGCAGCGCGGCGAAGATCGCCACGATCGGTGCCGAGGCGGTGTGGTAGGCGGCTGGCAGCCAGAAGAACAGCGGGAACACCGCCGCCTTCGAGCCGAAGGCGACGAGGAAGAGCACTGCGATGGTGGTGACCAGCCCCTGGTTCTCGACCGTGGGCAGCACGCGGGCGATATCGGCCATGTTGAGGCTGCCGGTCAGCCCGTAGAGGAAGGCCACGCAGATCAGGAAAAGCGTCGTCGCGACGAGGTTGAGGGTGACGTATTTCACCCCTGCGTCGAGCTGCTCGCGCGTGCCGCCCAGCGCCAGCAGGCCGAAGGACGAGATCAGCATCACCTCGAACCAGACATAGAGGTTGAAGATGTCGCCGGTCAGGAAGGCGCCGGTGACGCCGAGCAGCAGGCCCTGATAGAGCGGATGGTAAAGCGACGCCTCGCGCGCTTCGGCATCATCGACGAGGCCGTAGATGCCGACCGCGACCGCCATCAGCCCGGTGATGACCACCATGGCGGCGGAGAGCATGTCGCCGACGAAGCTGATGCCGAACGGCGCTGCCCAGCCGCCGAACTGTGTCGCCGGCACGGTCCCGTCCCGCGTCGCCGCAAGCAATGCGAGGGACGACAGCAGCAGCCCGGCGCTCGCGGCGAGGCTGACGATCCGCTGGGCGCGCGGCCTCTGCCAGAAGACGCAGCAGAGCGCGACGCCCAGAAGCGGCCAGAGGATCGGCATCGAGAGCAGGAGATGGGTGCTCATCGGGCCGGCTCCGTCACGGGCGGCGCGGGGGAGTGGCTTGGCGGGGGCGACGGCGCCGCCGCCTTGGCCGCCCGCGGCTCGGCGGCGCGCAGCTCCTCGGTGTCGAGCGTATCGAAGCGGCGATGCGCGCTTTCGAACAGGATCACGGTGAAGGCGATCAGCGCGAAGGAGATCACGATCGCGGTCAGGATGAGCGCCTGGGGCAGGGGATTGCCGCCGCCCACCAGGGCCTCGGCCCCGTCCGGCACCAGCGGCGGCGTGCGCGATCCCATCCGCCCGGCCAGGAAGAGCGAGAGATTGGCCGCATTGCCGAGCAGGAGCAGGCCGAGCACGATCCTCAGCACGTTGCGCGACATCACGAGATAGGCCGACGCGGCGACGAGGACGCCGAAGGCCAGCGCGAAGACGGGCTCCATCGTCACGCCTCCAGATAATAGGCGAGGAAGGTCAGCACCGCGCCGATGACGCAGAGATAGACCCCGACGTCGAAGACGAGGGTCGTGCTCAGCGGCAGGCCTCCTGGAAAGGCCCATTGGTGCTGCAGGAACGGCTCGGCCAGCAGAAGTCCCGGCAGCCCGGACAGCAAGGCGAGCATCAGCCCGCTGCCGATCAGCGCCTTGGGCGAGACCCGGAGCAGCCGCACCAGCGCGTTGCGGCCGCGCGGCAGGCTGTGCACTGCGATGCCGGCTGCCGCGATCAGCCCGCCGATGAATCCGCCGCCGGGCTCGTTGTGGCCGCGCAGCAGCACATAGACCGAGAAGAGAATCGCGACCGGCAGAACGATGCGGCTGCTGGTGAGCAGGATCAGCGAATTCATCGAGTGCCTCCCGTAGTGGCGCGCCTCAGGCCGGCGATGACCGCAGCGGCCGCGATCCCCGCCAGCCCGAGCACGGCGATCTCGCCGAGCGTGTCCAGCGCGCGGAAGTCGACGATGATGACGTTGACGAGGTTGCGACCATGAGCCTGCGGCACGCTCTCGGCCCGGAAGAAGTCCGACAGGCGCGCATCGAAAGGCTGCGCCAGCACCGACAGCATGACGAGTGTCGCCATGACGCCCGCGCCGAGTGCGATCGTGCCGTCGCGCAGCTTTTCGCCGCGCCGGCGATAGTCGCTGTCGCGGAAGGGCAGGCGCCCGACGATCGCGAGCAGAATCACGATCGAGAGCGCCTCGACCGAGAACTGCGTGAAGGCGAGGTCAGGCGCGCCCTGGAACAGGAACAGCAGCGCCACCGCGAAGCCGACGAGACCGGCGGCCGCGATGCCGGCGACGAAATTGCGCGCCCGGAGCACTGCGAGGGTCGCCGCGACGAGCAGCACCGCGATGACGAGCTCGGGCTGCCAGATCCCGGCGAAGCTCGGCCATGCGAAACCGCCTTGCGAGATCAGCGTGGCGAAACCCGCGAGCGCCGCCACCGCGACGGTATAGCCGGTATAGCTGCGCAGGCTTCCCGACTGGATGGCCTGCGTCTGCCAGCGCGCCACGGACTGGAGGCCTTCCATGGCCCGGTCGTAGACGCGATCCGGCCCCCACAGGGCGATCTGCTCGACGCCGCTCAGCTGCGTCCGGATGCGCGTCCAGCTCCCGAAAGCCGCGACGCCGAGACCAAGCGTCAGGAGGCTGAGGAGCAGCATCGGCGTGAAGCCGTGCCAGAGGGCGAGGTTGTAGTCGATCGGATGCCCCGCGACCGCGGCCGCCGCGGGCAGGATCAGGGTGTCGCTGACGAGCCAGGGCGCGAGCCCGAACACCAGGCCCAGCGACGCCAGCACCAAGGGGCCGGCCAGCATGGCGACGCCGGGGTCGTGCGGCTTCCTCGGCGTGGGCCGGGGTGGGCCGGCGAAACAGCGCCACGAGACGATGCAGGCGATCACCACCATGACCGCATTGGCGACGAGCGCGACGGCGACGACCAGCCACGAGGTGGAGGCCGCGAGGCCGGTCTCGTAGACCAGTTCCTTCGCGGCGAAGCCGATGAAGGGCGGCAGTCCCGCCATGGAGAGACTGCCGGCGAAAGCGACGAGCGCGGTCAGCGGCATGGCGTGGCGCAGACCTCCGAGCGCCGCGGAATCCCGCGTTCCGGTCTCGTGGTCGACGATGCCGGCCACGAGGAAGAGGCAGGCCTTGTAGAGCGCGTGGACCACGAGGAAGGTCACGACCGCCATGGCCGAGAGATCGCCCGGGATGCCGATCATCAGCACCAACGTGCCGAGCGAGATGATCGTCGAATAGGCCAGCACGCGCTTGAGATCCGTCTCGCGCAGGGCGAGCACCGCGCCGACCAGCATGGTCAGCCCGCCGAACCCGGTCAGCAGCAGAACCCAGCTCTGGTGCCCCTCGAAGACCGGGCTCAGCCGCGCCAGCAGATAGACGCCGAGCTTCACCATGGTGGCCGAATGCAGGAAGGCAGAGACCGGGGTCGGCGCGACCATGGCGTTGGCGAGCCATGGATGCAGCGGCGCCTGCGCAGACTTGGCGAAGGCGCCTGCCGCGAGCAGGCAGATGATCGTCGAAGCCAGCGGGTGGCCCGCGATCTCCGCCTTGCGGGCGATCAGGCCGGAGATCGAATAGCTCCCGGCGATCTGGCCGAGAATGATCACGCCCGCAAGCATGGCGAGCCCGCCGCCCACCGTGACGAGTAGCCCCTGCTGCGCAGCACGGCGCGAGGCCGCCTTCTCCGGCGAAAAACCGATCAGCAGGAAGGAGGTCAGACTGGTCAGCTCCCAGAAGACGACGAGCAGCAGCAGGTCGTCAGCCAGAACGGCGCCGAGCATCGCCGCCATGAACAGCGTCAGCGCCGCGTAGAAACGCGGCAGGCGCGGATAGGCCTTCAGGTAGAGCGACGCATAGAGAAAGACGGCCGTGCCGACGCCGGTGATCAGCAGCGCGAAGACGAGCGAGAGCCCGTCGAGCCGGAATGCCGCGGTGATGCCCAGCGACGGGATCCAGTCGCGAGCGGCTGTGACGGCCTGCCCCTCTGCCACGAGCGGCGCAAAGCCGAGGAAACAAATGGCCAGCACCAGCGGCACGCAGGCCATGACGGGCGACGAGCGGCCGCCGAGCCAGGCGGCGAGCGGCGCCGAGGCGAAAGCGATGAAGACGACGAGTGCGAGATCCATTCCTGCCCGATCCGTTTCGGATCTTGGAACTGGAAGAAACGTGCCAATGGCCTAGTCGATCGATAATCTCGGTAATTCAATCATTTACGCGTGACGCACGCCGATCTGGGCGGCCGGCGATGTTCGCCTGGCTGAACACGACGTCGCCCCTTGTTAAGATCGGCGAACACCATGTCCCTGGGACGATCCGGCAGCCTGAGGTGGTTTCATGACCCGCGACATTCGGGGGATGATGAGCCTCGGCACGGCACACGGGTCGAAGACGGTTTGGACCTGAATTCAGGATCGAGGCGGTCGCACCAGGCCGCCCCGCCGGCGACAGCTCCGCGGGCGCATGCACGCCGCGGCCTGTATTGGCTCGGAGGGGTTGCTGGGGTGCGCCGCGAAAGTTGCTTCAAACAGTGAGGAGCAGCGGGCATGGGGCCGAAAGACCCCGAGCGGCGCCGGAACCGGACCTGTACAACGAGGTAACCATGGACTTCCGGAAGCCTTCAGAAGCTGCCTCGAGCCGCCCAGGCCAGAAAAGCAAAAAGCGCCGGGAGACCCGACGCTTGCATGCTTCTCTTCATCAGAGACCATCTGGAGCGGGCGAAGGGATTCGAACCCTCGACCCCAACCTTGGCAAGGTTGTGCTCTACCCCTGAGCTACACCCGCATCCGGACAGTGGCGCCGCTCGCTGCGGCGTTGGCGGGTTATTGCCCCAAAGCCGGGCGGTGCGCAAGCGCCTTCTTGCGAGAAAATCGCGATGGGCTGCCGATCGCCGGGGGAGGTGTGAACGGCGCCAGGCTGGACCCCGGCGTTTCGCGGCGAAAATCACGCATTTTCGCTGGGAAACCCGCAAGGCGCGCTGTGGTGGGGCTGTGGATAATTTCGCCGGCTGGCTGCGACCCGGCCGCTGGCGAGCCGGGGGATTGCCCGCCGCGGCGCGATGCGGCACGGAATCGGGGTGCTCCAGCACGCCAGACCCAAGAGAATCGCCGATGTCCGATCTGCCCGTGCCCGAAACCGCCGTCCGTACGCCGCTGACGCCCGAGGATCTCGTCGCGCTGCTCGACGGCCTCGGCATCGCGACGGCGCGCACCGATCATGTCGCGGTGTTCACCGTGGCGGAATCGAAGACGCTGCGCATCGCGCTGCCGGGGCACCACACCAAGAACCTGTTCCTGAAGGACAAGAAGGGCCGGCTCTTCCTGGTCTCGGCGCTGGAGAGCACCGCGATCGACCTGAAGCGCCTGCACGAAGCGCTCGGCGCCTCCGGGCGGCTTTCCTTCGGCTCGGCCGAGCTGCTGATGGCGACGCTGGGCGTCACGCCGGGTTCGGTCACGGCCTTCGCCGTCGCCAACGACCGGGCAGGAGCGGTGACCATGGTGCTCGACGCCGCGCTGATGGACGGGGCGCCGCTCAATTTCCACCCGCTGGTCAACACCGCGACCCTGACGATCGCGCGCGAGGACATGCTGCGCTTCCTGGAGGCCGTCGGGCACGCGCCGCGCATCCTGGCGCTGCCGGCGCCACCTGCGGCGCAAAGCGACGCCGGGTGATGGACAGCGGCGCCCGCGCTTCCCATCTAGGGCGGGAGAGCCTGGCCTGGGCGGCGCCCGAGATGCGCGCCGAGGTTTCGAATACGGCAGGGATCGCCTAAAAGGCTCGACAGGATAGCGCCCCGAGGGGCGGCGGCAGACAGGATGAAGGACGGCCCATGCTGGTCAATGGCGATGCGGCTCCCGCCGGGGAGCTGGTGAAGGATACGACGACGCAGGGGTTCCGACAGGACGTGATCGCCGAGTCGATGAACCAGCCGGTGCTCGTCGATTTCTGGGCTCCCTGGTGCGGCCCGTGCAAGCAGCTGACGCCGGTGATCGAGAAGGCGGTTCGCGACGCGCGCGGCAAGGTCAAGCTCGTCAAGATGAACATCGACGAGCATCCCGCCATCGCCGGCCAGCTCGGCATCCAGTCGATTCCCGCCGTGATCGCCTTCCAGCGCGGCCAGCCTGTCGACGGCTTCATGGGCGCCCAGCCCGAGAGCCAGATCAAGGCCTTCATCGACCGCATCGCCGGACCCGCCGGGCCGAGCCCGGTGGAGGAGGTGCTCGCAGCAGCGGCCGAGGCTGCCGAGCAGGGCGATGCCGCCGGCGCCAGCCAGCTCTATGCCGAGGTTCTGGCGGCCGAGCCGGAGAACCTGACCGCAATCGCCGGGCTCGCCCGGCTGCATCTCGACGCCGGCGATCTCGAAGGCGCCAAGGGCTTCCTCGCCATGGTCCCGGAGGCCAAGGCGAACGACAAGGCGCAGGACAAGGCGATCGCCGCCATCCGCGCTGCGATCGAGCTGGCCGAGCAGGCCGCCTCGCTCGGCGATACCGCGGGGCTGGAGGCCCGGATCGCCGCCGATCCCAATGATCACGAGGCCCGCTTCGACCTCGCGATCGCGCTCAATGCCGGCGGACGACGCGGGGAGGCGGTCGACCAGCTGATCGCCATCATCAAGGCCGATCGCGCCTGGAACGACCAGGCGGCGCGCAAGCAGCTGCTGCAGTTCTTCGAGGCGTGGGGCCCGATGGACGAGCAGAGCGTCGCCGGCCGTCGCAAGCTCTCGACGGTCCTGTTCTCGTGAGCGTAGGGAGCGCGGCGGCATGGCGATGAACGCAGTCTATCGCGGCCCGGACGATTGCCCGGTCGTGGTTCCGCTGTTTCCGCTGGAGGGGGCGCTGCTGCTGCCGCGCGGCCAGATGCCGCTCAACGTGTTCGAGCCGCGCTATCTCGCCATGGTAGACGAGGCGCTGCGCACGCACCGACTCATCGGCATCATCCAGCCGGAGCCCGACAGCGACGGGCAGGGCGCCGCGCCACCGCTGGTCGGAGTCGGCTGCCTCGGCCGGATCACGCAGTTCGCCGAGACGGGCGACGATCGCTATCTGATCACGCTGACCGGCGTCTCGCGCTTCCGGCTGGTTGAGGAATTGTCGGTGACGACGCCCTATCGCCAGGCGCGGGTGGATTACACGCTCTTCGCCGTCGATTTCGAGGCGCGCGCCGGCGAGGAGGAGGTCGACCGCACCGGCCTAGTCCAGGCGCTGCGTAGCTTCGCCAAAGCGAACGAGCTCAAGATCGACTGGAAGAGCGTCAACGAGGCGCCGAACGAGGCGCTGGTCAACGCGCTATCGATGATGTGTCCGTTCGGGCCGCGCGAAAAGCAGGCCCTGCTCGAGGCGCCGAGCCTGAAGCACCGGGCCGAGGTGCTGGTCGCGATCACCGAGATCGAGCTGGCGCGCGGCGGTTCCGGGTCGGACACCACGCTGCAGTGACGGGCGCGCCGCCGTAAGGGCGGCGGCCCAGCCCGGGACGAGGCGCGCCTCCAGCGTCGCCCACCCGCACCATGACGCCGGATCGGGTGGACGATGACGCAGGCAAGCAGCGCGGCCGGGACCCCGCCCGTCACCTATCCGCCACGGCGCTCCGTCGTCGCCTGGATCTTCTTCGACTGGGCGGCGCAGCCCTTCTTCACCCTGGTCACGACCTTCGTCTTCGCGCCGTTCTTCGCGTCCGCGCTGGCCGCCGACGCGGCTCAAGGGCAGGCGCTCTGGGGCTATGCCACCGGCTTCGCCGGCCTCGCCATCGCATTGATGTCGCCGCTGCTCGGCGGCATCGCCGATGCGACCGGCCCGCGCAAGCCGTGGATCGCGGTGTTCGGCGCGATGCTGGTCGTCGGCTCGGCGATGCTCTGGTATGCGCGGCCGGGTTCGCCGATCGCGGTGCCGATCGCGCTCGCAGGCTTCGTGCTGGCGACGATCGGCGCGGAATTCGCGACGATCTTCAACAACGCGATGATGACCCGCCTCGTCCCGCCCGAGCGGCTCGGGCGGCTGTCGGGCACAGGCTGGGCGGTCGGTTATCTCGGCGGGCTGATCTCGCTCGCCCTGACGCTGGGCTTCCTCGCCGCCGATCCGCTGACCGGGCGGACGCTGGCCGGCTTCACGCCGCTCTTCGGGCTGGACGCGGCCGCGCGCGAGGGCGATCGCTTCTCCGGGCCGCTGACCGCGCTCTGGTTCATGGTCTTCGTGCTGCCGATGTTCCTGCTGACGCCGGACAGCCCGCGCAGCGGCGTCTCGCTCAAGGTCGCAGCCAAGGGCGGGGTGCGCCGAGTGCGCGATACGCTGGCCGAGCTGCCGCGCCTGCCGGGCCTCGGCCGCTTCCTGCTCGCCAACATGGTCTACCAGGACGGGCTGGTGGCGCTCTTCGCCTTCGGCGGCATCTACGGCGCCGGCGTGTTCGGCTGGGGTACGATCGAGCTCGGCGTCTTCGGCATCCTGCTGACGATCACCGGCACGCTGGGCGCCTTTCTCGGCGGCAAGCTCGACGATCTGATCGGCGGCAAACCAGTGATCCTCGGTGCGCTCGCCTGCCTGCTGATCGCCTGCCTCGGCATCCTCTCGCTCGGGCCGGGCCATCTCGCCTTCGTCGTGGAGGTGGCGCCGCCGGTGCCCGGCGACGGGCTCTTCGCGGCGGCGGCCGAGAAGGCCTATCTCGGGCTAGGCCTGCTGATCGGACTGGTGGCGGGCCCGCTGCAGGCCTCGTCGCGCAGCCTGCTCGCCAGGCTGGCGCCGCCGGCGCGGATCGGCGAGTTCTTCGGCCTGTTCGCGCTCGCCGGCAAGGTGACGTCCTTCCTCGGCCCGACGCTGGTCGCGCTGATGACGACGATCTTCGCCAGCCAGCGCGCAGGGCTGGCCGTGCTGATCGGCTTCTTCCTGCTCGGCGCCTGGCTGATTGCCGGCGTCAGCGTCCGGCGCGAGCGCTAGACGACCATGCCCCGGCCAAGGCCCGGGCATGGCGGCGTGCGTCAGGGCAGCGCCTTCAGATACCGCACCGGGCGGCCCGGCGCCGCCGACTGCGCCGCGTGGACGATGGCGTTCGCGTCGATGCCGAAATGCCGGTAGAGGTCGGCGACCGTGCCGGTCTGGCCGAAATGCTCGACGCCAAGCGCCTTCTGGCGGTGGCCGTGCACGCTGCCGAGCCAGGCCAAGGTCGCAGGGTGCCCGTCCAGCACCGAGACGATGCCGCAATCGCGCGAGAGTTCGCCGAGCAGCCGCTCGATATGGCTGGTCGCGGCGTGGTTGCCGCGCTGGCGGGCGCGTTCGGCCGCCTGCCAGCCGGCGTTGAGCCGGTCGGCGGAGGTGATGGCGAGCAGGCCGACATCGCGCCGGTCCTCGGCCAGCAGGCCGACCGCCTTGATCGCCTCCGGCGCGACAGCACCGGTATAGGCGACGACCACCGAGGCGTTGGGGCCGGGCTTGCGCAGCCAGTAGGCGCCGTCGATGATGTCGCGCTCCAGCTCCGGCGTCATTGCGCGCGAGGGCTGCTCGAGCTGGCGGGTCGACAGGCGCAGATAGACCGAGCCGCCGGTCTCGTCGCGCAGCCAGGTGCGCTCGTCGGGGTCGCCCTCGCCATCCTTCTGCAGGTACTCGAACGACCAGCGCATCATCACCGCAAGCTC
Organism: Allobosea sp. TWI1241; assembly: GCF_039673065.1. Lineage (NCBI taxonomy): Bacteria > Pseudomonadati > Pseudomonadota > Alphaproteobacteria > Hyphomicrobiales > Alloboseaceae > Allobosea > Allobosea sp. TWI1241. The sequence continues at coordinate 361,693 of NZ_JBDJKW010000002.1, read as the reverse complement.
GTCGACGAAGGCCGGCTCGAAGGCGCAGAGCCCGTCCTGGCTCATGCCGATCAGGGGGGTGGCGATCGACTGGTGCGCGCCGCCCTCCGGCGCCAGCGTCACGCCCGAGGGCGTGGCGACCAGCATGAAGCGGGCGTCCTGGTAGCAGGCATAGTTCAGCGCATCGAGGCCGCGCGAGATGAAGGGATCGTAGAGCGTGCCGATCGGGATCAGGCGCTCGCCGAAGATCGAATGCGAGAGGCCCAGCGCCGAGAGGTTGATGAACAGGTTCATCTCGGCGATGCCCAGCTCGATATGCTGGCCGGTCGGCGAGAACTCCCATTTCTGCATCGAGGGAATGCGCTCGTCGCGGAAGGTGTCGGCCATGGAGGCGCGCGCGAACAGGCCGCGGCGGTTCACCCAAGGGCCGAGATTGGTCGAGACGGTCACGTCCGGCGAGGTGGTGACGATGCGCTCGGCCAGCGGCCCGCCGGCCTTGGCGATCTCGTCGAGCACCTTGCCGAAGCCCATCTGCGTCGACATCACCGGCTGGATGCCGGCCTCGAGCCGCGCCGGGACGGGCAGGGCCGGCGCCGAGAGCCGCCGCCGGCCTTCCGCGAAGAACGGCACAGAGGCCAGGAAGTCGCGCAGCTCCGGCTCGGGCAGGTCCAGCCCCTCGAACAGGTCCCATTCATGGCCGGGGCGGATGCCGTTGGCCTTGCGGAAGCCGTCGAGCTGCTCCTTGGTCATCAGCCCGGCATGATTGTCCTTGTGGCCCGCCAGCGGCAGGCCGAAGCCCTTGACGGTGTAGGCCAGGAAGCAGACCGGCCGGTCATGGTCGATCTTCTCGAAGGCTTCGAGGATCGAGGGCATGTCGTGGCCGCCGAGATTGCACATCAGCGCCGAGAGCTCGGCGTCGCTGCGCTTCTCGATCAGCTTGGTGACGGGGCCCTGGTCGCCGAGATCGTCCATCAGCCGCTTGCGCCAGGCGGCGCCGCCCTGGAAGGTCAGGGCCGAATAGAGCTGGTTCGGGCAGGAATCGATCCACGCCTTCAGCCGGTCGCCGCCCTTCTCCTTGAAGGCGGCCTGCTGCAGCGAACCGTATTTCAGCGTGACGACGTCCCAGCCGAAATTGCGGAACATGGTCTCGAAGCGGTCGTAGAGCCCTTCGCGGACCACGCCGTCGAGCGACTGGCGGTTGTAGTCGATGATCCACCAGGTGTTGCGCAGCCCGTGCTTCCAGCCCTCCATCAGGGCCTCGAAGATGTTGCCCTCGTCGAGCTCGGCGTCGCCGATCAGCGCGACCATGCGGCCTTCCGGGTGCTCCTTCGCCCAGCCATGCGCCTTCACATAGTCCTGCACCAGCGAGGAGAAGAGCGTCTGGGCCACGCCGAGACCGACCGAGCCGGTCGAGAAGTCGACGTCGTCGATGTCCTTGGTGCGCGAGGGATAGCTCTGCGCGCCCTTGTAGCCGCGGAAATTCTCCAGCTTCTCGCACGTCTGCAATCCCATCAGGTAGTTGATGGCGTGGAAGATCGGCGAGGCGTGCGGCTTTACCGCGACCCGGTCCTGCGGACGCAGCGCCGCCATGTAGAGCGCCGTCATGATCGTCGCCAGCGAGGCCGAGGAGGCCTGGTGGCCGCCGACCTTCATGCCGTCCTCGCTGGGACGAAGATGGTTGGCGTTGTGGATCGTCCAGGCGGCGAGCCACAGGATCTTCTTTTCCAGCTCGGCGAGCGCGGGCAGGCGGGTATCGGTCATCGTTTCCTCCAACCCTGACATCATGCACCGCTGCGTGTGGCGATACTTGCCAAAGTTGTCGGCCCGCGCTTTCGTCCTTGGCGGATTCCGCCAAGGACGGGCGGCAGGGATGACGGAATATGGCAGAGCACCGGCTGGACGAGATCGACCGCCGCATCATCCAGACGCTCCAGGCGGACGGGCGCATGAGCGTGCAGGATCTGGCGAGCCGCGTCGGGCTCTCGCCCTCACCCTGCGCGCGCCGCGTCAGGCTGCTCGAGGATGCCGGGGTGATCGAGGGCTATGTCGCCATCGTCAACCAGGAGAAGCTCGGCCTGCCGGTCTCCGTCTTCGCCTCGATCAAGCTGGAACGGCAGCGCGAGGAGGAGTTGGACCGCTTCGCTGCAGCGGTCTCGCGCTGGCCGGAAGTGGCGGACTGCTACCTGATGACCGGCCAGCGCGACTACCTGCTGCGCATCATCGTCAGCGACCTCTCGGCCTATGAGCGCTTCCTGAAGGACAAGCTCACCCGGCTCGACAACGTCGCCTCGATCGAATCGAGCTTCGCGCTCGGCAAGGTGAAGCACTCGCATTCCGTGCCGGTCGAGCTGGCGCGCGTCTGACGTGTCGGGTGTGGGCGGCTACCAGCCGCGCTGCGCCTTGATCGCGCGCTTCTGCATCTCCTTCTGGCCTTTCCAGTAGTCCTTCTGCATCTCGCGCTGCGCTTCGAAATAGTCGCGCATGCGCTCCTTGCGCGACATCGGCTCACGATAGCCGTAGCCGTCGTAATGGTCGTCGTGCACGTCGTCCTCGGCCAGCGCATCGAGAAAGTTGCGCAGCGCCGAGCGGGCGGGCTCGGCCGGCGAGGCGAGAACGGCCGCCGGCAGCGCCACCGGGAACGGGGCGGCGAGAACCGGTGCGCTCACGGCGAAGGGCGCAAGGAACATGGCGCCGAGAGCGATGACGGGTAGAGGGCGGACGCCGAAGCGACGGGTGGGGAACGGACACGTCATGGCTGCAACCTCCTCAAGGCGCCGCGCTGCGGTCGAAGCTGTGCGGCAGCTCCGGCGAGAGCCAGCGCATCGTGGCGACGCGCCCGGCATTGTCGGTCTCGAAGCGCACGCGCGTGAACGGCATCCCGCCCGACAGGGCGGCGGGCCCGGCATAGTCGCCCTCCGGCGTCAGCGTCGCCTGGAACAGGAAGGGATCGTCCCGGTTCGGCGCGAGCGCGATCACCGCATCCGTCTTCTCCAGCACGAGGCGCAGGCCGCCCTCGGCGCGCGTGACGGTGGCGCTGCCGAGAATCGGCGAGGTGTAGGTGCCGGCGAGATCGGCCGCCTTGGCCGGCAGCGGCCCGGTGACGAAGCTCTCGATCTCCGCCTTCGCCGCGGCGTAGCGCTCCCGTGCCGCTTCGGCGCCGAGCGCGATATTGTCCACCGTCGGATTGCCGAGCACCCGGTCGTAGAACCATTGCGCCAGCGCGTCCGGCATGCCGCCATTCTCGAGATTGGTCAGGACGACGATTCCGGTGCGGGCGTCGGGCAGGAAGCCGGCATGGGCGCCGAAGCCGATCGTGCCGCCATTGTGCCAGATGATGCGCCCGCGCGGCGTCGTCGAGATCACCCAGCCGACGCCATAGGCGCTGCGCTCGTTGATGGCGACGCGCGGCGTCCAGGTCACGTCGAGATTATCCTCCGAGACAACGACCTTGTCGCCGAAATGACCGCGTCCGAGCTGGAGCCTGAGCCATTTCGCCATGTCCGGCACGGTCGAGTTCAGCGCCCCGGCCGGGCCGAGCGCATAGGGGAAGGCCTGGTGGAACGGCACCGCGACCGGCTGCTCGGCCAGCCGATGGCCGATCGCATGGTCGGCGGCGGCCATGATCGCGTCCGGGCTCGCGCTGGTGGCCGTCATGCCGAGCGGATCGAGCACGCTCGCCTTGAGCGACTCAAACCAGTTCGCGCTGCCGTTGACCGTGGCGACGATCTCGCCGCCGACCAGGTGCGGCACGTTGAGATAGCGGAAGTCGGAGCGGAACAGCCCCAGTTGGGGGGCCGCACGCATCGCCCGGATCATGGTGGCGGCGTCGAAGCCGAGCATGGCCAGCCCGTCATTGACATAGGGCGTCAGCCCCGAGCGCTGGGCTGCGATGTCGAGGATGCGGAAGTCGCGCGCCACCCAGGGATCGGCGAGCTGGAAGGCTGGATGACGGTCGACGACGCGGTCCGCCCAGGCGAGCCGCCCGGCATCGACAGCCTGCGCGAAGGTGACGCCGAGAAACGCCTTGGTAGTCGAGCCTACCTGGAAGACCGTATCGGCCGTCACCCTGTCCGGCTTGCCCTGCGCACGCAGGCCGAAGCCCTTGGCGTAGATCAGCGCGTCGTCATGGACGATGCCGATCGCGACCCCAGGCACGGAAAAGGCCTTCATCGCGGCGGCGACCTGCTGCTCGAATTCCGGCAGCAGCGCGTCGATGCGCGCGCGTGTCGGCTCGGCAGCCCCGGCGGCCGATATCGCCATCGCGGCGCCAGCCAACCCGCCCAGGAGCGCCGCGGTGATGGTTTTTGTCATGCAAGTTCTCCCTGGCCCTGCGATGATGCCGGGCGCGAGGCAGGCACGGCGCGGACTGACTTTAGGTAAACTGGAACGGACGATTGTGACGAGTCTCGAAATCGATCGCCTCGCCGGCACGGCCCCGCGCGTCGCCTGGGTCACGGGCGCAAGCTCCGGGATCGGAGCGGCCGTCGCGGTCGAGCTCGCCCGCCGCGGCTGGACGGTCGCGGCCTCCGCCCGGCGGACGGAGCGCCTGGAGGCCCTGGCGCAATCGCTGCCGGGAGAGGCGTCAGGCCGGATCGTCGCCCATCCCGTCGACGTCACCGATGCCGACGGGCTCGCCGCGACCGTCAACGCGATCGAGCGCGTGCACGGGCCGATCACGCTCGCCTTCCTCAATGCCGGTGTCGCGCCCGGCTCCGATGCCGGCGGGCTCGACCTCGCGGCGCTGGAGCAGGCGCTCGCCGTCAACCTGATGGGCGTGGCCCGGCCGCTGTCGCTGCTGATGGACAGGATGGCGGCGCGCGGGCAGGGCACCATCGCGGTCAACGCCTCGCTGGTCGGCTATCGGGGCCTGCCTGGGGCCGCCGCCTATGGCGCGTCGAAGGCGGCCGCGATCCACCTCTGCGAGAGCCTGGCCTTCGATTGCGCGCGCCACGGCATCGCGCTGAAGCTGGTCGCGCCGGGCTTCGTCGATACGCCGATGGTCGCGGGCCAGTCCTTCGCCAAGCCGATGATGATCGCCGTCGAGGACGCGGCGCGCCGCATCGTCGACGGGCTCGGCCGGCCGGGCTTCGAGATCGCCTTTCCGCGCCGCATGGCCTGGCTGGTCAAGCTGCTGCGCGTCCTGCCCTATCCCGCCTATGCTTGGCTGGTCGCGCGGCTCGACCGCCGGCTGGGCAAGGGCCGCAACCGTGGCCCAGGCTGATCAGTTCCCGGCGGCGTCCCCGCGCGTATCGGGCAGGCTGGCGAGCGCCTCGAGCGCGCGCCGGCGGCCGAAGGCGAGATCGATCACCGGTCGCGGATAGGTTTCGCCGAGCGTGATCCCAGCCGCTTTCAGCTCCTTGGCGCTGGCGGTCCAGGGCGCGTGGATGCGGCTGTCGGGGAGCCCGGCGATCTCCGGCAGGAAGCGGCGGACATAGCTGCCGTCCGGGTCGTGCGTCTCGCCCTGCGTCACTGGGTTGAAGATCCGGAAATAGGGCGCCGCATCGGCTCCGGACCCGGCGACCCATTGCCAGCTCGCGGCATTGTTCGCCGGGTCGGCGTCGACCAGCGTGTCCCAGAACCAAGCCTCGCCCTCGCGCCAGTCGGTGAGCAGGTGCTTGATCAGGAAGGAGGCCACGACCATGCGCACGCGGTTGTGCATCCAGCCGGTCTGCCAGAGTTCGCGCATCCCGGCATCGACGATCGGATAACCAGTGAGCCCGCGCTGCCAGGCGCGCAGCGCGGCCGCGTCCGTCTCCCACGGAAACGCGGCGAAGCGCGGATTGTAGCTGCGGGTCTCCAGCCCCGGATTGTGGAAGAGGAGGTGGTAGCTGAATTCGCGCCAGCCCAGCTCGCTCAGGAACTTCTCGGCATCGGCCGCGCTGCCCGCCGCTTCGCCCGCCTCGCGCGCGGCGGCGAGCGCATGCCAGATCTGTCGCGGGCCGATTTCGCCGAAGCGCAGATGCGGGGAGAGGCGCGAGGTGGCGGCGCGCGCCGGGCTGTCGCGCCCGTCACGATAGCCGGCAAGCCCGCTATCGAGGAAATCGGAGAGACGCTTACGTGCCGAGGCCTCGCCGGGCGACCAGGCCTCGCGCAGGCCGCCAGCCCAGTCGGGGCCGGTCGGTTCGAGGCCGAGCGCGGCGACGTCGCGAACCCGGCCGGCGAGCCTGGCCGGGATCCCGGCCGGCCGGATCTTGGCGGGGGCGGGCAGGGGCGTCGCCGGCTCGCCGCGCGCACGGGCGGCCTTCCAGTAGGGCGTAAACACCTTCATCGGCTGGCCGGTCATGGTGGTGACCTCCCAGGGCTCGTTGAGCAGCGCCGCGTTGAAGCTCTCGACCGTCACCCCGGCCTCGCGCAGCTGCGTCTTCAGCGCCTTGTCGAGCCTGAGCGCGCCATCCTCGTAGCGGCGGTTCCAGGCGACGTAGTCGACGCCGGCCTTGGCCACGAGGTCGGGCAGCAGCGTGGCCGGGTCGCCGCGCAGGATCAGCAGCTCGCCGCCGCGCCGGGCGATCTGCTCCGCCAGCGCCGCCAGCGAGCGCGACAGCCACCAGCGCGCCGCCCCGCCGAGCGCGCGCCGGTCGCCGCCCTCGTCGAGGATGTAGACCAGGAGCGCCTCGCCCCTGGCGCAGGCGGCGCGCAGGCCCGGATTGTCGGCAAGACGAAGGTCGTCACGAAACCAGAACAGCGAAGCGGCAGTCACGGGCGGTATCCTTATGCGCTCTCCATACGCACGGCGTGGCCGATGGGTTCACCGCGCCGCGCGCAAACCTGCCACCCAACGAAAAACCCCGCCCGCGCCGGACGGCGGGGGCGGGGTTCGGGATCGTCCGGCAGCGCCGCTCAGTGGGCCTGGGCTTGCGGCTGCTGCGGCGTCGGCGCCGCCGGCTTGCGGCCGAGCGAGGCGACCCAGCGCACCACCACGTAGAAGATCGGGGTGAAGAGCAGGCCGAACAGCGTCACGCCCAGCATGCCGGAGAACACGGCGACGCCCATGGAGTGGCGCATCTCGGCGCCGGCACCGGTGGAGATCGTCAGCGGCAGCACGCCGAGGATGAAGGCGAGCGAGGTCATCAGGATCGGCCGCAGGCGCGTGCGGGCCGCGGCGATCGCCGCGTCGCGCCGGTTCATGCCCTCGTCCTCCGCCTGCTTGGCGAACTCGACGATCAGGATCGCGTTCTTCGCCGCCAATCCGACGAGCACCACCAGGCCGATATCGACGAGGACGTTGCGGTCGAGCCCCTGCAGGTTCACGCCGATCATCGCCGCCAGGATACACATCGGCACGATCAGGATGACCGCCAGCGGCAGGAGCCAGCTCTCGTAGAGCGCGGCCAGCAGCAGGAAGACGAAGACGACGCCGAGGCCGAAGGCGATGATCGCGGTGTTGCCGGCGAGCTTCTCCTGCAGCGCGATCTCGGTCCATTCGAAGCCGAAGCCCGAGGGCAGCCGCTCCTGCGCGATCTTCTCGACGGCCGCGATGCCCTGGCCGGTCGAATAGCCTGGCGCCATCGACATCTGCACCTCGGCCGCCGGGTAGAGGTTGTAGCGCGGCACGCGATAGGCGCCGGTCTGGTTCTCGAAGCGGGCGACCGAGCCGATCGGCACCATCTCGCCGTCATTGTTGCGCGTCTTCAGATTGGCGACGTCGCGCACATCGAGGCGGAACGGATTGTCGGCCTGTGCCGTCACCCGGTAGGTGCGGCCCAGCATGTTGAAGTCGTTGATATAGGCCGAGCCCATATAGACCGAGAGCGTCTCGAAGATCCGGCTGATCGGCACGCCGAGCATTTCCGCCTTGGTGCGGTCGATATCGGCGAAGATCTGCGGGGTCCGCGTCGAGAACAGGGTGAAGGGCTGCTGGATGCCCGGCGTCTGGCCGGCCGAGCCCGCGACGATCCACGCCGCCTGCTCGAGCGCCGCCAGCCCGCGGCCGCCGCGGTCCTGCACATAGCCCTTGATGCCGCCGCCCGAGCCGATGCCCGGCACCGCCGGCGGCTCGATCACCAGGGCGAAGGCCTCGCCGATCGACGCCATCTGCTGGCGCAAATCGTTGAGGATCGCCGCCGGCGTCTGCCCCGCCTTGGCGCGCTCCTCGAAGGAGCTCAGCGTCACGAACACCACGCCGGCATTCGGCGCGATGGTGAAGGTGGCGCCGTCGAGGCCCGCGATCGAGACCGCGTGCGCCACGCCGGGACGCGACAGGGCGAGTTCCGCCGCGCGATGGATCATCGCGTCGGTGCGCTGGAGCGACGAGCCCGGCGGCAGCTGCAGCGCGACGATGAAGTAGCCGCGGTCGAGCTGCGGCACGAGGCCGGTCGGCGTCGAGGCCAGGCGCTGGCCGGTGACGGCGATCAGGGCGGCATAGACCAGCAACAGGATGACCGAGAGGCGGATCAGCCGCGCGGTCACCTTGCCATAGGCGCGCGAGAGCCAGTCGAAGCCCTTGTTGAAGTAGTGGAAGAAGCCGCGCACCGGCGCGCCGAGCTTGTAGAACAGCCCGTGCTTCTCGTGCTCCTCATGCGCCTTGTGCGGCTTGAGCAGGATCGCCGACATGGCCGGCGACAGCGTCAGCGAGACGAAGCAGGAGATCGCGGTCGAAGCGGCGATGGTGACAGCGAACTGCTGGTAGAACGTGCCCTGCAGGCCGCTGATGAAGGCGGTGGGCAGGAACACAGCGCAGAGCACCAGCGCGATGGCGAGCAGCGCGCCGCCGACCTCGTCCATGGTCTTGTGGGCCGCGTCCTTCGGCGTCATGCCCTCGGCGAGGTAGCGCTCGACGTTCTCGACCACGACGATCGCGTCGTCGACCACGATGCCGATGGCGAGCACCATGGCGAGCAGCGAGATCGTGTTGAACGAGATGCCGACCGCGCTCATCACCAGGAAGGTGCCGACCAGCGAGACCGGGATCGCCACGATCGGGATGATGGCGGCGCGCCAGGACTGCAGGAACAGGATGACGACGATCACGACCAGCAGCACGGCCTCGATCAGCGTGCTGACCACCGCGTCGACCGACTGCGAGATGAACTGGGTGGGGTTGTAGATGATGCGGTAGCCGACGCCGGGCGGGAAGTCCCGCTCCATCGTCTTCATCGCGTTGTTGAGCGCTTCGGAGGTCGCGAGCGCGTTCGAGCCCGGACGCTGGAAGACGCCGATGGCGACCGTGTCCTGGTTATCGAGATAGGCGTTGGTGGTGTAGTCCTGCGAGCCGAGCTCGACGCGGGCGATGTCGCGCACGCGGATCGTGCCGCCATCGGGGTCGGCCCGGACGACGACGTTCTCGAACTCCGAGATCTCGGTCAGGCGGCCGAGCGTGTTGACCGAGAGCTGGAAGGCGCCGTCAGACTGCGCCGGCGGCTGGTTGAGCGCGCCCGCCGCGACCTGGACGTTGGCGGCGCGCAGAGCCGCGACCACGTCGCCCGCGGTCAGGTTGCGGGCCGCGACCTTGGCGGGGTCGAGCCAGATGCGCATCGAGAAGTCGCGCGCACCGAAGACCTGCACATTGCCGACGCCGTCGACGCGGGTCAGCACGTCCTTCACGTAGAGCGTGGCGTAGTTCGAGAGATACTGGGCGTCGCGCGACTTGTCGGGCGAGACCATATTGACCAGCATCATCAGGTCCGGCGACGCCTTGCGGGTCTGGATGCCGAAATTGCGCACTTCCTGCGGCAGGCGCGGCTCGGCGGCCGCGACGCGGTTCTGTACCAGCACCTGCGCCTGGTCGACATCGGTGCCGGCCTTGAAGACGACGTTGATCGTCACGCGCCCGTCACCCGTCGACTGCGAGGTGATGTAGAGCATGTCGTCGACGCCGTTCACCTCCTGCTCGATCGGCGTCGCCACGGTGGCGGCGACGACCTCGGCCGAGGCGCCGGGATAGCTGGCGGAGATCGAGACGGTCGGCGGCGCGATCTCGGGATATTCCGCGATCGGCAGGGTGCGCTGGACGACGACGCCGGCGATCGTCAGCAGCACCGAGAGCACGGTGGCGAAGATCGGGCGGTCGATGAAGAAATGGGTGAAGCGGAACATGGTTTCATCCTGGCCGGAAGGGCAGGGCGCGCGGCGCCTTCGCCGCGCGCGTCGTGTCGTCTTTCGGCCGTCAGGGCTGCGCGGCAGCCTTGATCTCTCCGGGATTGGGCGTGACCGCCGCGCCCGGGCGGACCATCGGATTGGCCAGCCCGTTGACGATCACCTTGTCCTTGGCGTCGAGACCGCTGCGGACCACGCGCAGCCCATAGGCCATCTGGCCGAGCTCCACCGGCTTCGGCACCACCTTGTTGTCGGGGCCGACGGTCAGCAGGATCTTGCGGGCCTGGTCCGAGACGATGGCCGAATCCGGCACGAGCAGGGCGTCGCCCTCGCCGGCGAACAGCCGCATGCGGCCGAAGGTGCCGGGCGTCAGGAACTGGTCCTGGTTGGCGAAGACCGTGCGGCCGCGGATCGTCGCGCTGCGGGCGTTCAGGGCGTTGTCGATGAAGTCGACCGAGCCCTTGCGCGTCCACTCGCGCTCGTCGGCGAGGCGCACCATCGCCGGCGTGCCCTTCTCGCTCTGGTCCGTGCTCTCGCGGCGCAGGCTGGCGAGGCGCGAATAGCGCAGATAGTCGGCTTCCGAGAGGTCGAAGGTGAAGTAGATCGGCGAGACGGCGACGATGGTGGTCAAAAGCGTCGCGCCGGACTGGCCGCCGGCGATCAGGTTGCCGACGTCGACGCGGCGGTTGGACAGCCGCCCGGTCAGCGGCGCCTTGACCTGGGTCCATTCGAGATTGAGCTCGGCGGTCTTCAGATTGGCCTCGGCCGCCTGGTGCGAGGCGAGCGCGCTGTTCAGGTTGGCGCGGCGCTGGTCGATGTCGCGGGCGGTGATGGTGCGGTTCTGCGTCAGGGCCTCGGCGCGCTCGACTTCGTTCTGGGTCAGGTCGACCTGGGCCTTGGCGCGGGCGACCTCGGCGCGCGCGGCGTCCACGGCCAGCGCATAGGGGCGCTGATCGATGGTGAACAGCAGGTCGCCGGCCTTCACCAGGTCGCCATCGCGGAAATGCACCTTGTCGAGGAAGCCGGAGACGCGGGCGCGCACCTCGACCTGCTCGCTGGCCTCGAATCGGCCGGTGAACTCGTCCCAGTTGACGATCCGCTTGGCGAGCGGCTCGGACACCGAAACGGGCGGAGCGGGCGGGGCGCCCTGAGCGAGCGCCATGGCGGACAGCCCCGGGAACAGGACTGCCAAGGCGACGAACACCCGGCTGGAGCGGCGGCGGATCATGGGAAACTCCGAGAATGCGGGCACGGCAGACCCTTTCCGGGATTCCGGCCGTTGCGGCAAGAACCCTCAGGCGCTGACGATTGTCAAGTTCCGTCACTCGACAGCATGCCTCGGAGGCGCGCTGCGGCGCACCACTGTGCCTTTAGTGTTACGCTGCCGCAACAGAAGCTTGCTGCAACAGCGACAAGGATTTACCTCAGTCGCATCGTTCTTGTCTCCGTCGGCGCCCCGCGCCGCCGTCCAGTCCGGATTTCGTCATGAATGCCCATGCCCGTCCCGCCGATCCCAAGAAGCTGCTGAAGGGCGCCACCGGCGACTGGGAAGTGGTGATCGGCCTCGAGATCCATGCGCAGGTCACCTCGAACGCCAAGCTGTTCTCGGGCGCGGCCACCGGTTTCGGCGCCGAGCCGAACGACCATGTCAGCCTGGTGGACGCCGCCATGCCCGGCATGCTGCCCGTCATCAACGAGGAATGCGTCCGGCAGGCGGTGCGCACCGGCCTCGGCCTCAACGCGCAGATCAACAAGCGCTCGGTCTTCGACCGGAAGAACTATTTCTATCCGGACCTGCCGCAGGGCTACCAGATCAGCCAGTACAAGCACCCGATCGTCGGCGAGGGCGAGATCGCGGTCGACCTGTCGCCGACCGAGCAGATCACCGTTGGCATCGAGCGCCTGCATCTGGAGCAGGACGCCGGCAAGTCGATGCACGACCAGCATCCGACCATGAGCTTCGTCGACCTCAACCGCTCCGGCGTGGCGCTGATGGAGATCGTCTCCAAGCCCGATTTGCGCTCGGCCGACGAGGCGAAGGCCTATGTCTCCAAGCTGCGCACCATCCTGCGCTATATCGGCGCCTGCGACGGCGACATGGAGAAGGGCAATCTCCGCGCCGACGTGAACGTCTCGGTGCGCAAGCCCGGCGAGCCCTTCGGCACGCGCTGCGAGATCAAGAACGTCAACTCGATCCGCTTCATCGGCCAGGCGATAGAGGTCGAGGCCCGCCGCCAGATCGGCATCATCGAGGATGGCGGCAGCATCGACCAGGAGACCCGCCTCTACGATCCGGGCAAGGGCGAGACCCGCTCGATGCGCTCGAAGGAAGAGGCGCACGACTATCGCTATTTCCCCGATCCCGACCTGCTGCCGCTCGAATTCGACGACGCCTTCGTGGCCGGGCTGAAGGCCGGGCTGCCGGAGCTGCCGGACGCCAAGAAGGCGCGTTTCATCGCCGATTACGGCCTGTCGCCCTATGACGCCTCGGTGCTCGTCGCCGAGCGGGACCAGGCCGACTATTTCGAGGCGGTGGCGAAGGGCCGGGACGGCAAGGCGGCCGCCAACTGGGTGATCAACGAGCTGTTCGGCCGGCTCAACAAGGAGGGCAGGGAGGTCTCGACCTCGCCGGTCTCCGCCGCCCAACTCGGCGGCCTGGTCGACCTGATCGGCGAAGGCGTCATCTCCGGCAAGATCGCCAAGGACCTGTTCGAGATCCTCTGGACAGAAGCAGGAAGCGGACCTCTGGACCCGCGGGCGATCGTCGAGGCCCGCGGCATGAAGCAGGTCACCGACACCGGCGCCATCGAGAAGGCCGTGGACGAGATCATCGCCGCCAATCCCGACAAGGTGGAGCAGGTCAAGGCCAAGCCGACCATGCTCGGCTGGTTCGTCGGGCAGGCGATGAAGGCCTCCGGCGGCAAGGCCAACCCGCAGGCTCTCAACGAGATCCTGAAAGCCAAGCTCGGGATCGAGTGACCGCGCCGGGCCTCGCCATCCGCGATGCGACGCCGGCGGATCTGCCGGCGGTGCGCTCGCTCCTGGTCGAGACCTGGCACGCCACCTATGACGGGCTCTATGGCTGGCGCCGCGTCGCCGAGCTGACCAATGCCTGGCATTCGCCCGAGGCGCTGGCGGCGCAGCTCGGGCGCGACGGCGGCGCCTTCCTCGTCGCGCTGCTCGGCGAGGAGATCGTGGCGACGGCATCGGCCCGGCGCGAGCCGGACGGCACCGCCTTCCTGACGCGGCTCTACGTGCTGCCGGTGCGCCAGGGACAGGGGATCGGCCGCACATTGCTCCAGGTTGCGCTCGCCTGCTTTCCCGAGGCGCCCGTGGTGCGCCTCGAGGTCGAGAGCCGCAACGAGGCGGCGATCGCCTTCTACGAGCGCATGGGCTTCTTCCTGCAGCGGCAGGCGCGGCTCGGCGGCCGCGACGACCAGCCCGATACGCTGGTGATGGCCAAGCGGCTGGTCATCGCCTGAGCGCCGGGCTCGGCCGCGCCATTCCCCCGACGCACTTGCCGAGCGGCGCCTGCCGATGCCGTAATCCCTCCAGAGCCGCGCCAAAGTCGGCCGAGGGAGGAACGATATGCAGCGCAACCCGATCCGCGTCGCTACCTATGACGGTCCCGGCGGCCAGCCGACCATCCGCGAGGTGCCCTGGCCGGCGGTGCCGCGACAGGCCGCGCTGATCAAGATCGGCGCCTGCGGCGTCTGCGGCACCGACCAGCACATCCTGAAGGGCCACTGGCCGAAGCCACTGCCCTGGCCGTTCACACTGGGCCACGAGATCGGCGGCGTGATCGTCGAGAAGGGCGCCGACTTCACCGAGGACTTCATGGGCAAGCCGCTCGCCGTCGGCTCCAAGGTGATGATCCCGCCGCTGATGCCGTGCGGGCGCTGCAACTACTGCGTGCACTACCCCGAGAGCGCCAACAAATGCCTGACGCCCGTCTATTACGGGCGCTATCTCGGCTTCGACAAGGCGCCGCATCTCTGGGGCGGCTGGGCCGAATACGTCTATGTCGACCTCGAAATGCTCCCCGGCACCAAGGTCTACAAGCTGCCCGACGACATGAGCCTGCGCCTCGGCTCGCTCTCCGAGCCGCTGACCTCGTGCATCCGCGCCTTCAACCGTGCCAAGCGGGCAGGGGGCTTCAACTGGGGCGATACCGTCGTTATCCAGGGCTCCGGGCCGATCGGCATCCTCGCCGTAGCCGCCGCGCAGGAGATGGGCGCCGGTCGGGTGATCTGCGTCGGCGCGCCGGAAAGCCCGCGCCTCGAACTCGCGCGTCGCTTCGGCGCGGAGGCGACGGTGGATATCGGCGCCTATGCCACGGCGGCCGAGCGCATCGCGCGTGTCCGCGAGATCGTCGGCGGCTTCGGGGCCGACCTCGTCATGGACTGCTCGGGCCACCCCACCGCCGGGCCGGAGGGCATCGAGTTCCTGCGCGACGGCGGCACCTATGTCGAGATGGGCCAGTTCACCGACGCGGGCGCGATCGAGACCAACTGGCACCGCATCTGCACCAAGGACATCAACCTGCTGGGCTCCTGGGCCTTCACCGGCAACGACCTGCCGCTCGGCGTCGACATGCTCTATCGCACGCGCGACAAGTATCCCTGGCTCGCGATGCAGACGGTCTATCCCTTCACGGAGGAGGGCGTTTCGCAAGCGGTGGCCGACGCGATGGCGATGAAGACGGTGAAGTCGACCATCGTTCCCTTCCCCGAGCTCGCCTGATAAAGCCTCGCCGCCCGCACGGCCGGAGTTCAGCATGACCGACGACGCCTCTCGCCCGACCTCTTCCGTCACCATGCGGGAGGCAGTGCGCGCCGATGTCCCGCGCATCGCCGCACTGATCATGCTGGGCGCGCCCGTCCAGCGCCTCACCCGCGCCGAGATCGAGGCAGAGGCGGCGGACCCGGCCTATCTCGCGGCCTTCGATGCCGTCGCCGCGAGCCCCGACAACACGCTCTTCGTTGCCGAGCGCGACGGGGAGGTGGTCGGGACGCTGCAGGTCACGCTGATTCCGGGCCTCGTGGCGCGCGGTCGCAGGCGGGCGAAGCTGGAGAGCGTCCATGTCGACCCGGCGCTGCGCGGCGGCGGCATTGGCGCGCAGATGGTCGCCTTCGCCACCGCCTTCGCTGCGGACAGGGGGGCCGGGCTGGTCGAACTGACCTCGAACAAGACCCGCCAGGACGCGCACCGCTTCTATCGCCGCCTCGGCTTCGACCAGAGCCATGAGGGCTTCAAGAAGGAGCTGGGCTGAGCCGCCGCGCCATCCCGGCGCCGCCTTTCGCAAATGCCCGAAACCGCCTAAACCTCCCGCCGAGGCTTTCAGCAACGAGGACGCCGACCATGTCGCAGGCCAAGCCGATCGATCTCTACTACTGGCCGACCCCGAATGGCTGGAAGATCACGATCATGCTCGAGGAGTGCGGGCTGCCCTATCACATCGTGCCGGTGAACATCGGCAAGGGCGACCAGTTCAAGCCGCAATTCCTCGCCATCTCGCCGAATAACCGCATGCCGGCGATCATCGACCCGGAAGGGCCGGACGGCCGCCCGATCTCGGTCTTCGAATCCGGCGCGATCCTGCAGTATCTCGGCCGCAAGACCGGTATGTTCTACCCGGCCGACGAGCGCGCCCGCGTCGCGGTCGACGAGTGGCTGTTCTGGCAGATGTCCGGCTTCGGCCCGATGCTGGGCCAGACCCATCACTTCCGCATCTACGCGCCGGAAAAGGTGCCCTACGCCATCGACCGCTACACCAACGAGGCCAACCGCCTCTACGGCGTGCTGAACCGGCGCCTGGAGAACCGCGAGTATATCTGCGACGCCTATTCGATCGCCGACATGGCCTGCATCGGCTGGGCCCGCGGCTGGGAGAAGCAGGGCCAGGACATCAAGCAGTTCCCGAACGTCGCGCGCTGGCTCGAGACCATGCTCGCCCGTCCGGCCGTGCAGCGCGGGCTCGCCGTGGCGCAGGAGCTGCGCAACCCGGCCGGACCGAGCACGCAGGAAGAGCGCGACGTGCTCTTCGGCCAGAAGGCCCGCTGAAGCAGCGAAAGCCCGCCTCGGTGAGGCGGGCTTTCGTCGGATGTCACGGCAGGTCCGGCGTCAGTTGACGCGCGACCATTTCACCGAGCGGCAGATCAGCCCGCCGAGCACGCAGCCCGAGGTGGTGAGCGCATTGCCCGACAGCGTCATCGTGCCCGAATAAGTCTTGCCGTCCTCCGGGTTGAAGGCGCTGCCGCTCCATTTGCCGGCGCCGTCCGGCTTCATGTCGAAGAAGACGCGCTGGCCGACCTTGGACGGCCCCGACGGGTCGCGCAGCCAGGCGACGGTGCCGCAGAGCGCCTGCCCGCAGGCCGCGAAGCGGACGCGCGAGCCGCCCCCCTCGCGCAGCCATGTCCCGGTGGCGTCCTGGGCGGCGGCGCTTCCGAGGCCAAAGGCGAACAGAGCGGTGGCGATGATGCTTCTGCGCATGACGTTCCTCCCATATGACTTTGGCCGGCTTGTTATGGTTTAGATGTGAACCGTAGGCGATCGCGCCGCGCCTTCCAAGCGGAAAGGCGCCGGCGCCTGCCACGCCGCCGCGGAGCCTTGTGGCCGGCCGAGGCCATCGCTATAAGCGCGCCACAATCTCCAGATTTGCCGCAAGGAAACGACGATGGCTGTCCAGCGTACCTTCTCCATTCTCAAGCCCGACGCCACCCGGCGCAACCTGACCGGCGCCGTCAATGCGGTGATCGAGAAGGCCGGCCTGCGCATCGTCGCGCAGAAGCGCATCCAGATGACCAAGGCCCAGGCCGAGACCTTCTACGCCGTCCACAAGGAGCGTCCCTTCTTCGGCGAGCTCGTCGAGTTCATGACCTCCGGCCCCGTCGTCGTGCAGGTCCTCGAGGGCGAGGAGGCGATCGCCAAGTATCGTGAGGTGATGGGCGCCACCAACCCGGCCAACGCCGCCGAGGGCACCATCCGCAAGCTCTTCGCCGAGTCGGTCGGCGAGAACACCGTGCACGGTTCGGACGCCCCGGAGACCGCCGCGATCGAGATCGCGCAGTTCTTCTCGGGCAACGAGATCGTCGGCTGAGCCGACCTCTCCGGTCCTGAAACGACGAAGGGCGGGTCCGCAAGGACCCGCCCTTTTTCGTGACTGCTCGGCTGTTGCAGCCCGGCGTCAGAAGCCGAGATCGAAGGCGTAGCTCGCGCCGATGCCGACGGTGACCGAGTTGCGCGAGCCGAAGACGCTGACCACCGGCGAGCGCGCGGCGTCGCCCATATAGCGCTTGTACTCGACGAAGGCGGTGGTCTGGAACTTCTCGGTCCAGTGATAGGTCGCCTGAGCGATGGCGCCAACCGTGTGCACGCCGGCATTGTAGCGCTTGAGCACGCCGCCATTGCCGGCCCAGGCTCCGCCGAAATAGGTGCGGACATAGTCCGCGCCGGCGATGGTCATGCGCGGGCCGACGCCCAGCGTCCAGGCGCCGATGCGCTGGAAGGCGTCGAGCTTGACCTCGGCGATCATCGCGTCATGGGCGACGATGCCGCGGCGGACGTCGACGCGGCCGCGCAGCCAGGAGGTCGGATAGAACTCGACGAACGCACCGGCCTCGGCGCCGAACTTGGCGTCGCCGACGCCCGAGAAGGCCAGCGCCGGATAGCTGCTCGCCTTGCGCTCCCAGAGCAGGTTGCCGGACAGGCCGACGCGCCAGGCCGAGCCGGAGAAGAAGCCGATGCTGATCGCATCGTCCTCGGCCGACCACCAGGTGCTCTTGGTGCCGCGCCCCAGCGAGATGATCGGCCGCGGGCGGAAGACGTAGTCGTTCGAGCCCATATAGTCGGGCTGGTAGCGCAGGGCCGCGCCAAGCGTCAGGTGCCAGTTCTGCGCCGGCTGCGGCGAGGTGTACTGGGTGTATTCGGGGGACTGCGCCCGGACGGGGGCGGACAGGGCGGCAGTAAGGCCCGCCGTGGCGGCGGCCAGGTACGCAACGCGACGCATCAGCACGAACTCCGGCGCCTCGGCGCCATGTCTCAGGTGGTTGGTCGCAATCTGAAACATTAGTCTTAATCGAGGGTTGATGCCCGGCAGCCTTGCGCGCGCGGCGCCCCGGCCCCGCATCCTCGCTCTTCCGGCGATCCTGGACCTGTTCTAGGAAAAGGGCATGACAGAGCTTTCCAGCGTCGCGCGCCTGCCCTCCGTCTGCCCGCATGACTGCCCCTCGGCCTGCTCGCTCGAGGTCGAGGTCATCGACGGCAAGAGCATCGGCCGCGTGCGCGGCAACAAGCGCCAGAGCTACACCGACGGCGTCATCTGCGCCAAGGTCGCCCGCTATGCCGAGCGCATCCATCATCCCGACCGGCTGCTGCATCCGCTGAAGCGGGTCGGCCCCAAGGGCTCGGGCGCCTTCGAGCGCATCAGCTGGGACGAGGCGCTCGACGAGATCGCCAGCCGCTTCCTCGCCATCGAAGCCGAGCACGGCGCTGAAGCGGTCTGGCCCTATTACTATGCGGGCACCATGGGGCTGGTGATGCGCGACGGCATCAACCGCCTGCGCCACGCCAAGCGCTATTCCGGCCAGTTCTCGACCATCTGCACCACCATGGCCTGGACCGGCTACATCGCCGGCACCGGCCGCCTCGCCGGGCCGGATCCGCGCGAGATGTCGAAGGCCGACTGCGTGGTGATCTGGGGCACGAACGCCGTGCACACCCAGGTCAACGTCATGCACCACGCCATCAAGGCGCGGAAGGAGCGCGGCGCCAAGATCGTCGCGATCGACATCTACCGCAACGCCACGCTCGACCAGGCCGACCTGGCGCTGGTCCTGCGGCCCGGCACGGACGGTGCGCTCGCCTGCGCGGTGATGCACGTGCTGTTTCGCGACGGTCATGCCGACCGCGCCTATCTCGCCGAATTCGCCGATGCGCCGGCGGAGCTGGAAGCCCATCTCGCCACCCGCACCCCGGAATGGGCGTCAGCCATCACCGGGCTGAGCGTCGCCGAGATCGAGGCCTTTGCCGCGCTGGTCGGCGCCCGGCCCAGGACCTTCTTCCGCCTCGGCTACGGCTTTGCCCGCCAGCGCAACGGCGCGGTCAACATGCACGCCGCCTCCTGCATCGCCACCGTTACCGGTGCCTGGCAGTACGAGGGTGGCGGCGCCTTCCACAACAACGGCGCGATCTATCACTGGCGCAAGAGCCTGATCGAGGGGCTCGACAAGGTCGACCACAGCGTGCGCCAGCTCGACCAGTCGCAGATCGGCCGCGTGCTCACCGGCGATGCCGAAGCCTTGCGCCAGGGCGGCCAGGTGCGCGCCCTGCTGATCCAGAACACCAACCCGGTGACGGTCGCGCCCGAGCAGGAGCTGGTGAAGCGCGGCTTCGCCCGCGAAGACCTCTTCACCGTGGTCCACGAGCACTTCATGACCGAGACAGCGCTGATGGCCGACATCGTGCTGCCGGCGACCCAGTTCATGGAGCATGACGACCTGTATCAGGGCGGCGGCCACCAGCATGTGATGTGGGGCGGCAAACTGGTCGACCCGCCGGGCGAGTGCCGCTCAAACCACGATCTGATCTGCGAGCTGGCCCGCCGCCTCGGCGCCGATCATCCCGGCTTCGCCAAGTCGCCGCGCGAGATCGTCGACTGGACGCTGCGCGAGAGCGGCCACGGCACGCTGGAGGAGCTGATCGCCAGCGACTTCAAGGATGTGCAGCCGGATTTCGAGACGGCGCATTATCGCCGGGGCTTCGCCTGGCGCGACGGAAAGTTCCGCTTCAAGCCCGACTGGTCGAAGGTTCCCAACGCCAATGCCGGCCTCGTCGGGCCGCACGAGGCGATTCCCGCGCTGCCCGACCATTGGGCGGTGATCGAGCAGGCGGAGGCCGAGCATCCGTTCCGCCTCGCCACCAGCCCGGCGCGCAACTTCCTCAACTCGACCTTCACCGAGACCCCGACCTCGCTGAAGAAGGAGGGCGGACCGACGCTGATGATCCACCCGGAAGACGCGGCTGCGCTCGGCATCGCCCAGGGCGACCCGATTCTCGTCGGCAACCGCCGCGGCACGGTCGAGCTCGACGCCGTCTTGTTCGACGGGCTGGTGCGCGGCGTGGTGATCGCCGAATCGATCTGGCCCAACGCCGCCCATCGCGGCGGGCGCGGCATCAACACCATCACCGGGGCGGATGCGGTCGCGCCCTATGGCGGCGCCGCCTTCCACGACAACAAGGTCTGGCTCCGCAAGCTTATGTGATCATCCGGCGCTTGCGTTTTGCGTTGCACTGTGTCCACTCCGCGACGATGCTGGTCTTGCCGGTTCGATGGACGGATTCGCGGAATCCGATCGGCTGTGCGCGAAAAATGGGGCTGAGCGAACGATGACGAAGCGGCGGTTTTCTGCGGCTCTCGGAGCTGCGGGTGTCATGATCATGGCGATGGCCGGCGCGGCGTTCGCCGCCAGCGGGCCGAGCGCCCTGCCGCCGCCCGACCCGACCGCCAAGAATCTCACGCCCTACATGATCCAGCTGCGCGCCTTCGACGCCTGCCTGGTCACGCAGGCGCGCCTGATGAACACCACCCGCGAGGCGGTGCATTCCGCCTGCAGCTGCTACGCCAAGGGCACGGTGAACGCCATGACCAAGGACGAGCTCCAGGCCTTCCGCGACACCGGCTACTTCAACGATTCCGCCCGCGAGAAGGGCTATCGCTTCATCGACAGCTGCAAGCTCAAGCGGCCCTGACGACCACCGCCCGGCTGCGCCCCGCTTAAGGTACGCCGGGGCGCATCCATCCGCCCGGTAGTCGCGCCGGGTGATCGCGCGGCGTGGCGGGCTCGCCCCAGCGCGACAGGCCGACCCGGGCGCCGGATCGCCCGCTTCCTGACATCCTGCTCACCGTGACGACCTGCCGGGCGGCCATGTCGCGCTCCGCCGGCTCTCGTCATGTCCCCACGCGCCGAAACCTCCACGGAACAGCCGCAATCGCCGGCAACATCCGCAGGTGAGGGGCTCTGCACCTGCTTGGCATGCGGTGCCGCCTGACGTCTCGCAGATTTTTGTTCCCTTTTTGATCCTTTTGTGTTCCAGTGCACGCCCTGGCGTTCTGCTGCCATCCTGTTGACAAGAGATGTCAGCAGGATGGGGCAGAGTGCCGTGCTCTCCTGTCGCGATGGGTGTCCGCCATGCAGCGCGCCGAACGTCTGCTCGATCTGATTCAGGGCCTGCGCCGCAGGCGTCGCCCCGTCACGGCCGAAACGCTGGCGGGGGAGCTCGGCGTCTCGGTCCGCACCGTCTATCGCGACATCGCCGCCCTGCTGCGCCAGGGCGTGCCGATCCGCGGCGAGGCCGGCATCGGCTATGTCCTCGACGCCGGCTTCGACCTGCCACCGCTGATGTTCTCGCCCGACGAGATCGAGGCGGTGCTGGTCGGCATGCGCTGGCTCACCGAGCGGGCCGACCCGACGCTGGCGCGCGCCGCCGAGGACGTGCTGTCGAAGGTCGCCGCCGTGCTGCCCAGCCACCTGCGGCCGATCCTGCTCGACGGGGCGCTGTTCGCGCCGGCCTTCTGCAAGGACATGGTGGTCGACCAGGTCGATGTCGCCGCGGTGCGCGCGGCGATCCGCAACGGCCGCAAGCTCGATATCGGCTATCGCGACGAGGCCGGCAATCCGTCCCGCCGGGTGATCTGGCCGATCGGCCTGACCTTCTACGAGCGGGTGCGCATGGTCATCGCCTGGTGCGAATTGCGCCAGGCCTTCCGGCATTTCCGCACCGACCGCATCGCCGAGATGACGGTGCGCGAGGAGCGCTACCCCGCGCGCCGGGCCGAGCTGCTGCGCCGCTGGCAGAAGGAACAGAAGGAGGAGCAGGAAGCCGCCGAGCGGCGCGCCTCCGAGCGACTCGACGCGCCGCAGCCGGTCACCGTGCAGTAGCGGCCGCAGCGATAACGTGTTCGTTGCGGACTTGAGCGTCGTGACACAAGAATTTGGGAAACGGGCCGTTTCCCACTGGGCTGTCAGGCGCTGACGACAGCCCCGTTCTCCAGCCGCACAGTGCCGGCGGCGACCTGCGCCACGGCCTGCGGGTAGATCAGGTGCTCCTGCGCCAGCACGCGGGCCGAAAGGCTGGCCTCGTCGTCGCCCGGCAGCACGGGGACGCTGGCCTGCAGGATGGTCGGGCCGGCATCGAGTTCCGGCACCACGAAATGCACCGTGCAGCCATGCTCGGCGACGCCGGCCTCCAGCGCCCGCGCATGGGTGTGCGTGCCCTTGAACAGCGGCAGCAGTGAGGGATGGATGTTGAGCAGGCGGCCCTGCCAGCGGCCGACGAACCAGGGCGTCAGCACGCGCATGAAGCCGGCCAACACCACCAGCTCAATGTCGTGCTGGCGCAGCACGGCGTCGAGCGCCTGCTCGAACGCCTCGCGGTCCTTGCCGAAGGGGCGGTGGTCGACGCTCGCCGTCGCGATGCCGGCGGCGGCGGCCCGCTCCAGCCCGCCCGCATCCGGAAGGTTGGCGGCGACCAGCACGATCTCGGCCGGGTAGGCCTCGTCGCGGGCGGCCTCGATCAGCGCGACCATGTTGGAGCCGCGCCCGGAGATCAGGATCGCGGTGCGCGTGCGGCGGCGCTCGCCGCTCACAGCCCGAGCGCCCCGCGATAGACCACGGCGCCGTCGCTGCCGCGCGGCACGACCTCGCCGAGACGCACCGGCGCCTCGCCGGCCTCGCGCAGCGCCTGCGCCACCGCATCCGCCTGCGCAGCCTCGGCGACGACGATCATGCCGATGCCGCAGTTGAAGGTGCGCAGCATCTCGTGCGCGGCGACGCCGCCGACCTGGGCGAGCCAGCCGAACACCGGTGGCACCGGGATGCTGCCGAGGTCGAGGCTGACGCCGAGATCGTCCGGCAGCACGCGCGGGATGTTGTCGGGGAAGCCGCCGCCGGTGATGTGCGCCAGGGCCTTGATGCCGGGGCCGGTCTTCAGCGCCTGCAGCAGCGGCTTCACATAGATGCGCGTCGGGGTCAGCAGCGCTTCGGCCAGCGTCTGGTCGGGCGCGAACGGCGCCGGCGCCTCCCAGCCGAGGCCGGAGAGCGCGACGATGCGGCGGACCAGCGAATAGCCGTTGGAATGCACGCCAGAGGAGGGCAGGCCGAAGACGACGTCCCCGGCCACGAGGTCGGCTTGCGGCAAGAGGCTGCCGCGTTCGGCGGCGCCGACGGCGAAGCCGGCCAGGTCGTAGTCGCTTCCGGCATACATGCCGGGCATCTCGGCCGTCTCGCCACCGATCAGCGCGCAGCCGGCCTGGCGGCAGCCGTCGGCGATGCCGCGGACGATCTCGACGCCGGCCTGCGGGTCGAGCTTGCCGGTGGCGTAATAGTCGAGGAAGAGCAGGGGCTCGGCGCCCTGCACCACGAGGTCGTTGACGCACATGGCGACAAGATCGATGCCGATCGTGCCGTGGCGGCCGCTCTCGATCGCGATCTTGACCTTGGTGCCGACGCCGTCATTGGCCGCGACCAGGATCGGGTCGCTGAAGCCGGCGGCCTTCAGGTCGAACAGGCCGCCGAACCCGCCGATCTCGCCATCCGCGCCCGGCCGGCGCGTCGCGCGCACCAGCGGCTTGATCGCCTCGACCATGGCGTTGCCGGCATCGATGTCGACGCCCGCCTGCGCATAGGTCAATCCGTTCTTGCCGGCTTCGCTCATGGGATGGCTCCGTTTCGTCGCCGGAGCGATAGGCAAGGGACGGGCCGCTGGCAAGGGTCGGGGGCGCGATCCGGCCCTGTCCGGCGGGATTTCGCCCCGGCAGGGTGCCTGGGCTACACTGTCGGCCCGAGGCGGAAGGAGCCGCGATGACGCTGCCCAACCTGATCACGATCGGCCGGCTCGGCCTCGTGCCGCTCGTCATCATGGCGATCGCCAGCGGGCTGTGGCAGCTCGCCTTCGTGCTGTTCGTGCTGGCCGGGCTCTCGGATGCGCTCGACGGCTTCATCGCCCGCCGCTTCGACATGCGCAGCGAGCTCGGCGGCTTCCTCGATCCCCTGGCCGACAAGGCGCTGATCGTCTCGATCTACGTCACGCTGGCGCTGGTCGGTGTGGTGCCGGTATGGCTGGTGGTGCTCATCGTCTCGCGCGACGTGATGATCGTCGCCGGCGTCATCCTGTCCTGGCTCCTGGCCAGGCCGCTGCAGATGGCCCCATTCCTGGTCAGCAAGCTCAACACCGCCGCGCAGATCGGCTTCGCCGCGCTGGTGCTCGGCCTCCGGGCGGCGGGGATCGACGGCGGCCATGTCGTCACGGCCGCCGAGCTGGTCGTGACCATCTTGACGCTCGCTTCGCTGGGGGCCTACCTCGCCTTCGGCATGCGCCATCTCGCATCGTGAGGCTTGGAACCTCGCCCATCGCTCCCTAGTTCTGGCGCAACGGGGCGCGACAGGCGGACGCAGTCGCAAGGACGGATCGGGGCAGATGAGTCTTCAGCGGCAAATGACCTTCTGGGCGCTCGCGCTCGTGATCCTGATCGTCTCGCTGCTGGTGCTGCAGGACGTGCTGCTGCCCTTCATTGCGGCCTTCGCGCTGGCCTATCTGCTGGATCCGCTGGCCGACAGGCTGGAGCGGATGGGCATGAGCCGTCTGGCGGCGACCATCGTCATCCTCTGCTTCTTCCTGCTGCTGTTCATCGCCGGGCTGGTGCTACTCGCCCCCTTGCTCAGCCAGCAATTCGCCGGGCTGGTGGCGCGGCTTCCCGCCGACGCCGCCAAGCTCCAGGCGCTGGTGATGGAGCGCGGCGCGCCGATGCTCGAGAAGCTCGGCGGCTCCAAGCTGGCCGAGGACGCGCAGAGTTCGCTCGGCACACTCGTCGCCGACGCGACCAAATGGGTCGCCGGGCTGCTGCAGTCGCTCTGGTCCGGCGGCACGGCCATCGTCGGCCTGTTCTCGCTGCTGGTCCTGACCCCGGTGATCGCCTTCTACCTGCTGATCGACTGGGACCGCATGGTGCGCACCGTCGACGGCTGGCTGCCGCTCGACCACCGCGAGACCATCCGCGGGCTGTTGCGCGAGATGGACACCTCGATCTCCGGCTTCCTGCGCGGCCAGGCGCTGGTCTGCGTCCTGCTCGGCGGCTTCTACGCCGTCGGCCTGACCCTGGCGGGCGTGAATTTCGGCGCGCTGATCGGCATCATCAGCGGCTTCCTCTCCTTCATCCCCTATGTCGGCTCGCTGACCGGGCTCGTGCTGTCGGTCGGCGTCGCCACCGTGCAGTTCTGGCCGGACTGGGTGATGCCGGCGGTGACGCTGTCGATCTTCCTCGCCGGCCAGTTCCTCGAAGGCAATATCCTGCAGCCCAAGCTGGTCGGCGATTCGATCGGCGTTCACCCGGTCTGGCTGATGTTCGCGCTGCTCGCCTTCGGCTCGCTGTTCGGCTTCGTCGGGCTGCTGCTCGCCGTTCCGCTGGCCGCGATCATCGGCGTGCTGGCGCGCTTCGCGCTGCGCCAGTATCTCCAGAGCCAGTTCTATCATGGAGGCGACGTCGCCCGTGCCGCCGCCATCCATACCCAAGACGATGTCGCCCGCTGACCTGACCGCACGCCCCCGCCAGCTTGCCTTCGACCTGCCCGTGGAAAGCCGCCACGGCGTCGAAGACTTCCTGGTCGGCCCGTCCAACGAGCAGGCCTATGCGCTGGTCGAGCGCTGGCCGGCCTGGCCCGATGCTTGGCTGCGCCTCGTCGGGCCCGAGGGCGCGGGCAAGACCCATCTCGCGGCGATCTGGGCGACGCGCTCGTATGCCTGGACCGTGCCGGCGCGCGAGATCGGCGCGGCGCAGGTGCCGCATCTGGTCTCTGGCGGGGCACTCGTCGTCGAGGATTGCGACACCGGCACGCTCGACGAGCCGGCGCTCTTCCACCTGCTCAACGCGATGAAGGCGCGCGGCGGCCATGTCCTGTTGACCGCGCGCACCCCGCCGGATCGCTGGGGGCTGACGGTTCCCGACCTGCTCTCCCGGCTGCGCCTGGCGCCGGGCGCCGAGATCGCCACGCCGGACGACGCGCTATTGCGGGCGCTTCTGGTCAAGCTCTTCGTCGACCGCCAGCTCATCGTCGACACCGGCACGATCGAGGCGCTGGCGCTCAGGATGGAGCGCTCTTTCGCCGCCGCGCGCGATCTCGTCGATGCGCTCGACCGGCTTTCGCTCGAACGCGGACGGCGCGTCACCCGCGCCATGGCGGCCGAAGTCGTCGGCAGCCTCGATCCGGCGGGCGACTGAGGACGGGCGGCGCCGCGCGCGGCTCTTGCCGAACGGCGCCGATCGTCCAGAGTGTCATCGAAGCGTCACGCGGTGATGGCTTCAAGGCCGGGCGGGCGGCCGATCGCTGCACGCGATTGTCACGAACGACAGGTAAGGGGCCCGCAGTGGCACGGACGGCGTCGAGGGCGAGAGCGAAGCAGATGGACCAGCAGATCACCCCCCCGATCGCGCCGGTGCCGGCGGCTCTCGCCATGGACGAGGCGCTGCGCCATTCGCCGCAGCGCTTCATGAACCGCGAGCTCTCCTGGCTGCAGTTCAACCGGCGCGTCATGGAGGAGGCGTCGAACCGCAATCATCCGCTGCTCGAGCAGCTGCGTTTCCTGTCGATCTCGGCGGCCAATCTCGACGAGTTCTTCATGGTGCGGGTCTCCGGCCTGCGCGAGCAGCTTAAGGCCGGTGTCGTGACCCCGAGCCAGGACGGGCTGAGCCCGGCCGAGCAGCTCGCGGCGCTCGGCGAGGCGGTGGCGGCGCTGACGCGGGACCAGCAGACCCGCTGGAGCGAGCTGAAGCAGGAGCTGCAGGCCAACCGCATCGTGCTGCTGGGGCAGGGCGATATCGACGCGCAGGATCGGGTCTGGCTCGAGGACCGCTTCCTGCACTACGTCTTCCCGGTGCTGACGCCGCTGGCGATCGACCCGGCGCATCCCTTCCCGTTCATTCCCAATCTCGGCTTCACCGTCGCGCTGGCGCTGGAGCGCATCAGCGACGGCCGGCCGCTCGACGCGCTGATCCGCGTGCCGGTGAAGATGGACCGCTTCATCGAGCTGCCGGACTTCGCCCGCGACGGCGTCCAGCGCTTCATCGTGCTGGAGGACCTGATTGCGCTGTTCATCGGCAAGCTCTTCCCCGGCTATGGGGTGAAGGGCACGGCCTCCTTCCGCATCATCCGCGACTCCGACCTCGATATCGAGGAGGAGGCGGAGGACTTGGTGCGTGTCTTCGAGACCATGCTGAAGCAGCGCCGCCGCGGCGTGGTGATCCGGCTCGAGCTGCATGCCGGCATGCCCGACCATTTGCGCAACCTGATCGTGCGCGAGCTCAAGGTCGATCCCGACGAGATCGTCACCGTCGAGGGGATGATCGGCCTCAACGAACTGTCGCAGCTGGTCGGCGTCGATCGGCCGGACCTGAAGTTCAAGCCCTACAACGCCCGCTTCCCGGAGCGGATCCGCGAGCATGGCGGCGACTGCTTCGCCGCGATCCGCCAGAAGGACCTGATCGTCCACCACCCCTATGAGAGCTTCGACGTCGTCGTGCAGTTCCTGCAGCAGGCGGCGCGCGATCCCAACGTGGTCGCGATCAAGCAGACGCTCTACCGCACCTCCTCGAACTCGCCGATCGTCCAGGCGCTGGCGGAGGCGGCCGAGGCCGGCAAGTCGGTGACCGCGCTGGTCGAGCTCAAGGCCCGCTTCGACGAGGAGGCCAATATCCGCTGGGCCCGTGACCTTGAACGGGCCGGCGTGCAGGTGGTCTACGGCTTCATCGAATTGAAGACGCACGCCAAGCTGTCGATGGTCGTGCGCCGCGAGGCCGGCCAGCTGACGACCTATTGCCATGTCGCGACCGGCAACTACCATCCGATCACGGCGCGAATCTACACCGACGTCTCCTTCTTCACCGCCGACCCGGTGATGGCGCAGGACGTGGCGCGGATCTTCAACTTCATCACCGGCTATGCCGAGCCGGCCGAGCTGGAGCGGATGGCGGTCTCGCCGGTCAACCTCAAGAAGCGGCTGCTCGACGACATCGCCGAGGAGATCGCCCATGCCAGGGCCGGCCGCAAGGGCGCGATCTGGGGCAAGTGCAACTCGCTGGTCGATCCCGAGATCATCGACGCGCTCTACGACGCCAGCCAGGCCGGCGTGCAGGTCGATTTCGTGGTGCGCGGCATCTGCTGCCTGCGGCCGGGCGTGCCCGGCCTCTCGGAGAACATCCGGGTCAAGTCGATCGTCGGGCGCTTCCTCGAGCACACCCGCGTCTACGCCTTCGGCGCCGGCCACGGCCTGCCGTCGGCCAAGGCCAAGCTCTACATTTCCTCGGCCGATCTGATGCCGCGCAATCTCGACCGGCGCGTCGAGGCGCTGACCCCGATCCTCAACACCACGGTGCACCAGCAGCTGCTCGAGCAGATCATGTTGGCGAACTTTCTCGACAACGAACAGAGCTGGACCATCTTGCCGGATGGCGGTTCGCGCCGCATTGTCCCGCCATCGGCCGACGAGTCGTTCAACGCCCACAAGTATTTCATGACGAACCCGAGTCTGTCCGGCCGTGGAAAGTCCCTCTCGAGCTCGAGTCCCCGCAGCCTCTCCCGCCGGAGCGGAAAGAAGGCGTGAGGCCGCCAATGGGCGGCTGAGCCTCGACGAGACCATCGCGATCATCGACATCGGATCGAACTCGGTCCGCCTCGTCGTCTACGAGAACCTCTCGCGCGCTCCGGCCCAGGTCTTCAACGAGAAGGAGATGGCCGGGCTCGGCCGCGGCGTCGCCACGACAGGCATGCTGGCGCCCGACGCGGTCGAGAAGGCTCTGGCCGCGCTCGTGCGCTTCCGCATCCTCTGCGAGGCGATGCATGTCGGCCGGCCGCGCGTGATCGCCACCGCCGCCGCCCGCTATGCCGAGAACGGTCCCGACTTCATCGCACGCGCCGAGGCGGCCGTCGGCCAGCCGATCGAGGTGATCTCCGGCGATCGCGAGGCCTATCTCTCGGCGCTCGGCATCGTCTCGGGCTTCGACCGGCCGCGCGGCGTGGTCGGCGATCTCGGCGGCGGCTCGCTCGAACTGGTCGGTGTCGACGATGACGGGATCGGGGAGGGCGTCAGCCTGGCGCTCGGCGGGCTGGCGCTGATGGACCGGGCCAAGAATTCGATCAAGGCGGCCGAGAAGATCGTCCGGGGCGATCTCGGCACGCTGCCGCAGCTCGCCGCAATGCGCGGCCGCGACTTCTTCGCGGTCGGCGGCACATGGCGCGCGCTGGCGACGTTGCACCAGCGCCAGACCGGCTATCCGCTCAACGTCATGCACGGCTACACCATCCCCGCCCGCGAGGCGAAGGAGTTCGTGCGCGTCGTGGAGCGCGCCGACAGCACCATGCTGGAGGCGGTCGAGGAGGTCTCGTCCGCCCGCCGGCCGCTGCTCTCCTATGGCGCGCTGGTGCTCGACCAGATCATCAAGCGCGGCCGGCCGCGCAATATCGTGATCTCCGCCCATGGCGTGCGCGAGGGGCTGCTGTTCGGCGAGCTTCCCGAAGCCGAGCGCGAGCAGGACGCGCTGCTGCGCGGCGCCCAGGACTACAACCAGCTGCGGGCGCGCGAGCCGCGCCATGCCGCCGACCTGATCGCCTGGACCGACCGGATCGTGGCCAGCGCCCATCCGAACGACGATCCGGCGCTGGACCGGCTGCAACAGGCGGCCTGCCTGCTTTCGGATATCGGCTGGCGAGCCCATCCCGATTATCGCGGCGAGCAGACGCTCAACGTCATCGCCCATGCCTCGCTGATCGGGATCGACCATCCCGGCCGCGCCTTCCTCGCGCTGACCGCCTTCCATCGCTATGCCGGCTTGAAAGCCACGGCCGTCTCGGCCGACGGGCTGCGCCGGCTGCTGGCGCCGCGCCTGCTGGAGCGGGTGCAGCTGCTGGCCGCGATCTTCCGCGTCGCCTACCTGATCTCGGCCGGCATGCCCGGCATCCTGCCGCGCGTGCCCGTTTCCTGCGAGGACGACCGGCTGGTGATGCGCCTGCCGGAGGAACTGCGCTCGCTGGCGAGCGACCGCGTCGCCGGCCGGCTGAAGCAGCTCGCGCGCCTCCTCGGCCGCAGCGTCGAGATCGCCTGAGCCGCTGCGCTCAGGTGACCTCGAACCAGGTCCACATGCCGAGGTCGAAGCGCTCCAGGATCGTCGACGAGATCAGCCAGCGCCCGGGATTGTCGGCGATGAAGGCGATGTGCAGCCGCTTGCCGTCCGGGATCTGCACCGTATCGAGGAAATAGGGCTCCCAGCCGTCATCGAGCGGGTGCAGCAGCCTGACGCTGTGGCCGTGCACATGCAGCGGCTGCATGAAGTCGGTGCGGTTGGTGACGGCGAGCACCAGCGGCGTGCCGCGCTTGACGCTGAGCAGCGGCTTGTCGCCGGCGGCACCGACCTTGCCGTTGATCGCCCAGGGGCGCTTCGGATCGACGGCGCCGAGGTCGAGCCTGTTGTCGGCGCCGATCCTGGCGCCGCCCTCGATCACGATATCGGCGCGGCGGGCATCCTGAAGCCGAACCGCGGCGGGCAGAGCGGGATTCGGCGCCAGGGCGACGAGCGCCTCGCGCTTGGCCAGCGGCTTGCCCTCGCAGACGAAGCGCACCAGCGGCAGGCCGGCGCCGATCAGCGCCATGAGGCTGGCGCTGGCGCCCTCCTGCTCCGGCAATTCGACGATCACGTCGTAGCGGGTGCCCGGCGCGAAGGGCAATTGCGCCCGCACCGGCTCGAACGTGTCGGTCGGCTGGCTGTCGACCGCCACGACATGGGCTGTGAGGCCGTCGAATCGCAGCCGCATGATCCGGGCATTGCACGCATTGGCGAGCCGCAGCCGCACGCGCGAGCCCGGGCGCAGCTTGATCTGGTGCGGCGGCGCGGCGCCGTTCACCGTCAGCCAGCTGCCGAGGCGCCCGCCGCCTGCGCCCTGCGGCGCGCTTGCATCGAAGGCAGCGATCGCGCCACCGTCGTCGAGCAGCCAGTCCTGCACCAGCACCGGCAGGTCGAGATCGACCACGGGCGGGGTCTCCTCCTCGACGACGAGCAGGCCGGCGAGCCCGCGCCCGGCCGGCTCCGACGATCCGCCGAGCAGCAGCGGCCGGTAAAGGATCGTGCCGGAATCGGGCGGGGTCAGCCGGTAGTCGAAGCGTGCGCCGGGCGCGACCGGCTCCTGCGTCATCCCGCCGACGCCGTCCATGGCATTGTCGCCGCGCAGGCCGTGCCAATGCAGGGAAAGCGGCCGCTCGGTCTTGTTGACGAGGCCAAGCGTGACGCTCTCGCCGCGCCTGAGGCGCAGCGGCGGGGCGGCCGCGCCGCCGTCGAAGGTCCAGATTGCCGTCTCCTGCGACGGCCGCAACCGCTGGCGGGCAGGGGCGGCGACCAGCTCGCGCGGTGGCGCGGGCGTCCGCGCGGGTGCGGCTGCGTCGGTTTCGGCACGCGCCTGCGCGAAGGCGGGCAGGGGGAGCGCCGTCACGGCGGCGAGCCCGGCCAGCGCCTGGCGGCGATTCGGACGGGGGGCGGATGGCGGTGCGAAAGGGGCGCGGGTCATCGTCACAGGACATAGCCCGGCGCGATCCGGCTGGCGAGAGTGGCGCTCAGCCCGGCCAGCTTCGCAGAATCGTCGCATTTTTTTGCTGCATGACGCGTCCGAAATGCGTATAGCACCGCGGCCCAACGATGGCGGCGTCGCGTTTGCTCGCGCGCGGCGTATCGGGCCGGCGGGCGTGGCGGAACTGGTAGACGCAGCGGATTTAGGTTCCGCCGGCGCAAGTCGTGGGGGTTCGAGTCCCTCCGCCCGCACCAGGATTCGGAATTTCGCGAGCGCGGCGGCGGTCACCCGGCGTCGCGCTCTGGACATTGAAGTAACGAGCTGTTGGCGGATCAGACAATGAACGTGACCGAAACCCTGTCGCAGGGCCTCAAGCGCGAATTTCAGGTGGTGCTGAACGCCGCCGACCTCAAGTCGAGGCTCGACGGCGAGCTGCAGAACCTGCAGGGCAAGGCGCGCATCAACGGCTTCCGCCCCGGCAAGGTCCCGGTCGGCCATCTGCGCCGGCTCTATGGCCGCTCGGTTATGGCCGACGTCGTCCAGAACGCCGTCAACGAGGCCAACCAGAAGATCGTCGCCGACAAGGGGCTGAAGCTCGCGCTCGAGCCGCAGGTCCGCTTCCCGGAGGACCAGGCTTCGATCGAGGCCGCGATGGAGGCCAAGGGCGACCTCGCCTTCACCGTCGCGCTCGAGGTGCTGCCGCAGATCGAGATCGCCGACCTGTCGGACGTCTCGCTGGTCAAGCCGGTCGCCGAGGTTCCGGACGCCGACATCGATGCCTCGCTGGAGCGCATGGCCGGCCAGAACCGCAACTTCTCGGCGAAGGCCGAAGGCGCCGCCGCAGAGAAGGGCGACCGCCTGATGATCTCCTTCGTCGGCACGCTCGAGGGCAAGCCCTTCGACGGCGGCACCGGCAGCGGCATTCCGCTCGAGCTCGGCTCGGGCCAGTTCATCCCGGGCTTCGAGGAGCAGCTCGAGGGCGCCAAGGCCGGTGAGAAGCGCACCGTCAAGGTGAGCTTCCCGGAGAACTACGGCGCTGCCCATCTCGCCGGCAAGCCGGCCGAGTTCGAGGTCACGGTCGACGAGGTCCAGGCTCCGGGCGAGCTCAAGATCGACGACGAGCTGGCCAAGGGCTTCGGCATGGAGTCGCTCGACGCGCTCAGGACCGCCGTGCGCGAGCAGCTCGGCCGCGAGCTCGCCGCCCAGTCGCGCCGCAAGGTCAAGAAGAGCCTGCTCGACGCCCTCGACGGCAAGTACAGCTTCGAGCTGCCGCCCTCGCTGGTCGAGCAGGAGTTCTCGGCCGTGTGGAGCCAGGTCGAGGCCGACATGAAGAACGCCGGCAAGACCTTCGCCGACGAGGACACCACCGAGGACGAGGCTCGCGCCGAGTACCGCAAGATCGCCGAGCGCCGCGTGCGCCTGGGCCTCGTGCTCGCCGAGATCGGCGAGCAGGCCAAGGTCCAGATCGCCGACGACGAAGTCACGCAGGCCCTGATCGAGCGCGCCCGCCAGTTCCCGGGCCAGGAGAAGGAAGTCTGGGAGTTCTATCGCAAGAACCCGCAGGCGCTGGCCGAGATCCGCGCGCCGATCTTCGAGGAGAAGGTCGTCGACCACCTGTTGGGCCAGGTGAAGATCGAGGACAAGACCGTCTCCCGCGAGGAGCTCTACGCCGACGAGGACGCGGAGACCGAGGAGAAGGCCAAGCCCGCCAAGGCCAAGAAGGCGAAGAAGGCCGCCGCGGCCGACGACGCCTCGGCCTGACACCGCTCCACGGAAACCATGTTTCCGGATCAGGCGCCGTTCCGCTTCGGCGGGGCGGCGCTTCCCTTTTCAGCCGCAGCCGGCATGCTTATGTGGGGCTCGGCGCCGGTCTCCGGCTGATTCTCCGTACAGCGTTCTTTTCGAGGGCAGGCCATGATGCGCGATCCTATCGAGACCTATAACAATCTCGTCCCGATGGTGGTCGAGCAGTCGAGCCGCGGCGAGCGCGCCTTCGACATCTATTCACGCCTGCTGCGCGAGCGAATCATCTTCCTCACGGGCCCGGTCGAGGACTATTCCGCCTCGCTGATCGTGGCGCAGCTGCTGTTCCTCGAAGCCGAGAACCCGAAGAAGGAAATCTCCTTCTACATCAACTCGCCGGGCGGCGTGGTCACCTCCGGCCTTTCGATCTACGACACGATGCAGTTCATTCGCTGCCCGGTCACCACTCTGTGCATCGGCCAGGCCGCCTCGATGGGCTCGCTGCTGCTGACGGCCGGCGCCAAGGACATGCGCTTCGCCCTGCCGAACGCGCGCATCATGGTCCATCAGCCCTCCGGCGGCTTCCAGGGCCAGGTCACCGACATCCTGATCCACGCCAAGGAGGTCGAGAGCCTGAAGCGGCGCCTGAACGAGATCTACGTGAAGCACACGGGCCGTTCCTACGAGGACATCCACACCGCCCTCGAGCGCGACAACTTCATGACCGCCGAGCAGGCCCGCGATTTCGGCCTGATCGACAAGGTCATCGAGACGCGTCCGGAGGACCCGGCCTGAGGCCGGACGGCACGCGCAGGGCGGCGCGGGATTGCGCGTCGCCGGCGAGCCTCCATATTGCCTATCGAAGGGCCTCATGTTTGCATGAGCCGGACGCAAGGGCGCGACAGACGTTCCAGGATTCGCATAGCGGATCAGGTCCGTCGCAATCTGTGACATGGCGACGCGTTAACCTGATCATCGTGATCTGAGTGCCTATTATGACGGGTAGACGACATCGGGCCGCCGTTTTTAGGTGGCTGGATCCGTCTCCCGAGATGGAGATCGACAATGAGCAAGGTCAGCGGCGGCGATTCGAAGAGCACGCTCTACTGCTCCTTCTGCGGCAAGAGCCAGCACGAGGTCCGCAAGCTGATTGCGGGCCCGACGGTGTTCATCTGCGATGAATGCGTCGAGCTGTGCATGGACATCATCCGCGAGGAATCGAAGTCCGCGCTGGTGAAGTCGAAGGACGGCGTGCCAACTCCGAAGGAGATCCGCAAGGTCCTCGACGACTACGTCATCGGCCAGGAGCACGCCAAGAAGGTGCTCTCGGTGGCGGTCCACAACCACTACAAGCGCCTCAGCCACGCGACGAAGCACAACGACGTCGAGCTGGCGAAGTCGAACATCCTGCTGATCGGCCCGACCGGCTCGGGCAAGACGCTGTTGGCGCAGACGCTGGCGCGCATTCTCGACGTGCCGTTCACCATGGCCGACGCGACGACGCTGACGGAAGCGGGCTATGTCGGCGAGGATGTCGAGAACATCATCCTCAAGCTGCTCCAGGCCTCCGACTACAATGTCGAGCGCGCCCAGCGCGGCATCGTCTACATCGACGAGATCGACAAGATCAGCCGAAAGTCCGATAATCCCTCGATCACCCGCGACGTCTCGGGCGAGGGCGTGCAGCAGGCGCTGCTGAAGATCATGGAAGGCACCGTCGCCTCCGTGCCGCCGCAGGGCGGGCGCAAGCATCCGCAGCAGGAGTTCCTCCAGGTCGACACCACCAACATCCTGTTCATCTGCGGCGGCGCCTTCGCCGGCCTGGACAAGATCATCTCGGGCCGCGGCAAGGGCACCTCGATCGGCTTCGGCGCGACCGTGCAGTCCCCGGACGACCGCCGCACCGGCGCGATCTTCCGCGAGGTGGAGCCCGAGGACCTGCTGAAGTTCGGCCTGATTCCGGAATTCGTCGGCCGTCTGCCGGTTCTGGCGACGCTCGAGGATCTCGACGAGGCGGCGCTCAAGACCATCCTGACCGAGCCGAAGAACGCGCTGGTGAAGCAGTACCAGCGCCTGTTCGAGATGGAGGATACCGAGCTGACCTTCACCGACGAGGCGGTCAGCCTGATCGCGCGTAAGGCCATCGAGCGCAAGACCGGCGCCCGCGGACTGCGCTCGATCATGGAGGGCATCCTGCTCGAGACCATGTACGAGCTGCCGGGCCTCGAAGGCGTCGAGCAGGTGGTTATCGGGCCGGAGAATGTCGAGACCAAGTCGCGACCGCTCTTCATCTACGCCGACCGCGAGGAAGAGGCGAAGTCCGCCTCCGCCTGACAGGTCTCGTCCGCGACCATTGCAAACGCGCGCCCCATGGCGCGCGTTTTGCTTTGTGACGGTGCGAGGCGGGTGGATGCGTGATTTCGGGCCGTTTCATCGGGCCGCCCTGCGGCCGGTTGGGGATGTGTGGCGGCCCGGCGGGACCTTCGCTTGAAAGCGGAGGGACAAGTCTCCACCTTATCCTCACTTGCGGGAGTCGCGTGCCTATCGAGGGCGCGATTCGCAGGGGCGCCCGGCGCGAATGGTCGCGTTGGCGCGGAACGTCCGGTTCGGTCGCCCATCAGGGGGTCGGTCGGGCGAAAACTCAAAGGACTAAGCTATGACTGGTTCGACGCCACGCGCCCCGCTCGTCCCCGGCACGACCGACAGCTATCCGGTTCTGCCGCTGCGCGACATCGTCGTTTTCCCGCACATGATCGTGCCGCTGTTCGTCGGGCGCGAGAAGTCGATCCGTGCGCTGGAGGAGGTCGTCAAGTCTGACGGGCTCATCCTGCTGGCCACGCAGAAGAACGCCGGAGACGACGATCCGGACACAAAGGACATCTACGAGATCGGCACGCTGGCGCGCGTCCTGCAGTTGCTGAAGCTGCCCGATTCCACCGTGAAGGTGCTGGTCGAGGGCGTCGGCCGCGCCAAGGCGTTGTCCTATGTCGCCGATGAGGACTTCTACCGGGCCGAGGCCGAGGCGCTCGACGAGGAGCCGGGCAAGAAGGTCGAGGTCGAGGCCCTGGGCCGCTCGGTGGTCGCCGAATTCGAGAGCTATGTAAAGCTCAACAAGAAGATCTCGCCCGAGATCGTCGCCGCGGTCTCGCAGCTCGACGAGCCGGCCAAGCTCGCCGACACCGTCGCCTCGCATCTCGCCGTCAAGATCGCCGACCGCCAGGCCGTGCTGGAGATCCTGAACGTCGCGCACCGGCTCGAGAAGGTGCTCTCGCTCATGGAAAGCGAGATGTCGGTGTTGCAGGTCGAGAAGCGCATCCGCTCGCGCGTCAAGCGCCAGATGGAGAAGACCCAGCGCGAGTACTACCTGAACGAGCAGATGAAGGCGATCCAGAAGGAGCTGGGCGACGGCGAGGAAGGCCGTGACGAGCTGGCCGAACTGGAAGAGCGCATTGCCAAGACCAAGCTGACCAAGGAGGCGCGCGATAAGGCGCTGGCCGAGGTCAAGAAGCTGCGGCAGATGTCGCCGATGTCGGCTGAAGCCACCGTCGTGCGCAACTACCTCGACTGGCTGCTCGGGATTCCGTGGGGCAAGAAGTCCAAGATCAAGAAGGATCTGAAGATCGCGCAGGACGTGCTCGACGACGATCACTTCGGTCTGGACAAGGTCAAGGACCGCATCGTCGAGTACCTGGCGGTGCAGCAGCGCGCCAACCGGCTCGCCGGCCCGATCCTGTGCCTCGTCGGCCCTCCGGGCGTCGGCAAGACCTCGCTCGGCAAGTCGATCGCCAAGGCGACCGGCCGCGAGTTCGTGCGCATGTCGCTCGGCGGCGTGCGTGACGAGGCCGAGATCCGCGGTCACCGCCGCACCTATATCGGCTCGATGCCCGGCAAGATCATCCAGTCGATGAAGAAGGCGAAGACCGCCAACCCGCTCATCCTGCTCGACGAGATCGACAAGATGGGCCAGGACTTCCGCGGCGATCCGTCGGCGGCCCTGCTGGAGGTCCTCGACCCGGAGCAGAACGGCACGTTCAACGACCATTACCTCGAGGTCGACTACGACCTGTCGAACGTGATGTTCGTGACGACGGCCAACACGCTGAACATCCCGCCGGCCCTGCTGGACCGGATGGAGGTGATCCGCATCGCCGGCTACACCGAGGACGAGAAGGCCGAGATTTCGCGGCGGCACCTGATCCCGGGCGCCATCGCCAAGCACGGCCTGCAGCCCAAGGAATGGTCGATCGACGACGACGCCCTGACCATGCTGATCCGGCGCTACACCCGTGAGGCCGGCGTCCGCAATCTCGAGCGCGAGATCGCCAACACCGTCCGCAAGGCGGTGAAGGAGATCGTGCTCTCGAAGAAGAAGAAGGTCGCCGTCACCACCAAGGTGCTCGAGGACTATCTCGGCCCGCCGCGCTTCCGCTATGGCGAGGCGGAGACCGAGGATCAGGTCGGTGTCGTCACCGGCTTGGCCTGGACCGAGGTGGGCGGCGAGCTGCTGACGATCGAAGGCGTCATGATGCCCGGCAAGGGCAAGATGACCGTCACCGGCAACCTGCGCGACGTCATGAAGGAATCGATCTCGGCGGCGGCGTCCTATGTCCGCTCGCGTGCCATCGATTTCGGCGTCGAGCCGCCGCTGTTCGACCGGCGCGACATCCACGTCCACGTTCCGGAGGGGGCCACCCCGAAGGACGGGCCGTCGGCGGGTATCGCGATGGCGACGGCGATCGTCTCGGTGATGACCGGCATCCCGATCAGGCGCGACATCGCCATGACCGGCGAGGTCACGCTGCGGGGCAGGGTGCTGCCGATCGGCGGCCTCAAGGAGAAGCTCCTGGCGGCGCTGCGGGGCGGCATCAAGAAGGTGCTGATCCCGGAGGACAACGCGAAGGATCTGGTCGACCTGCCGAAGTCGGTGAAGAACGGGCTGGAGATCGTCCCGGTCTCGCGGATGGAGCAGGTGCTGGAGCACGCCCTGATCAGCCAGCCGACGCCGATCTCCTGGGAAGAGGACCTGAAGTCCTCCAGCCGCAAGGTCGGCGAGGACGATGCCGCCTCGGGCGTCATCGCTCACTGACCGACCGCTCCGGCGGACGAAAGACGCGAGGCCGTCGGCGCAAGCCGGCGGCCTTTTTCGTTGCGGTCGGGATGCGGGAGCCGGGGACGACAGGTTCTTGCGTTACGCGCGACTCGCTGTGCGAGACGCTCGTTTTCGCGATTCTCGGGAAACCACGCGTCGGACGAGGATATCCACAGGCCGGCGAATTTCGCTGCCGCGAAAAAGCCCCGAAAACCGCCGTTTTCTGGCAGGTTCGACAATGTCTAACTTTGCCGGCGCCACGCGCTTGACACCACAGGGCAGGAGCCATATCGAGACCGGGCTGACGACGAAAGTTTCAGCCGCCCAGCGCGGGCGTAGCTCAGTTGGTTAGAGTGCCGGCCTGTCACGCCGGAGGTCGCGGGTTCGAGCCCCGTCGCCCGCGCCATTTATTTCAAAGCCTTAGCAGGCACAGGGCTTACAATTGCAGCCCTGGCCGCCTCGGCTGTCGACAACACTCCTCACATCACGTTTCGAAACTGTACGCCGTGTACGCCGTCCGCGGCCATGGTGCAGCTTCGGCTTTGCCGTAGGCCTCCGGCACGTGCCGGGACACGGTCTGCGCAGTGCAACCGCTTCGTCAGGGGCGGAGGGATTGCAACGCTATCGTGGCGTGATCTTCTGGTCGCCGACGCGGTGCCTGCATCGCACGCCCAAGAGCCGATGATCTGCACCGAGGATGATGGTTTCGCGTCTCTGCCATGGCGCCCCGGCGTGACGCCCTCAGGTGGCCGCCAGCCGTCCTGAGCGCCTCCTTCCTCGCGCCACTACGCCACCAGCCTCACCGCCTCCAGCACCGACGCCTCGCTATAAGGCTTCCTGAGGAACTGGACCTCGGTGGGCATCTCGTGGGCCTGCGGCTGGATGCGGCCGCTGGCGATGATGATCGAGACCGGCGGCCAGCGGTCGCGCACGGCGAAGGCCAGCTTCAGCCCGTCCATGGAGCCGGGCATCTCAATGTCGGTGAACACGGTGGTGATGTCGAGGCGCGTCTCCAGAATCGCGATCGCCTCGTCGGCGCAGCTCGCCTCGACGACCTCGAACCCGGCCTCCTCGAGCATCGACACGAGATCCATGCGGATCAACGCATCGTCTTCCACCACCAACACGACGCTCATCTCAAGCCAGCCTACGTCTGACGTCCAACCTGCACCGTCTCAATTCCGCGGACGCGGAATGGTTCATGCCCGAGGACAAAGTTTATCGCGGTTCAGCGGCGCTGGACGTCGGCCATCGCGGCCTCGAACCGGGCGACGAGGCCTGTCGGCAGCCATTGCTTGTCGACGCCGCCCTGGCCGATGAGCCCCATCCTGATCAGCCTGGAGCCGAAACTGCGACGGCTGGGCTCGCTCACGATCGGCCCCCCGGTCTCCTTCCAGATCATCCTGAGCACCGGCCCGTCGCCACCATCCTCGACGGTCCACGACAGATCGACTTTGCCGGATGGCCGGGACAGCGCGCCGTATTTCGTGGCGTTGGTCGCGAGTTCGTGAAGCAGCAGCGAGATCGAGACAGTCGCCTTCGGCCCGAGTTCGAGATCGGGGCCGGTGGCGACGATCCGGCCCCCGTCGCCATGCAGCTCCAGCATCGGCCGGACCACCCGGCGCAGCGAGGCCGAGGCCCAGTCCTGCTGGAGCAGCTGGTCGTGGGCGGCGCCCATCGCCATGATGCGCTGGCTGAAGGCCTCGACCGCATCGCGCTCGTTCACGCCCTTCAGCGTCTGCGCCGCGATCGCCTGGACCATGGCCAGCGTGTTCTTCATGCGGTGGGCGATCTCGGCGTTGAGGACGGCCTGCCGGCGCTGGGCGTCGTCGCGGTCCTTCAAGGCCTTGCGGAGTTCGAGCTGGCGCATGACCTGCCGGGCCAGCACCTGCAGCGTCTCCTGCTGCAGCGCCGTGAGTTCGCGCGGCTGGTAGTCCAGCACGCACACCGTCCCGATGGCATGGCCATCCTGCGTCTTGAGCAGCGCACCGGCGTAGAAGCGCAGCCCCGACTCGCCGGTGACGAGCGGATTGCAGTTGAAGCGCGGATCCTTGGTGGCGTCGGGGACGAGCAGGAAGTCGTCTTCCAGGATCGCCTTCGCGCAGAAGGAGCTGTCCAGCGGAGTCTCGCGCACGCCGAGGCCGACCTCGGCCTTGAAGAACTGGCGGTACTCCGCGATCAGGTTCACCACCGCGATCGGCGTGTCGCAGATACGCGCGGCCAGTTCGGCGATTTCGTCGAAGTCACGCTCGCGCGGCGTGTCGAGCATGTCGTAGCGCGCCAGCGCCTGCAGTCTCTCGGTCTCACGAGTTTGGATCGTCAACGCCAGGCCCCGAGCACGCACATGCCGCTTGATGGCATTTTTGGCGATGGCAGGCAAAGCACCCGCTTCGCAGCAGTCTTCGGCGGCGCTACGCCGGAGATGCGCCGCCCCGTTCCGCCGCGAGGCGGCGCTCGTAGAGCGCGCGCTCGGCCGCCATGCCTGCGATCAGCCGCGGGGAGGTGGCCAGCATGTCGTCCTTGAAGGCCTGAAGCGGCATGTCGTCATAGCTGCCGCGCTCATGGACGTAGTTCATGTGGCGCCGGCCATCCGGAGCGAAAGGCTGGAACAGCGAGTCGGTCCGCCCGTCGAAATCGAGCGGCGTCACCGCGAAGCGCTCGCAGAATCCGCGATCGAAGGCGGGCGTCGCCCGGACCCAGGCGCCGTCGATCCAGAGCAGCGTGTAGG
The DNA here is from genome assembly GCF_039673065.1 of Allobosea sp. TWI1241. Taxonomy (NCBI): domain Bacteria; kingdom Pseudomonadati; phylum Pseudomonadota; class Alphaproteobacteria; order Hyphomicrobiales; family Alloboseaceae; genus Allobosea; species Allobosea sp. TWI1241. The sequence continues at coordinate 320,520 of NZ_JBDJKW010000002.1, read as the reverse complement.
CGTGCCAGCGGAAGACGTCGTTGCCCATCAGGAAGACGAGGCGCGGGGAGGCGAGGTGGTTGCGCACGTCGGCGAAGCCGATGCGGGCGGGAATGCCGGCGGCCCGCGCCACCGCCGCCAAGGTCACGGCCTTCGGCACGCAGAAACCCACGCCGGCGGCGAGGCAGCGCGAGGCGACGAAGGTGTCGTCCGACAGCGCCAGATAGCGCAGGTCGTAGCGCACCGCATCGCGCACGGCGTAATAGAGACGCACCGCCCTGTCTCGCGAACTGCCGGCGCCGACATGTGCAGCAGCAAAGGCGCGCACGACTTCCGACTCCGCGTCGAGGAAACGGGTCGGCAGCAGGGCCCGCGCCAGGGCGTCCTCCCTCATGGGCTGACGGCGTCCTTCGCTCCGGCGGGCGGCTGCATCGCGCCCGCGACCTCGGCCGCATGGCGCAGCACATCGGCCCCGGCCCGGTTCCAGGTGGTGATTCCACCGGCCATCACCACCTGCACGAGGCCCTCGGCCAGCTCCGGCACGGTCAGGCCGGCCCGGATCGCATTGGCGGCGTGGCCCAGCGCGCCCTGCCGGTCGCCGATCATGGTGTCGAGCAGGGCAAAGACCAGTTCCTTGGTCTTGAGGTCGAGCGCGCCGCCTTCCGGCCGGTCGCGCATGATCGAGGCGCGCATCAGCCCGTAGCCGCCGAACGCGGCCGGGGCATGCTCCGCGAGCAAAGTGAAATTGTCCGGCACGCGCCGCGAGGTCGCCTCGAAATTGGCGGTACCGGCCTCCAGCGCCGCCGCGACCAGCTCTTCGTCCATGATCGATCTCCTCGTCCGCGCGGCCGTTCCGCGCGGGACGTCTGCGGCGCGACAATGTCGGTGAGGCGAGGGAGGATCAAGAGCGGCGGGGCGGGCGGAACGCCGGATGCCGGCAGCGACGCCGAGGGATAGCGGATCGTCGCGGCATGGTGGGCGGTGACGGGCTCGAACCGCCGACCCTCTCGGTGTAAACGAGATGCTCTACCAACTGAGCTAACCGCCCTTCCGGCTGCGGTGTAAGGCCTTGCCCGCGCCGCTTCAAGCCCGCGTCGAAGGCCACGGCGAAATCCCGGGGCGGGCCGGCTACCATGGCCTGCGCGGGCCGGTGTCGATGTGGATCAGCCCGTTCCAGTAGAGCTTGTGTCCGCCGACCTCCGGAAGGGCGCGGGCGAAGTCGAGTACGGTGCGCGGCCGGACGCCGGGCACGCGGAAATCCATGGCCTCGCAGCGACGATGATAGGAGCCGCGGCGCGCGCGCCAGGGCGGCCGCAGCGTCGACGTCACCCGCACGGAGCCGAAGCGGGTCGAGATCTTGCCGAGAATGTCGCGCAGCGGCTGCGGCAGGCAGGCGATGGAGGTGCCGGGATCGGTGGAGATGCCAGGAATCTCGGGTTTCTCGTTCGGGTCGTAGGCCGGCTCCTGCTCAGGCTGGCCGGGGGTGCGCTTCGGCCATTCGGGCGCCTCGTCCTCGTCGGTCAGCGCCATGCTCGGCGCCGGCGCGCCGCTGGCCGGCTCCGGCTCCTTCGCCGGGGGCGGTACCACGATGCCGACCTCGGCCTCCTTGCCGGGGTGCAGGTCGAAAGGCCGCTCCGGCGGCAGCGGCGTCAGTACGGTGGTCTGGGCGGCGGCCGGCAGGGCGGTGGCCAGCAGCGTGGCCAGGGCGACGCCGCGCAGCAGGCGAGGGGGCGCAGCCGTCATCGACGAGCGCGGGCGGGGACGGGACGGGGCAGGGCGACCAGAAGGATCAAGGCAGGGCTCCTTGCCGCACGGGCGGGACGGGGCGATTCGAGGCCGAAGCCCCGTGCGGAGCGCGCCTGTGCCATGGGCGGCGGGGCGCGGACAACATGTCCTGGTCTTCGCGCCGGCGACGGTCCGGAGCGAAGGAGGCGAAAAACGGCGCTGGCGCCGCAGGCCGCGCCAGCGTTCGGACGGCATTTGGCAACTATGCGGCAATTACATGGCGACAGCCGCGTTGTGCGACGCGGCGAACCCTTGCGTGATTCTAAAGCAGGGTCTAATCGACTGCGCAGATTGAAGGCGCGCCCCGTCGCGCCGGCCTTGTGAAGCGGGGTGTCACAGATGCAAGCTCTACCTGTCCCGACCCTGCTCGCCGACTACCTGCCCCTGGCCATCTTCATCGGCCTGTCGCTGGTCATCGGCCTGGCGCTGCTGATCGCCCCGTTCGCCGTGGCCTATTCGAAGCCCGACGCCGAAAAGCTCTCGGCCTATGAGTGCGGCTTCAACGCCTTCGACGACGCCCGCATGAAGTTCGACGTCCGGTTCTATCTGGTCGCGATTCTCTTCATCATCTTCGATCTCGAGGTCGCCTTCCTGTTCCCCTGGGCGATCGCCTTCGGCGAGCTCGGCTGGTACGGCTTCTGGTCGATGATGGTGTTCCTCGGCGTCCTTACCGTCGGCTTCGTCTATGAGTGGCGCAAGGGCGCCCTCGAGTGGGATTGAGCGTTTCCTCGCAGAGGGCGGCGACGCTGCCTATATCCGGGGAAAGTCCGCGAAAGGTCTGATGTGATGGCTACAACCGCTATCGATCGTGGCGATCCGCTGGTCGCGCCGGCGCCGAAGGGGCTTCTCGGCCCCGACGGCGCGCCGATCGGCGCCCGCGATCCCTTCTTCACCGGGATCAACAACGAGCTCGCCGACAAGGGCTTCCTGGTCACGGCCACCGACGATCTCATCAACTGGGCCCGCACCGGCTCGCTGATGTGGATGACCTTCGGACTGGCCTGCTGCGCCGTCGAGATGATGCAGCTGTCGATGCCGCGCTACGATGTCGAGCGCTTCGGCTTCGCGCCGCGCGCCAGCCCGCGCCAGTCGGACGTTATGATCGTCGCCGGCACGCTGACCAACAAGATGGCGCCCGCTCTGCGCAAGGTCTACGACCAGATGCCGGAGCCGCGCTACGTCATCTCGATGGGCTCCTGCGCCAATGGCGGCGGCTACTATCACTACAGTTATTCGGTGGTCCGCGGCTGCGACCGCATCGTGCCGATCGACGTCTACGTGCCGGGCTGCCCGCCCACCGCGGAGGCGCTGCTCTACGGCGTGCTGCTCCTGCAGAAGAAGATCCGGCGCACGGGGACGATCGAGCGCTGAGGCGTTCTTGATCCCGCGGTTGATGAAGGTGATGCGATGAGCGATGCGCTCGTGACACTGGGCGAAGAGATCAAGGCGGCGCTGCAAGGCGCGGTCGTCGATGTCGTCGTCGCCTATGACGAGATCACGGTGCTGGCGGAGACCGCCGAGATCGTGGGCGTGCTGCGCACGCTCTACGACGATCCGCGCTTCCGCTTCGTCAACTTCACGGACATCGCCGGCGCGGACTATCCGCAGCGCGAGCAGCGCTTCGAGGTGGTCTACCACCTGCTGTCGCCGCGCCATAACCGCCGCATCCGCGTCAAGGTCCGCACCGACGAGCAGACCCCGGTCCCCTCGGTGATCGAGGTCTTCCCGGCCGCGAACTGGTATGAGCGCGAGGCCTACGACTTCTACGGCATCCTGTTCTCCGGCCATCCGGATCTGCGCCGCATCCTCACCGATTACGGTTTCGAGGGGCATCCGCTGCGCAAGGACTTCCCGCTGACCGGCTTCGTCGAGGTCCGCTACGACGACGAGCTGAAGCGCGTCGTCTACGAGCCGGTGAAGCTGAACCAGGAATTCCGTAACTTCGACTTTCTTTCGCCCTGGGAAGGGACCGACTACGTCCTGCCCGGCGACGAGAAGGCCAAGGTGCCGTGATGAGCGCCAGCACCAACCAGTCCGTCTCCGGCGGCTGCCTGTGCGGCGCCGTCCGCTTCAAGGCGGTGGTCGAGGCCGCCGAGATGGGCGTCTGCCATTGCTTGATGTGCCGCCGCTGGAGCGGTGGCGCCTTCATGGCCGTGCCCTGCGTCGACATGACGATCGAGGACAAGACCGAGCTTGGCGTCTACCCGTCCTCGGAATGGGGTCAGCGCGAGTTCTGCAAGCGCTGCGGCTCCAGCCTGTTCTGGCGCCTGCGCCAGGATAACGGCCATGTCGCGGTCGCCCTCCCGGCGCTCGATGCCGTTGAGGGCCTCGCCTTCGGCGAAGAGATCTACATCGACGAGAAGCCGGCGCTCTACGCCTTCGCGGGTGACAGGCCGCGCCTGACCGGCGCCGAGTTCCTCGCGCGCATCGCAGCCCAGCAGGAAGCCGGGGCATGACCGAACACAACATCCGCAATTTCTCGATCAACTTCGGTCCGCAGCACCCGGCCGCACACGGCGTGCTGCGCCTGGTGCTGGAGCTCGACGGCGAGATCGTCGAGCGCGTCGACCCGCATATCGGCCTGCTGCATCGCGGCACCGAGAAGCTGATCGAGGCCAAGACCTATCTCCAGGCCGTGCCCTATTTCGACCGGCTCGACTATGTCGCGCCGATGAACCAGGAGCATGCCTACGCGCTCGCCGTCGAGAAGCTGATGGGCGTCACGGTTCCGCGCCGCGGCCAGCTCATCCGCGTGCTTTATTCCGAGATCGGCCGCATCCTCTCGCATCTGCTCAACGTGACGACCCAGGCCATGGACGTCGGCGCGCTCACGCCGCCGCTCTGGGGCTTCGAGGAGCGCGAGAAGCTGATGATCTTCTACGAGCGGGCCTGCGGCGCGCGCATGCACGCGGCCTATGTCCGGCCGGGCGGCGTCCACCAGGACCTGCCGACTTCGCTGATCCACGACATCGCCGAGTGGTGCGACCCGTTCCTGCAGGTCTGCGACGACCTCGAGGGTCTGCTCACCGACAACCGCATCTTCAAGCAGCGCAATGTCGACATCGGCGTGGTCGATCTGGAGACCTGCTGGAAGTGGGGCTTCTCGGGCGTGATGGTGCGCGGCTCCGGCGCGCCCTGGGACCTGCGCAAGTCGCAGCCCTACGAGTGCTACGAGGAGATGGAATTCGACATCCCCGTCGGCAAGAACGGCGACTGCTACGACCGCTACTGCATCCGCATGGAAGAGATGCGCCAGTCGGTGCGCATCATGAAGCAGTGCTGCGAGAAGCTTCTGGCCGCCGATGGCGGCGGGCCGGTCTCCTCGCTGGACGGCAAGATGGTGCCGCCGAAGCGCGGCGAGATGAAGCGCTCGATGGAAGCGCTCATCCATCACTTCAAGCTCTACACCGAGGGCTACAAGGTGCCCGAGGGCGAGGTCTACGCCGCCGTCGAGGCCCCCAAGGGCGAATTCGGCGTCTATCTCGTCTCCGACGGCACCAACAAGCCCTATCGCTGCAAGATCAAGGCGCCCGGCTTCGCCCATCTCCAGGCGATGGACTTCATGTGCCGCAAGCACATGCTGGCCGACGTCTCCGCGATCCTCGGCTCCCTCGATATCGTCTTTGGTGAGGTGGACCGCTAATGTCCGTCCGTCGTCTCGCGCCCGATCACGTCCAGCCTGCTTCCTTCGCCTTCACCGCGGCGAACGAGAACTGGGCCGACCAGCAGATCGCCAAGTACCCGGAAGGCCGCCAGGCCTCCGCCGTGATCCCGCTCCTGTGGAAGGCGCAGGAGCAGCATGACGGCTGGCTGCCGCGCGCCGCGATCGAGGCGGTCGCCCGCAAGCTCGGCATGGCGCCGATGCGGGTGCTGGAGGTCGCGACCTTCTACACCATGTTCAACCTGCAGCCGGTCGGTCAGCACTTCGTCCAGCTCTGCGGCACGACGCCCTGCGCGCTGCGCGGCGCCGAGGCGCTGAAGAAGGTCTGCCAGGAGGTGATCGGCCCGCAGTCGACCGTCACCGCCGACGGCAAGCTGTCCTGGCTCGAGGTCGAGTGCCTCGGCGCCTGCTGCAACGCCCCGATGGCGCAGATCAACTTCGACTATTACGAGGATCTGACGCCGGACAATTTCCGCAAGCTGCTCGACGATCTGCGCCATGGCCGGCCGACCAAGCCCGGCCCGCAGAACGGCCGCGTCGGCTCCGAGCCGGAAGGCGGCGCGCAGACGCTGAAGGACCAGGCCCTCTACGACGGCTCGATGGTCGGCGCCGGCGACTGGCAGCAGCGCATCCTGGCGCAGCGCAAGGCCGCCGAGGAAGCCGCCGCCGCCAAGGCGGCCGCCGAGGCCGAGGCCAAGAAGGCCGAGGCGACACCGGCTGCGACCGCAGCCAAGCCCGCGACCGAGACCGCTGCGGCAGGCCGCCCCAAGCCGTCCGAGCCGTCGCAGCCCTCCGGCGCAGCGCAGGATACGCCGGCTGCGGACGGCAAGGTCGGCAAGGAGGCCAAGGCCGAATCCGCGAAGCCTGCGGCCGACGCGCCGGCTCAGGCCGCGTCCGTGCCCGAGAGTAAGCCCGCGCTGCTCACCGCCGCGCGCGGCGGCAAGGGTGACGATCTCGAGCTGATCTGGGGCGTCGGCCCGAAGCTCGCGACCATGCTGAACGAGATGGGCGTCTGGCATTACGACCAGATCGCGTCCTGGACCGCGGAAGAACTGGCCTGGGTCGATGCGCGACTGACGGGCTTCAAAGGCAGGGCCGTCCGCGACGACTGGACCAGCCAGGCGAAGAAGCTCGCGACCGGCTGGCGGCCGGAGTCGAAGCTCGGCGACAAGCCGGTGAACTGAGGCGAAAACGATGCTTGCTGATCGCGACCGCATCTTCACCAATCTCTACGGCCTGCACGACCGGACGCTGAAGGGCGCCCAGCAGCGCGGCCATTGGGACGGCACCAAGTTCCTGCTCCAGCAGGGCCGCGACTGGATCATCGACGAGATGAAGAAGTCGGGCCTGCGCGGGCGCGGCGGTGCCGGCTTCCCGACCGGGCTGAAATGGTCGTTCATGCCCAAGCAGAGCGACGGGCGGCCGCATTACCTCGTCGTCAATGCCGACGAGTCGGAGCCCGGCACCTGCAAAGACCGGGAGATCATGCGCAACGACCCGCATACGCTGGTCGAGGGCTGCCTGATCGCCTCCTTCGCCATGGGCGCGCACGCCGCCTACATCTACATCCGCGGCGAATACATCCGCGAGCGCGAGGCACTGCAGCGCGCGGTCGACGAGGCCTACGAGGCCAAGCTGATCGGCAAGGACAACGTCCACGGCTACCCGTTCGACCTCTATGTCCATCACGGTGCCGGCGCCTATATCTGCGGCGAAGAGACCGCGCTGCTCGAGAGCCTCGAGGGCAAGAAGGGCATGCCGCGGCTCAAGCCGCCGTTCCCGGCCAATATGGGCCTCTATGGCTGCCCGACCACGGTCAACAACGTCGAGTCGATCGCGGTGGCGCCGACCATCCTGCGCCGCGGCGCGAGCTGGTTCTCCTCGATCGGCAATCCGAACAATGTCGGCACCAAGCTGTTCTGCATCTCCGGCCACGTGAACAAGCCCTGCAACGTCGAAGAGGCGATGGGCATCCCGTTCCGCGAGCTGATCGACAAGCATTGCGGCGGCATCCGCGGCGGCTGGGACAACCTCAAGGCGGTGATCCCGGGCGGCTCGTCGGTGCGCATGGTGCCGGCGGAGCAGATTATCGACACGCCGATGGACTTCGACTCGCTGTCGAAGCTGCGCTCCGGCCTCGGCACAGCGGCCGTGATCGTCATGGACAAGTCCACCGATATCGTCCGCGCGATCGCCCGCATCAGCCATTTCTACAAGCACGAGAGCTGCGGCCAGTGCACGCCGTGCCGCGAGGGCACGGGCTGGATGTGGCGCGTGATGGAGCGCATGGCCGAGGGCCGCGCCCAGAAGCGCGAGATCGACATGCTGCTCGACGTCACCAAGCAGATCGAGGGCCACACGATCTGCGCGCTCGGCGATGCCGCGGCCTGGCCGATCCAGGGCCTGATCGCGCATTTCCGCCACGAGATCGAGCAGCGCATCGACGACTATGCCGCCAACCCGCATGGCGAGCCCGTGCGCATGATGGCGGCGGAGTGAGACCATGACGAAGATTGTCATCGACGGCATTGAGGTCGACGTCCCGCCGGAGTACACCGTGCTCCAGGCCTGCGAGGCGGCCGGCGCGGAAGTGCCGCGCTTCTGCTTCCACGAGCGGCTGTCGATCGCCGGCAACTGCCGCATGTGCCTCGTCGAGGTGAAGGGCGGTCCGCCGAAGCCGCAGGCTTCCTGCGCCATCGGCGTGCGCGACCTGCGCCCGGGCCCGAACGGCGAGCCGCCGGTCGTCTCGACCAAGTCGCCCATGGTCAAGAAGGCCCGCGAGGGGGTGATGGAGTTCCTCCTCATCAACCACCCGCTGGATTGCCCGATCTGCGACCAGGGCGGCGAGTGCGACCTGCAGGACCAGGCGATGGCCTACGGCGTCGACACCTCGCGCTTCGCCGAGAACAAGCGCGCCGTCGAGGACAAGTATATCGGCCCGCTGGTGAAGACCTCGATGACGCGCTGTATCCAGTGCACGCGCTGCGTCCGCTTCACCACTGAGGTCGCCGGCGCCTCCGACCTCGGCGCCATCGGCCGCGGCGAGGACATGGAGATCACCACCTATCTCGAAGCGGCGATGAGCTCCGAGATGCAGGGCAACGTTGTCGACCTCTGCCCGGTCGGCGCGCTTACCTCGAGGCCCTACCAGAACCGCGCCCGGCCGTGGGAGCTGACCAAGACCGAATCCATCGACGTGATGGACGCGGTCGGCTCGGCCATCCGCGTCGATTCCCGTGGCCGCGAGGTGATGCGCATCCTGCCGCGCATCAACGAGGCGGTGAACGAGGAGTGGATCTCGGACAAGACCCGCCACGTCGCCGACGGTCTCAAGACCCAGCGGCTCGACCGGCCCTATATCCGCGAGCAGGGCGGTTTCCGCCCGGCGAGCTGGAGCGAGGCGCTCGCCCTCGTGGCGAGCAAGCTCAAGGCGGCCAAGCCGGAGCGCGTCGGCGCCATCGTCGGCGATCTCGCCGCCGTCGAGGAGACCTTCGCGCTCAAGGCGCTGATGGCCGGCCTCGGCACGACCAATCTCGACTGCCGCCAGGACGGCGCGAAGCTCGACCCGGCCTTCGGCCGCGCCAGCTACCTCCTCAACCCCGGCATCGCCGGGATCGAGGACGCGACCTCGCTGCTGATCGTCGGCTCCAACCCGCGCCGCGAGGCGCCGATCGTCAACGCGCGCATCCGCAAGCGCTGGCTGCGCGGCGACTTCAAGGTCCAGCTGATCGGCGAGAAGGTCGACCTGACCTACGCCTACGACTATCTCGGCGCCGGCCCGGAGACGCTGGCCGAGGTCGTGAAGACGGCAGAGGCCGCCGGCGAGCGCCCAATGGTGCTGGTCGGCCAGGGCGCGCTCACCCGCGCTGACGGCGCCGCGATCCTGTCGCTGGCCGCCAAGGCGGCGCAGGGCCTCAGCGCGGTCAAGGACGGCTGGAACGGCTTCGCCGTGCTGCACACCGCGGCCGCGCGCGTCGGCGCGCTCGATCTCGGCTTCGTGCCGGGCGAGGGCGGCCTCGATGCGGCCGGCATGGCGGCGGCGGGCGCGCTCGACGTGCTCTTCCTGCTGGGCGCCGACGAGATCGACGTCGCACCGGGTGCCTTCGTCGTCTACCAGGGCAGCCATGGCGACCGCGGCGCGCATCGCGCCGACGTGATCCTGCCTGGCTCGGCCTATACCGAGAAGTCGGCGACCTACGTCAACACCGAGGGCAGGGTGCAGATGGCCGCTCGCGCCACCTTCCCGCCCGGCGACGCGCGTGAGGACTGGGCGATCCTGCGGGCGCTTTCGGCCTCGCTCGGCAAGCCGCTGCCCTTCGACTCGCTCGGCGCGCTGCGCCAGGCGCTCTATGGCGAGCACCCGCACTTCGCCGCGATCGACCAGGTCGCTCCGGCCGAGACGGAGGGCCTGTCGACGCTGGCAGGGCAGGGCGGCGCCACCGACAAGACGGGCTTCGTCCCGGCGGTCGCGGATTTCTACACCACGAACCCCATCGCCCGCGCGTCCGCGGTGATGGCGGAATGCTCGGCGCTGGCCTCCGGCCGCATGCGCCAGGCGGCGGAGTAAGGCCCGATGAACTGGGATCTCGTCATCGATCTGGCGATCATCGCCGGCAAGAGCCTGCTCCTGCTGGTCTGCCTGCTGGTCTTCATCGCCTATATCCTGCTGGCCGACCGCAAGGTCTGGGCGGCGGTGCAGCTGCGCCGCGGCCCGAACGTGGTCGGCCCCTTCGGCCTGTTCCAGAGCTTCGCCGACCTGCTGAAGTTCGTCTTCAAGGAGCCGGTCATCCCGGCGGGCGCCAACAAGGGCATCTTCCTGCTTGCCCCGCTGGTTACCTGCGTGCTGGCGCTGGCGGCCTGGGCGGTGATCCCGGTGGCGGATGGCTGGGCCATCGCCGACATCAATGTCGGCGTGCTCTACATCCTGGCGATCTCGTCGCTCGGCATCTACGGCGTGCTGATGGGCGGCTGGGCCTCGAACTCGAAGTACCCCTTCATGGGCGCGCTGCGCTCGGCCGCGCAGATGGTGTCCTACGAGGTCTCGATCGGCTTCGTCATCGTCTGCGTGCTGCTCTGCGTCGGTTCGCTGAACCTCTCGGCCATCGTCGAGGCGCAGAACTCGAAGCTCGGCATGCTCGGCTGGTACTGGCTGCCGCTGTTCCCGATGTTCGTGGTGTTCTTCATCTCGGCCCTGGCCGAGACGAACCGCCCGCCCTTCGACCTGCCGGAAGCGGAATCCGAGCTCGTCGCCGGCTTCATGGTCGAATACGCCTCGACCCCGTACCTGCTGTTCATGCTCGGCGAGTACGTGGCGATCATGACCATGTGCTCGATGACCACGATCCTGTTCCTGGGGGGCTGGCTGCCGCCGATCCCGGTGGCGCCGTTCACCTGGGTGCCGGGCGTGATCTGGTTCGCGCTCAAGGTCTGCTTCGTGTTCTTCATGTTCGCGATGGTGAAGGCCTTCGTGCCGCGCTACCGCTACGACCAGCTGATGCGGCTGGGCTGGAAGGTGTTCCTGCCGCTGTCGCTCGCCTCGGTGGTGATCGTGGCGGCCGTGCTGCAGATCACCGGCTGGGGGCCGGTGCGCTGATGGCGGACCAGGCCGGACCGATCGGCGCCGTCCTCGGCGCGATCGTCGGCCTGGTGCAATACAAGATCGTCACGGGTGCCGTGACGAAGGCCCTGCAGCGGACGGACCGTTCGACGACGCAGGCCGAGAAGGACGATTACGAGCGCCGCATCCGCCTCTTCCGGGCGATCATGCTGGTGCTGCTGGTCGGCGGTACGCCGATCCTGGGATATGGGCTCGGCCGAGCGCTGTTCGGCTAGGATCGGCAGGCACCGGCGTGACCGGGGCAGGCCAAGGGACTGAAGGGAAGATCGAGGCGATGTCACTCGCGCAAGCCGCAAAGGGACTGCTCCTGAAGGAGTTCGTCGGCGCGTTCGTCCTGTCGATGCGCTATTTCTTCAAGCCGAAGGCGACGCTGAACTACCCCTTCGAGAAGGGCGTTCTGTCGCCGCGATTCCGCGGGGAGCACGCGCTGCGTCGCTATCCGAACGGCGAGGAACGCTGCATCGCCTGCAAGCTGTGCGAGGCCATCTGCCCGGCGCAGGCGATCACGATCGAGGCCGGCCCGCGCCGCAACGACGGCACCCGCCGCACGACGCGCTACGACATCGACATGACGAAGTGCATCTATTGCGGCTTCTGCCAGGAGGCCTGCCCGGTCGACGCCATCGTCGAGGGGCCGAACTTCGAGTTCGCCACCGAGACGCGCGAGGAGCTCTTCTACGACAAGGAGAAGCTGCTCGAGAACGGCGCCCGCTGGGAACGCGAGATCGCCCGCAACATCGCGATGGACGCGCCCTACCGCTGAGGGGAGGGCGGCGGGACCGGTCCGCACCGGTGCCGCCCGCAAGGGTCCGTCCAGAGCCTTTCCACCGCCGCGGTGGACGAGGCGCGGAATGACGGCGGAAGGCGAGGGGGCATGATTGTCCCCTCGGTCGACGCTGACTATAGACGCTCCAAACTGCACCGGGTTCCCATCCGGCGCGACTGCAACGAGGACCGCCCGCAAGGGTGGAAAGGCTGGCAAAGATGAATGCCGCAGCGGCTTTCTTCTATCTGTTCTCGGGAATCCTCATCGCCTCGGCGGTGATGGTCGTGTGCTCGCGCAATCCGGTCCATTCGGTCCTGTTCCTGATCCTCGGCTTCTTCAACGCGGCGGGCCTGTTCCTGCTGCTGGGGGCCGAATTCCTGGCGATGCTGCTGGTCGTGGTCTATGTCGGCGCGGTCGCGGTGCTGTTCCTCTTCGTCGTGATGATGCTCGACGTCGACTTCGCCGAGTTGCGCCAGGGCTTCCTGCAATATCTGCCGGTGGGCGCGCTCATCGGGCTGATCTTCGCGGTCGAGCTGCTGCTGGTCGTCGGCACCTGGACGATCGACCCCAAGATCGTCAGCGCGCCCGTCGCCGCCATCCCGAGCGACATGACCAACACCGCCGCGCTCGGCCACGTGCTCTACACGACGTATATCTACTACTTCCAGGCGGCCGGCCTCGTGCTGCTCGTCGCGATGATCGGCGCGATCGTGCTGACCCTGCGCGATCGGCCCGGCATCAAGCGCCAGCATGTCCCTACGCAGAACGCCCGCACCAAGGACGCTGCGATGGAGGTCAAGCAGGTGCCGTCGCATACCGGCGTTCCCGAGGAGATGGCGTGATGATCGGGCTCGGACACTATCTCGCGGTCGCCGCGATCCTGTTCACGCTGGGCGTGCTCGGCATCTTCATCAACCGCAAGAACGTCATCGTCATCCTGATGTCGGTCGAGCTGATCCTGCTCGCTGTGAACATCAACTTCGTGGCGTTCTCGAGCTTCCTGAACGACATCGTCGGCCAGGTGTTCGCGCTGCTGGTGCTGACCGTCGCCGCCGCCGAGGCGGCCATCGGCCTCGCCATTCTCGTCGTCTACTTCCGCAACCGCGGCACGATCGCGGTGGAAGACATCAACATGATGAAAGGCTGAGCGCGCCACCGCGCCCGTAATTCGCCATGTATCACGCGATCGTCTTCCTCCCTCTCGCCGGTTTCCTGATCGCCGGCTGCTTCGGCCGGCTGATCGGGGCCCGCGCCTCCGAGATCGTCACCACCTCGCTGCTGATGGTGTCGGCGGCCCTGTCCTGGGTCGCCTTCGCCCAGGTCGGCTTCGGCGCGGGCACCACCCGCATCCAGATCGCCACCTGGCTGGCCTCGGCCGACCTGCGCGTCGACTGGGCCTTCCGCATCGACACGCTCACCGCGGTCATGCTGGTGGTAGTCAACACCGTCTCGGCGCTCGTGCACCTGTACTCGATCGGGTACATGCACGAGGATCCGCACCGCCCGCGCTTCTTCGCCTATCTGTCGCTCTTCACCTTCGCCATGCTGATGCTGGTGACGGCAGACAACCTGGTGCAGATGTTCTTCGGCTGGGAGGGCGTCGGTCTCGCCTCCTACCTGCTGATCGGCTTCTGGTACCAGAAGCCCTCGGCCAACGCCGCGGCGATGAAGGCCTTCATCGTCAACCGCGTCGGCGATTTCGGCTTCCTGCTCGGCATCTTCCTGCTCTTCGTGCTGTTCGGCGCGGTGACCTTCGACGGCATCTTCCCGCGCGTCGGCGAGATGACCTCGCAGACCTTCCGCTTCGTCGGCCATGAGTGGAACGCGCTGACGCTGGCCTGCCTGCTGCTGTTCATGGGCGCCATGGGCAAGTCGGCGCAGTTCCTGCTGCACACCTGGCTGCCGGACGCGATGGAAGGCCCGACCCCGGTCTCCGCCCTGATCCACGCTGCGACCATGGTCACCGCCGGCGTCTTCATGGTGGCGCGCCTGTCGCCCATCTTCGAATACGCCCCAGTGGCGCTGACCGTCGTGGTGGTGATCGGCGCGACCACGGCCTTCTTCGCCGCGACCGTCGGCCTCGTGCAGAACGACATCAAGCGCGTCATCGCCTATTCGACCTGCTCGCAGCTCGGCTACATGTTCGTCGCGCTCGGCGTCGGCGCCTACTCGGCCGGCGTGTTCCACCTGTTCACCCACGCCTTCTTCAAGGCGCTGCTGTTCTTGGGTGCCGGCTCGGTCATCCATGCGATGCACCATGAGCAGGACATGCGGAACATGGGCGGGCTGCGCAAGCACATCCCGCTGACCGCGGCCGCGATGACGATCGGCACGCTGGCGCTGACCGGCTTCCCGTTCTTCGCCGGCTACTTCTCCAAGGACGCGATCATCGAGAGCGCCTTCGCCGCCAAGGCCGGCTTCTCTACCGACTACGCCTTCGTGCTGCTGGTCGTCGCCGCCTGCTTCACCTCGTTCTATTCGTGGCGCCTCTACTTCATGACCTTCGAGGGCAAGCCGCGCTGGACCGGTCACGGTCATGACGCACACGGCCACGATGCCCATGGTCACGACGCTCATGCCCATGCCGCTCACGGGCATGACGACCACGCCCATCACGACGACCATGGCCACGGCCATCACGACCACACCCCGCATGAGAGCCCGCTCGTCATGCTGGTGCCGCTGATCGTGCTGTCGATCGGCGCGATCGCCGCCGGCTTCGCCTTCAAGGAGGCGTTCATCGGCCACGGCTATGAGGGCTTCTGGAAGGGCGCGCTCTTCACCGGCAAGGACAACCAAATCCTGCACGCCATGCACGAGGTGCCGAAATGGGTCGTCTGGTCGCCCTTCGTGGCGATGGTGATCGGCTTCCTGCTGGCGCTGTACATGTACCTGCTGCGCCCGGACGTCCCCGGCAAGCTCGCCGCCGCCAATCCGGCCCTGTACCGCTTCCTGCTCAACAAGTGGTACTTCGACGAGCTCTACGACTTCCTGTTCGTGCGGCCGGCGAAGTGGCTCGGGCGCTTCCTCTGGAAGAAGGGCGACGGGCTCGTCATCGACGGCTTCGGGCCGGACGGGGTCTCGGCCCGCGTCGTCGACGTGACCAACCGGGTCGTGCGTCTGCAGACCGGCTATGTCTATCACTACGCCTTCGCGATGCTGATCGGCGTCGCCGGCCTGGTGACCTGGTATCTCCTGCGCGGGTGAGATGATGTTCGGCTTCGGTATCCTCACCGGTCTCCTGGTCCTGCCGCTGGTCGGCGCCGCCTTCATCCTGGCGCAGCGCGGCGACGAGGCCTCGGTCAACGCCAACGCCCGCTGGGCGGCCCTGGCGGCGACGGTCGCGACCTTCATCCTCTCGCTGGTGGCCTGGGGCCGGTTCGACCCCGCCAATCCCGGCTTCCAGATGGTCGAGACCCATGGCTGGGTCTCGGAGGCGATCCGCTTCAAGCTCGGCGTCGACGGGTTCTCCTTCCCGTTCGTGGTCCTGACCGCCTTCCTGATGCCGTTCTGCATCCTGGCGTCCTGGACCTCGGTCGAGAAGCGGGTGCGCGAGTACATGGTCGCGTTCCTGATCCTCGAGACGCTGATGATCGGCGTCTTCGTCGCGCTCGACCTCGTGCTGTTCTACGTGTTCTTCGAGGCCGGCCTGATCCCGATGTTCCTGATCATCGGCATCTGGGGCGGCAAGCGGCGCGTCTACGCCTCCTACAAGTTCTTCCTCTATACGCTGCTCGGCTCTGTGCTGATGCTCCTGGCGCTGATGGCCATGTACTGGCACGCCGGCACCACCGACATCCCGACGCTGCTGACCCACAAGTTCCCGGCCGGCATGCAGACCTGGCTCTGGCTCGCCTTCTTCGCCTCCTTCGCGGTGAAGATGCCGATGTGGCCGGTCCATACCTGGCTGCCGGACGCCCACGTCGAGGCGCCGACCGCCGGCTCCGTCATCCTCGCCGGCATCCTGCTGAAGATGGGCGGCTACGGCTTCATCCGCTTCTCGATCCCGATGTTCCCCGACGCCTCGGCGATGTTCGCGCCGATGGTCTTCGCCCTCTCGGTCATCGCCATCGTCTACACCTCGCTGGTGGCGCTGATGCAGGAGGACATCAAGAAGCTGATCGCCTACTCGTCGGTCGCCCATATGGGCTTCGTGACCATGGGCCTGTTCACCCTGACGCCGCAGGGCATCCAGGGCGCCATGTTCCAGATGGTCAGCCACGGCCTGGTCGCCAGCGCTCTCTTCCTCTGCGTCGGCGTGGTCTACGATCGGATGCACACGCGCGAGATCGCCGCCTATGGCGGTCTGGTGAACCGCATGCCGATGTACGCGGTCGCCTTCATGGTCTTCACCATGGCCAATGTCGGCCTGCCCGGCACCGCCGGCTTCGTCGGCGAGTTCCTGACGCTGATGGGCGCCTTCCGCGCCAATCCGTGGGTGTCGCTGATCGCGACCAGCGGCGTGATCCTCTCGGCCGGCTACGCGCTGTGGCTCTATCGCCGCGTCGTGTTCGGCGAGCTGGTGCGTCCCGAACTCAAGACGATCCAGGACCTCAACGGCCGCGAGATCGTGATCCTGGCCCCGCTCGTCATCCTGACGATCTGGTACGGCATCGCCCCCGGCACGATCCTCGACGCCTTCGCGGCGCCGACCGAAGCCCTCATCAAGAACTATCAGGCCGCCATCACCGCCGCGAAGACGGCGATGCTGGTTGCACAGTAAGGCTGCCCGCAATGACCTTGCCCGCACTCGGCCCCGCGCTTCCGGAACTCGCCCTGGCGCTCGGCGCCATCGCCATGGTGCTCTACGGCGCGATCCGCGGCGAGAGCGCCACCCGCACGCTCGAGGCGGCCGCCATCGCGCTGCTGGCGCTGGCGCTCGTGCTGGTGCTGCGCGGCGAGGGCAGGGTGGTCACCTTCAACGGCGCCTTCGTCGCCGACGGCTTCGCACGCTTCATGAAGGTGCTGACGCTGCTTGGCGCCGCCGCGGCGGTGGTGCTCTCGGCCGACTTCATGCGCCGCGAAGGCGCGATGCGCTTCGAGTATCCCATCCTGATCGTGCTCGCGACGATCGGCATGATGATGATGATCTCGGCCAACGACCTGATCGGGCTCTATGTCGGCCTCGAGCTGCAGTCGCTGGCGCTCTACGTCGTCGCGGCCTTCGACCGTGACAACACCCGCTCCAGCGAGGCCGGCCTCAAGTATTTCGTGCTCGGCGCGCTGTCGTCCGGCATGCTGCTCTACGGCGCCTCGCTGATCTACGGCTTCACCGGCACCGTCGGCTATGCCGGCATCGCCGAGGCCGTGCGGGCCGGCCATGGCGGCCTCGGGCTGATATTCGGCATCGTCTTCATCGCCGCCGGCGTCGCCTTTAAGATCTCGGCCGTGCCGTTCCACATGTGGACGCCTGACGTCTACGAGGGCGCCCCGACGCCGGTCGCCGCCTTCTTCGCCTCGGCGCCGAAGATGGCCGCCATGGCGATGACGGTGCGCATCTTCATCGGCGCCTTCCCGGGCGCGCTGCACGAGTGGCAGCAGATCATCATCTTCGTCTCGATCGCCTCGATGGCGCTCGGTGCCTTCGCCGCGATCGGCCAGACCAACATCAAGCGCCTGCTGGCCTATTCCTCGATCGCCAATATGGGCTTCGCGCTGGTCGGCCTCGCCGCCGGCACCGAAGCCGGCGTCCAGGGCGTTATCACCTATATGGCGATCTATCTCGCCACGACGCTGGGCGGCTTCGCCTGCGTGCTGATGATGAACCGCGACGGCAAGCCGGTGGAGAACCTCTCCGAGCTGGCCGGCCTCTCGCGCACCAATCCCTGGATGGCCTTCGCGCTGTCCATGATGATGTTCTCGCTGGCCGGCATCCCGCCGCTCGCCGGGTTCTGGGCGAAGTTCTACGTCTTCTCGGCCGCGATCGAGGCCAAGCTCTACGTGCTCGCCATCGTCGGCGTGGTCACCAGCGTTGTCGGCGCCTACTACTATCTGCGCGTCGTGAAGGTGATCTATTTCGACGATGCCAAGCCGGCCTTCGACACCGGGGCGCCGGGCGTGCGCGCCGTGCTGCTGGTCTCGGCGCTGTTCGTGCTGGTGCTGTCCTTGATGCCTGCCCCGCTGTTCAACGCCGCCCAGGCCGCCGCCAAGTCGCTGTTCTGACCTGAAGGCCGCCGCCATGCTCGGCGAGGCCGCGCGGGCCGCGGGCTACCGCGTCACCATGCGCGACGAGGTCGCCTCCACCATGGAGGAGGCCCGCCGCGCGCTCGGGGAGGGCGATCCGGGCCGCCTCTGGATCGTCGCCCGCAGCCAGAACGCCGGCCGCGGACGCCATGGCCGGCAGTGGGGCTCGCCCCCCGGCAATCTCTACGCCAGCCTCCTGCTCGTCGCCCCCTGCGAACCGGCCGTCGCGCCACAGCTCGGCTTCGTCGCCGGCCTCGCCCTGCACGACGCCGTCGCGGCGGTGACCGGGCTGAACGCGCCGTCGCTGGCGCTGAAATGGCCGAACGATCTGCTCATCGACGGCGCCAAGGTCTCGGGCCTGCTGCTGGAGGGCGAGAGCCGGGCAGGGCGGCTTTCGGTCATCCTCGGCATGGGCGTCAACATCGCCTCTCATCCGTCGGACACGCCCTACCCGGTCACCCATCTGCGCGCCCATGCGCCCGCGGCGAGCGTCGAGCGGGTCCTCGCCGCCCTGGCCGATTCCTGGGCGAAGCGCTTCGCCGGCTGGCAGCTGCCGGGCGGCTTCGGCCCGGTCCGCGAGGCCTGGCTCGCCCGCGCCGCCTGGCTGGGGCAGGAGATCACATTGCGCTTGCCGCAGGGACCGCTGGTCGGCCGTTTCCGCGGCATCGACGCCGGTGGCCGGCTCGAGCTCGAGACCGGGGAGGGCCTCCGGCTGATCGACGCCGGCGACCTGTTCTTCGGTGCGGCACCGCCGCCCGGGTGACGGGCGCCGCCCGGCCCTGCCGCCGCCGCTCTGGAGGCGAGGCGGCGGGCATGCTAGGCCTGCCCCGAACCGTCCGTTACCGCCTTCAGCACCACGTCAGGATTGCCCGTGACCCGTTCCAGCGACCAGCTCGTCTTCGTCCCGCTCGGGGGGCTCGGAGAGATCGGCATGAACGCCGCGCTCTACGGCTTCGGGCCGGAGGGCAGGCGGAAATGGATCCTGGTCGATTGCGGGCTCTCCTTCGCCGGCCCGGACGTGCCCGGCGTCGACATCGTGCTGCCCGACCTGCACTACATCATCGAGGACCGTGCCAACCTGCTCGGCATCGTCATCACCCACGCCCATGAGGACCATATCGGCGCGCTCGCGGCGCTCTGGACCTCGCTCGGCGTGCCGGTCTGGTGCACGCGCTTCGCGGCAGGCCTGCTGGCGACGCGGCGGCTCTCCGAGCCGGGGGCGCCGAAGGTCGAGATGAAGATCGTCGAGCAGGGCGGCCGCGTCACCATCGGCCCGTTCGACATCGAGTTCGTCCCGGTCGCCCATTCGATTCCCGAATCCAACGCACTGGCGATCCGCACCGCCGCCGGCCTCGTCGTCCACACCGGCGACTGGAAGATCGACCCGACTCCCCAGGTCGGCCTGCCGACCGACGAGGCGCGGATGCGCGCGCTCGGCGAGGAGGGCGTGCTCGCCCTGATCTGCGACTCGACCAATGTCATGCGCGACGGCGTCAGCCCGAGCGAGGCCGACGTCGCGGCCAAGCTGAAGGAGCTGGTGGCCTCGGCCCCGAACCGCGTCGCCGTCACCACCTTCGCCTCGAACGTCGCCCGGCTGCGCGCCGTGGCCGAAGCCGCCATGGCGGCCGAGCGCGAGGTCGTGGTGGTCGGCCGCGCCATGGACCGCGTCATCGACGTCGCCCGCGAGTGCGGCTATCTCGACGGCATCCCGGCCTTCCGCCCGGTCGACGCCTATGGCTACCTGCCGCGCGACAAGGTCGTGGCGCTGTTGACCGGCAGCCAGGGCGAGCCGCGCGCTGCTCTGTCGCGCATCGCCGCCGACGATCATCCCGAGATCGCGCTGGCGCCCGGCGACCGGGTGATCTTCTCGTCGCGCACCATTCCCGGCAACGAGAAGGCGGTCGCCACCATCCTCAACCGGCTGGCGCGCGACAATATCGAAATCGTCACCGACCGCACGCAGTTGGTCCACGTCTCGGGCCATCCGCGTCGCGAGGAGATGGCCAAGCTCTATGGCTGGCTCAAGCCGCGCGTCGCGATCCCCGCGCATGGCGAGGACCTGCATCTGGCCGAGCATGCGCGCTTCGCCCGCGAGCTCGGCGTCAAGACGGTCCTGCGTGCCGGCAACGGCGACGTGATCGGCATCTCGCAGGACGGCGCCCGCAAGATCTCCGAGGTCCAGCACGGCCGGCTCTACCAGGACGGCGCGCTGCTGGTCGGCGCGGCGGACCGCTCGATTCCCGAGCGCCGCAAGCTGTCCTTCGCCGGGATCATCTCGGTCGCGGTGGCGATGGACGAACGCGGCGAGCTGGCCGGCGATCCCGAGGTCGCGCTGGTCGGCCTGCCGCTGGCCGCGAAGGACGGCACGTCCTTCGACGACATCGTGGCCGACGCGGTCGAGGATCTGATCGAGGGTCTGCCCAAGGGCAAGCGCCGCGACCCGGAGGCCGTGCGCAGCGCGCTGGAGCGCGGCCTGCGCTCGGCCGTCAACGAGGAATGGGGCAAGAAGCCGCTCGTCAACGCGCTGGTGATCGTCGTCTGAGGCGATCGCCCGGCGGGGCCGGAACAGCCGGTCCCGCACCGAGGAGGCGAGCGCGAAAACGGCACCGCTTCGCCACGGATCGGATTCGCATAAGACATATTATGGAACTTATTTTGATGCCCGGAACCGCAGGGCCGCGGGCGTCCTCGGCCGAGGCTGGCTGTCCGTCGAACTGAGTCTGCGGTCAGCGGCGTCCTCCC
Source organism: Allobosea sp. TWI1241 (assembly GCF_039673065.1). Taxonomy (NCBI): domain Bacteria; kingdom Pseudomonadati; phylum Pseudomonadota; class Alphaproteobacteria; order Hyphomicrobiales; family Alloboseaceae; genus Allobosea; species Allobosea sp. TWI1241. The sequence goes on along the minus strand of NZ_JBDJKW010000002.1, from coordinate 299,787 downwards.
GGCGCCGGCGCCGTCGCCCGCCCACCGGGGCTCGCCGTTACCGCCAGACGAGCGCCAGTGCCCGACGGCGCCGCCTCAATGCCCGCCGGACGCCTTCGCGTCGCGCAGCACCGTCAGCGCGATCACGATGCAGACCACCATGCCGGCGATCGCCACGGCGGCTACGGCGTGGAAGCCGGTCATGAAGGCGTCGCGGGCCGCGGCCAGCAGCGGCGCCGACTGCTCCGGCGTCAGGCGCTCGGCCGCCGCCAGAGCGCCGCCCAGCGTGGCGCGCGCCGGCTCAAGCACGGCCGGGTCGAGTCCCGAGACCGCAACATCGCTCATCCGCGCCCGGTACAGCGCCGTGCCCAGGCTGCCCAGCACAGCGATGCCGAGCGCGCCGCCGAGCTCGGCGCTGGTCTCCGATAAGGCCGAGGCCACGCCGGTCCGCTCCGGCGGCGCCGAGCCGACAACGATGCCGGTGGTCAGCGCGATCACCGGCGTGAAGCCGACCGAGAAGACGATCGAGGCCGCGACGATCTGGACCAGGCTCGGCGCCAGCGCCAGCCAGACGAAGCCGAGCGCCGAGACCACCATGCCGGCGCTCATCAGCCGCGACGGCTTCATCCGGGTCGCCAGCGGCGTCACCGCGAAGGACGCCAGCGTGAAGGCCAGCGCCGACGGCAGCGACCACAGGCCGGCCTCGATCGGCGACAGGCCGGCCACGAGCTGGAAATACTGCGCCAGGAAGACGAAGCTGCCGAACATCACCATGATGCCGGTCAGGTTGATCGCCAGCGCGGCGCGGAAAGCCGAAATCCGGAAAAGCGCAAGATCCACCATGGGATCGGCGAGGGTCTTCTGCCTGCGAATGAAGATGAAGGCGAAACCGGCGCCGACCAGCACGAAGGCCGCGCCGGCCAGCGAGACGCCATGCTCGGCCCAGTGCTTGATGCCGTAGACCGCCGGCAGGATCGCCGCCAGCGAGAGCAGGGCGCTCGGCAGGTCGATCCGCCCTGCCCTTGGCGCCTTGTATTCCGGCAGCAAAAGCGGCCCGATCGCCATCAGCAGCAGCATGGGCGGCACCGCGACCAGGAACACCGAGCCCCACCAGAAATACTCGATCAGCACGCCGCCCACGACCGGGCCGATCACGGCGCCAGCCGAGAAGCTGGCGATCCACATCGAGATGGCGAAGGTCCGCTCGGTCTCGTCCTCGAACATCACGGTGATCAGCGACAGGGTCGAGGGGGCGAGCGTCGCCCCGGCGACGCCGAGCAGCGCGCGCATCACGATCAGCATCTCGGCGCTGTCGGAGAACGCCGCGACGATCGAGGCCAGCCCGAAGGCGGCCGCACCGATCAGCAGCAGCCGACGCCGGCCGATCCGGTCTCCCAGCGTGCCCATGGTGATCAGGAATCCCGCGACCATGAAGCCGTAGATGTCGACGATCCAGAGCAACTGGCCCGCAGACGGCCGCAATTCACGCGTTAGCGTCGGCAGCGCGAGGTTCAGCACCGTCAGATCCATCGAGTAGATCATGCAGGGCACGGCGATGGCGATCAGGCCCAGCCACTCGCGCCGCGTCGCGAGGCGCGCGGGCGTGGCGGTATCGGAAGTCGTCACGGAAAAGCTCTTCTGTCGCGGTCGGGCCGGGTCAATGCCACCCGATCATGGCAATTTCTGTCAGGACGATGACGGGAAGGCCCCCTCCCCGTCGGATTGCCTCTCGCCCGCCCGGTCAGCTCTCGGCGAACTGCAGCCGGTAGAGCCGGGCATAGGCGCCGTTCTGGGCGAGAAGTCCGTCATGGTCGCCGCTCTCGACGATGCGCCCCTCGTCGAGCACCACGATCCGGTCCGCCTCGCGCACCGTCGAAAGGCGATGGGCGATGACCAGCGTGGTGCGGCCCTTCATCAGCTCGGCCAGGGCCTGCTGCACCAGCCGCTCGGAATGGGTGTCGAGCGCGCTGGTCGCCTCGTCGAGCAGCAGGATGGGCGCGTCCTTGAGGATGGCGCGCGCGATGGCGATGCGCTGGCGCTCGCCGCCCGAAAGCCGCGAGCCGCGCTCGCCGACGCGGCTGTCATAGCCGTCCGGCATGGCGGTGATGAAGTCGTGCGCGGCGGCGGCCCTGGCGGCGGCGACGATCTCCGCGTCGCTGGCGCCCGGCCGGCCGAAGGCGATATTGGCGCGGATGCTGTCGTCGAACAGCACGACATCCTGGCTGACGACGCCGATCTGGCTGCGCAGGCTGGCGGGCGTCACGTCGCGAATGTCCTGCCCGTCGATCTCGACCCGGCCGGAGACGGGATCGTAGAGCCGCGGCACCAGCGCGAGCAGCGTCGATTTGCCGGAACCCGAGCGCCCGACCAGCGCCGTGGTCTTGCCGCCGGCCGCGACGAGGTCGATGCCCTCGAGGCCGCGCGCATCTTCGCGATAGCGGAAGTGCAGGCCGTGGAAGGCGACCTCCCCTGCCCGCACGGCGAGTTCGCCCGCGCCCGGGCGCGCGGTGATCCGCGGCTGCTCGTCGATCAGCGCGTAATAGCGCTTCAGCGAGGCGCCCGCCTCCTGGACGATCGCGTTGAGGTTGCCGAGCGAACGCATCGGCTGGGCGGCGAGCAGCAGCGCCGAGACATAGCCGGTGAAATCGCCGACCGTGGAACTACCGGAGGTGATGCGCACGCCGATCGCGGCCAGTACGCCTGCGACCGCGAGTCCGCCGCCGACCTCGAGCAGCGGATCGAGCCTCCCGCGCGCATTGGCCGCCTTCATCTTGATCGCCCGGATGCGCTCGAACGCCTCGGCGGCGCGGCGCTTCAGATAGGGCTCAAGCAGGTCGGTCTTGGCGACGCGGGCACCCTGCAGGCTCTCGGTGACCATGCCGGCCATCAGCCCGGTCTGCTCCTGCTGCGAGGTCGCCATGCGGCGCAGCTTCTTGCCGATCCGCCCGATCGGGCTGGCGACGATGGGCGCCACCAGCAGCACCGCCAGCGTCATCTGCCAGTCGATCCAGAACATGGCGCCGACGAGCGCGATCGCGGTCAGCACGTCGCGCACCGCGATGTTGATGATGCGGGTCAGCGCCTCCTTCACGAAGGTGAAGTCGGTGGTGAAGCGCTGCGTCAGCGAGGCCGGGTTCTCGCGCTGGAGCTGGGCGAGGTCGGCGTCGATCAGATGCGCGTAGAGCGCGCTCTGCATGTCGGCCTCGATGCGGCTGACCACGCTGTTGGTCATCACCGTCTGCGCGAGCAGCGAGAAGCCTTTGATCGCGGTGACCACGACCACCACCACGGCAACCGCGTTGACCACGCCGATCTCGATGCCGATCGACTTGGAGACGAGGCGCTCGGCGCGGCGGACGAATCCCGTTGCCTCCGTGGTCAGCGGGTCGGCGAAGGCGTCGAAGGCGGCCTTGATCAGGAGCGGATAGAGGCTCGTCATCGCCGCGATGACCACGACGAGGCCGAGGATCATCGCGATCTGCGGCAGGTAGGCGCCCATGCGCTCGCGCCAGACGCGGGCGAAGAGCGCGAGGGTATCGTCGGTGACGCGGCCGATCTTCATGGCGGGCGGCCTACCATGATGCACAGCGACATGCCACAGCCGGTCTTGCTGAAGCCACGAAGCTGACGTCCGATAGCCGCGATCGATTCAGTCCCGTCTCTTCTCAAGCCCCGAGAGTTCATGCCGATGTCTCCTCCGGCCAAGCCCGGACAGTCCTTCGCCGAGATCGACACGCCCGCCCTGATTCTCGACCTCGACGCCTTCGAGCGTAATCTCGTCGCCATGGCGGCCTTCGCGGAAGCCGCCGGGATGCGGCTCCGCCCCCACGCCAAGACCCACAAATCTCCCGAGATCGCGCTGCGCCAGATCGCGCATGGCGCCGTCGGGCAATGCTGCCAGAAAGTCTCCGAGGCGGAGGTGCTGGTTGCCGGCGGCATCACCGACGTGCTGGTCACCAACGAGGTGATCGGCGCTTCCAAGCTCGACCGTCTCGCTCGGCTGGCGCGCGATGCGCGGATCGGGCTGTGCGTCGACCATGTCGACGGCGTGCGCGAGGCGGCCGAGGCGGCGCAGCGCGAAGGCGTCGTGCTCGACGTGCTGGTGGAACTCGACATCGGCGGCCGCCGCTGCGGCGTCGCGCCGGGCGAGGCCGCCGTGCGGCTGGCGGAAGCGGTCGCGCGCCATAATTCGCTACAGTTCCGCGGGGTTCAGGCCTATCACGGCGCCGCCCAGCACATGCGCTCCATCGACGAGCGTCAGGAGGCGATCGAGCGCGCCATGCTCTCGACCCGCAATGCGGTGGAGCGGCTCTCCAATGCCGGCCTGCCCTGCGAGATCGTCAGCGGCGCCGGCACCGGCACCTTCGAGCTGGAAGGGCGCTCCGGCGTCTGGAACGAGCTGCAATGCGGCTCCTATATCTTCATGGACGCCGACTATGCCCGCAACCGCAAGGCCGACGGCACGACCTTCGACAGCTTCGAGCATGCGCTGTTCGTGCTCGCGGGGGTGATGAGCAAGCCGGTGCCCGACCGCGCCATCGTCGATGCCGGCCACAAGGCCGCGGCGGTCGATTCGGGCATGCCGGTGCCCTATGGCCGCAGCGGGCTGATCTACACCAAGCCCTCGGACGAGCACGGCGTGCTGACCGGCGACCCGATCGCCGTGCCGCATCGCGGCGACACCGTGCTGCTGGTGCCCGGCCATTGCGACCCCACCGTCAACCTGCACGACTGGTATGTCTGCGTGCGCGGCCTGTCGGGCCCGGACGCGCATGTCGAGGCGGTCTGGCCCGTCGCGGCGCGCGGCGCCCTCACCTGATACCTCACGCAGCCACCGCCCGGCCCCGCGCCGGGCGGCCATGCGTTGACGCTGCGAGCCGATATCGGAATAGTCGCGCCGACCTGCCAGATCGGATCGCCATGCCTCGCCCGACGCCCTCGCCTGCCCTCGAATCCCTCCGCGTCCTCGACCTGACCCGCGTCCGCGCCGGCCCGACCTGCGCCCGGGTCTTCGCCGATTTCGGCGCCGACGTGATCAAGATCGAAAGCCCCCCGGGCGTCGATCCCAACGAGAACATGAGCGGGCCGCGGCATGGCTACGACATGCAGAACCTGCACCGCAACAAGCGCTCGCTGACGCTGAACCTGAAGAAGCCGGCGGCGCAGGCCATCCTGCGCGAGATGATCAAGTCGGCCGACCTGCTGATCGAGAACTTCCGCCCGGACGTGAAGGAACGCCTCGGCCTCGATTTCGAGACGCTGCACGCGCTCAATCCGCGGCTGATCCTGGTCTCGATCTCCGGCTTCGGCCAGAGCGGCCCCTACCGCCTGCGCGCCGGCTTCGACCAGATCGCCCAGGGCATGGGCGGGATGATGTCGGTCACCGGCCTGCCCGGCCAGGGGCCGGTGCGCGCCGGCATCGCCGTCGCCGATTCCGCCGCCGGCCTCTATGGCGCGATCGGCGCGCTGGTCGCGCTGCAGGAGCGCGCCGTCTCCGGCAAGGGCCAGTGGGTGCAGACCTCGCTGCTCGAGGCCCAGATCGCGATGATGGACTTCCAGGCCGCGCGCTATCTCGTCGAGGGCAAGGTGCCGCCGCAGGCCGGCAACGACCATCCCTACGCCACGCCGATGGGCGTCTACGCCACGCGCGACGGCCACATCAACATCGGCGTCGGCGCCGAGGGCCACTGGAAGATCTTCTGCGAGGTCATCGGCCGGCCCGAACTCGCGAGCGATCCGCGCTTCGACTTCGTCGACAAGCGCTACACCGCCCGCCCCGAACTGCGCGTCATCATCGAGGAGGTGCTGACCACGCAGGATAGCGCCCACTGGATCGCGGTCTTCGCCGAGGCCGGCGTACCGGCCGGGCCGATCTACACGGTCGACGCCATGTTCGAGGATCCGCAGGTCCAGCATCTCGGCATCGCACAGCCGGTGAGCCATCCGGCGATCGGCGACTTCCGCGTTGTCGGCGAGCCCGTCACCCTGTCGCGCACGCCCTATGGCATCGTCTCGCCGAGCCCGGATGCCGGCGAGCACAACGACGAACTTCTCGCCGAGCTCGGCTATGATGCCGATGCCGTCGAGCGCCTGCGCTCCGAAGGCGCGATCTGAGGAAGGCTGCGCGATGACCGAGGACATTCTCTACAGCGTCGCCGACGGGATCGGCACCATCACGCTGAACCGGCCGCAGGCCCGCAACGCGATGACCTTCGCGATGTATGAGCGGCTGGCCGAAATATGCGGCGATCCGCAGGCGCATGGCGGCGCGCGCGTCCTTATCGTCACCGGAGCCGGCGACAAGGCCTTCGCCGCCGGCACCGACATCGCGCAGTTCCGCAGCTTCGAGACCGGCGAGGACGCCCTCGCCTACGAGAACCGGATCGAGCGCGTCATCACGACCATCGAGCGTTGCCCGGTGCCGACCATCGCCGCCATCTCGGGCGCCGTCACCGGCGGCGGCGCGGCGATCGCCTGCGCCTGCGACCTGCGGGTCGCGACGCGCTCGGCGCGCTTCGGCTTCCCGATCGCCCGCACGCTCGGCAACTGCCTGTCCATGGTCAACTACGCCCGCATGGTGAACCTGCTCGGCCCGGCGCGGGTCAAGGACATCGTCTTCACCGCCCGCCTCGTCGAGGCGGAGGAAGGCCTCGGCATGGGCCTCTACAACGAGCTGGTCGAGGACCACGCGGCGCTGATGGCTCGCGTGACGGAGCTCGCCGTCACCATCGGCGGCCACGCGCCGCTGACGCTGCGCGCCACCAAGGAGGCGCTGCGCCGCCTCGCGGCCGCCGCGGCCGAGGGCGTCGAGGGCGATGATCTGGTCGAGATGTGCTACACCAGCGCCGATTTCCGCGAGGGTATGGAGGCTTTCCTCGCCAAGCGCCCGCCGCAGTGGCAGGGCCGCTAGAAAGCGGATTCGACGCACGAACAAGGCGCGCGATCGCCCTGTTTTCGAACAGGTTTCGACAATCAGCCTAGCCCTCCCCGAACGCGGGGGGGGCTGGGCCGCCGTTCGGACGTCAGCCCCGCGACAGGAAGCTCTTGTGGTCGAGCACGCCGCGGCGCCAGCGGGTCGCCTCGATCCGCCCGAACACGCCCGCCTTGGCGTAAGGGTCGTTCGCGACGAAGGCCTCGGCCTCGGCCCGATTGTCGGTGGCGAGCAGATAGAGGCTGCCGAGCGGCGTCAGACCGTCATCGCTGAGCCGGGCGCCTGCGCCGATCAGCCTATCGAGATTGGCGTCGAGATAGTCCAGATGCGCGGGGCGCAGGCGCGCCCGCAATTCGCCGACCCCGGCGGCATCGTCGGCGACGACCATGAACGGCATCGGTGATCCTCCCTGCTGACGGCCGCTCAGGACAGCGCGGCGAGATCGAGGCTGGCGGCATGGCGCACCATCGCGTGCGCCACCGCCTCGTCGACCTCGGGCGCCGCACCGCTGACCCCCACGGCCCCGACGATCCGCCCATCCGGCCGGATCGGCACGCCGCCCTGCAACGGGACGCAGCTGGGAATGGCGAGCAGAGCGAGATTGCCGGCCGCGAGCTGGTCGGCGAACAGCTTGATCGGCCGGCGGAAGGCGGCGGCGCTGCGCGCCTTGGCGATCGCGACCTCGACGGTCGCCGTATGCACGCCATCCATCCGCACGAGGCCGAGCAGATGGCCGCCATCGTCGACGACCGCCAGCGTCACCGCGGCCCTGTGCTCGCGCGCCGCCTCGGCACCGGCGGCCAGAACCGCCTCGACCCGTGCCTGCGGGAGCCGGCCGGGTTCGTCTTGGCTGGTCATCGGACGGTCTCCGCGTCGAAGGGCGGCAGCGTCGCAGCGCTGCCCGGATGGGTTTGGGTGAGCCAGCGCGCATCGAGATCCGCAACGGCGGGGCAGCCGATCATCGCCAGCCCCCGATCGACCTCGTCGGCGAGGATCGCGACGGCCCCGTCGGCGCCCGCCTGCCCGCCGGCGACGACGCCATAGAGCGTGGCCCGGCCGACGAAGACGAAATCGGCGCCGAGCGCGCACGCCACCAGGATGTCGGAGCCGCGCCGGATGCCGCCGTCGAGCATGACCGGGATCCGCCCGCCGACCGCGGCCTTGACCGCCGGCAGCGAGAACAGCGGCAGCGGCAGCATGTCGTAGGCCTTGCCGCCATGGTTGGAGACGATGATCCCGTCGACGCCGAGCGCCAGAGCCCGGCGGGCATCGTCCGGGTTCTGGATGCCCTTGAGCACGAGCCGGCCGCGCCATTGCGCGCGCATGCGAGCGAGATCGTCCCAGTCCTGGATCGAGGGGCTGTGCGAGCGGAAGAACTGGCCGATTTCGGCAGGTCCAGCGCCCGGCGGGGCATAGTCCGCCCAGCTGCCCATGCCCGGAAGCCCGCCGCTGCGCAGATAGTCGATTACCCAGCCCGGATGAGTCAGCGCCTCGAGCAGGATCGACGGCTTCAACCGCAGGGGCAGCGCGAAGCCGTTGCGAATGTCGCGCTCGCGCTTGGCCGGCACCGGATTGTCGACGGTGAGCACCAGCACCTCGACGCCGGCACCGGAAACGCGGCGCATGATGTCGGCCGAGATCGCCGGATCGCGCGCGGCGTAGAGATGATACCAGAGATGCGCCGGCGCGACGGCCGCCACGGCCTCCGGCCGGGCGACGCTGGCACCCGAGAGCACGAAGGGGATATCGGCCGTCAGGGCCGACCGCGCCAGAATCGCATCCGCATCGACACGGAACAGCCCGGCGAAGCCGGTCGGGCCGATGCCAAAGGGTTGCGCATAGCGCCGGCCGAACAGCGTCAGCCCCGCATCGCGCCGGCGCACATCGACGAGATGGCGCGGCATCAGCCGGTAATGGCCGAAGCTCGCCTCGTTCAGCGCCAGCGCCGTCTCGTCTTCCGTGCCCGACTCGATGCAGTCGAACAGGATGCGCGGCAGGCGCCGCTTCGCCAGCGTGTGCAGGTCGGCGATCGAGAGCGCGTCAGCCGCCCTCATGGCACCCGGCTGCCCCGCGCCCGCGCCAGCAGCAGCGCCACGAAATCCGCGACGCGCTGGCCCGGATGCGCCCCCAGCGCCGCCGCGGTGGCGTTGACATGCGAGAACACGCCATCGGCATGGATGGCGCGGGAATCGCCGATGGGCGCGCTCATCGCGGCGGCCGCCCCGGCCGGGATGCCGCGCTTGTCGAGCTCCGGCAGGCGGCGCACCCCTGCCCCGTCGAGCCCGACTCCGCCATCGCTGAAGACGATCGCATGGACATCCGGCTTCACCACATCGTCGGGCTGCCCGCGAAACAGTGCCGCATGCGAGCCGGTGATGGCGATCGCACCGGCATCGCCGGGTTCGAGCATCGGCGCGGCGTCGAGGCAGATCACCCGCGGCTCGCCGGGCATATCGTGCAGGACGAAGCGCTTGCCGCCTGCGATCTCCGGTAGCTCCGCCACCACGGGCTCGCCCCGCCGCATCGCCTCGGCGCAGGCCCGCACGCTCTGGCCGACGGCGCAGCCGAGCGCCCGCGCTGCCGCGTTGACATGGCTGACGAAGCCGTGGGCGAGCATGTGGTCGCCATCGGCGATATGGCAGGTCCAGCCGTCGGCGGTCGCGGCCGGCAGGCCGATCCGGTCGAGATAGTCGAGCCCGCGCACGCCCGCCCTGTCCTTGCCGATACCGGCATCGTTGAGCACCACGCCGCGCAGCCCCCATTTGGCGGCGTGCCAAGCGTTGTAGTCGCCGCCATAGGAGCCGGAGATCAGCACCTGCCCGCGGCAATCCTCCATGGCCTGAGCGCTCGAGGAAGCGGTGACGATCCGAACGACATCGTTCCGGTCAGCCATGACCGTCGCCCTCGAACGCCGACAGCGCCTCCAGCAACACGCCCAGTTCGGCCATCTCCTCGGACGTCAGATCCGACAGTGGCGGGCGTACCTTGCCGGCGTCGCGCCCGGCGATGGCGACGCCCGCCTTGACGATGCTGACCGCATAGCCCTTCTGGCGCGCCCGCAGCCGACCGTAGGGGATGAAAAAGGCGCGCATCATCGCGTCGACGGTGGCGAGGTCGCGGCCCTGCACGGCGTGGAAAAAGCGCATCGCCGCGCCCGGCGCGAAATTGTAGACGGCCGAGGAATAGGTCGGCACGCCCATGGCGTGATAGGCCGGCGCGTAGACCTCGGCGGTCGGCATGCCGTTCAGGAAGGCGAGCCGGTCCGCGAGCGCGCTGCGCATCCCCCAGAGATCCTCCGTCGCCCCGACCCCGTCCTTGTAGGCGACGAGATTCGGGCAGGCATCGGCCAGCCGACGCAGCGTCTCGGGTGAGACGCGGCCATTGGCGCGGCCGTAGAGGACGACGCCGAGGCTGGTGCTGCGGCAGATCTCCGAGACGTGCGCGAACAGCCCGGCCTGCGAGGCCTCGGCGAGATAGGGCGGCAGCAGCAGGATGCCGTCCGCGCCGGCCTTCTCGGCGATCCCGGCATGGGCGATGGCGTCGCGCGTCGGGCCGCCGGCCGCGCCGAGCAGCGGCACGGTGCCGGCGCAGGCCGCCACCGCGATCTCCATGACGGCGCGGTATTCGTCGCGGGTGAGCGAGAAGAACTCGCCCGCTCCGCCGGCGGCGAAGAGCGCCGCCGCGCCCTGCCCCGCCATCCATTGCACGCGGTCGCCGAAGGCCTGGCCGGCGAGCTCCCCGGCGGCGTCGAAATCGGTCAGGGGAAAGCCGAGCAGCCCGCAGGCGAGCCGGCGCCCGAACGCGTCGGGAGCGAGTGATGTGGTCATGTCGTCAATCCGCGGGGAAAGCGGCCTCCCGGCGCGGTGCCGGGAGGCCATGGGGCCGGATCAGGGCTTGAGACGGCCGGTCTTCACGTAGAAGGCGCGCTCGCGCTCGGCTTCGGCGTTCAGCGCCTCGGTGATGTTGGCGGCGTTTTCCAGCGCCGGGTCGAAATAGACGCCGAGCTTGGCGTATTCGTCGCGCAGGCTCTTCTGCTGCATCGCCGCCTTCACCATGGCGCCGATATAGGCCTTGCGGTCGGCCGGGGTCTTCTTCGGCACCACGACGAAGCGCAGCAGCGTCCAGAGATAGTCCTTGCCGCCGAGCTGCTCGTTCAGCGTCGGCATGTCCTTGGCGTGCGAGAGCCGCTCGGGCGAGGCGACGCCGACGCCGCGAATCTTCCCGGCCTCCATATGCGGCTTGGCCTCGGCGTAGAAGCCGAGCGCCACGTCGACATTGTTGCCGATCAGGCCGACAACGCCGGCACCGCCGCTCTGGAACGGCACGCGCAGGAAGCGGGCATCGTTCTGCTTCTCGACCTGCTCGATGCTGTAATCCCACATCGAGCCCGGCACGGTCGCGACGCGGATCGTGCCCGGCTTGTCCTTGGCCGCCTGGACGATGTCCTTCAGCGTCTTGCCCTTGAACGGCCCGTCATTGGTGACGAACCACATCATCGGGTCGCTGTTGAGATAGCCGACCGGCTCGAGATCGGTGTGGGTCCAGCGGCCCTGGGCCCGCAGCATCGAGTCGCCCCAGACCAGGTTGACCAGCATGCCGATCGCATAGCCGTCGGCAGGGGCCTGGGTCGCAAGCCAGGCATGGCCGACCATGCCGGCGCCGCCGGTGCGGTTGTTGACCAGGATACGGTTGCCCGTGATGTCTTCCATCGTCTTGGCGAGCAGGCGGGCAGTGAGATCGGCCCCGCCGCCTGCGGGATAGACGACTGTCATCTCGATCGGCTGGGTCGGGAAGTCGGCCGGCTTGACCTTGGCCAGGGCGGCCTTGGCGCCCTGCGCGCAGGCGGCGCCCGAGATCAGGGCCAAGCCGAGCCCCGCCGCCGCGGCCAGGCGCTTACACATGAGCTTCATGGGGGATTCCTCCGGTTTTGCGGGTCGTGAGACCTCTTCTGATCATCAGCGCCACCAGCACGAAGGAGATCGCGATGAGGACGGCTGCGATGGGCCGCTGGGTCATGATCATGATCCCGTCGGGCGACATGACGAGCGTCTGGCGCAGCGACTGCTCGAGCAGCGGCGCGAGGACGAAGGCGATGAGGAAGGGCGCGAGATCGTATTGGAGCTTGCGCAGCACGTAGCCGGAGACGCCGAAGGCGAGCATCACCCACAGGTCGAACAGGTTCTTGTTCGCCGAATAGGTCCCGACCACCGAGAGCATCAGCACGATCGGGAACAGCACGCGGTAGGGCACGCGCAGCAACTGCACCCACAGGCCCACCAGCGGCAGGTTGAGGATCAGCAGGAAGACGTTGCCGACATACATGCTGGCGACGATCCCCCAGAACAGGTCCGGGCGCTGCTGCATGAACAGCGGACCGGGCTGGATGCCCTGGATCACCAGCGCGCCGAGCAGCAGCGCCGTCACCGGCGTGCCGGGGATGCCGAGCGAGAGCACCGGGATCATGCTGCCGCCCACCGCGGCGTTGTTGGCCGCCTCCGGCCCGGCGACGCCCTCGATCGCGCCCTTGCCGAAACGGCTCGGATCCTTGGCGACGCGCTGCTCCACCGCATAGGAGATGAAGGATGCGGTGATCGGCCCTCCGCCGGGCACGAGCCCGAGCAGGAAGCCGAGCCCGCTGCCGCGCAGCATCGGCGCGAGCGAGGCCTTCCAGTCCTCCCGCGTCGGGAACAGACCGCGGATCTTGTCGGCGAGCAGCGTGCTCTTCGAGATCGTCTCGACATTGAGCAGGATCTCGGAGATGCCGAACAGGCCGATGACGATGGCGAGCAGGTCGAGCCCGCCGGAGAGGTCGATCGAGCCGAAGGTGAAGCGCTCGTTGCCGGTGACCACATCGGTGCCGACCATCGCCAGCAGGACGCCGAGCGCGATCATCACCAGCCCCTTCAGGGCCGAGCCGGTGATCATGTAGAGCGTGCAGACGAGGCCGAGCAGCATCAGCGCGACATTCTCGGGCGGCCCGAAGCGGATCGCCCACTCGCCGAGGATCGGCGCGAAGAAGGTCAACGCGACGACGCTGAGCGTGCCGGCGATGAAGGAGCCGATCGCGGCGATGCCGAGAGCTGCGCCCGCCCTGCCCTGCTTGGCCATCTGGTAGCCGTCGCGGCAGGTTACGACCGAGGCCGCCTCGCCCGGCAGGTTCAGCAGGATCGAGGTGGTGGAGCCGCCATACATGGCGCCGTAGAAGATCGCGGCCAGCATCACCACGCCGGCGATGGGCGGCAGCGAGAAGGTGATCGGCAGCAGCAGCGCCAGCGCCGCCAGCGGCCCGATCCCGGGCAGCACGCCGATCATCGTGCCGACGAAGCTTCCGGCGAGGCAGAGCAGCAGGTTCTCAGGCGTCAGGATGACGCCGAAGCCGGTGAACAGTCCCGACATCGCTTCCATGGTTCAAAATCCCAGAGGGCCGCGCGGCAGCTGCAGGTCGAGCAGGCCCACGAACAGCGCGAGGGTCGCCGCGACCGAGACGACCGCGAGCACCAGGGTCGAGAGCCAGCTACCCGGCTCGACCGTGCGTAGCAGGATGATCATCGTCACCAGGCTGGCGATGGCGAAACCGAGATAGGGAATGGCCAGCGCCATGAAGGCCAACGCGCCGATCACCCCGAGAATGCGGGTCCAGCCAGCGAAATCGGGCCATTCCAGGTCGGCGGTCGCATGGCTGCGCGCCAGCATCAGCGCGACCCCGCCGGCCGCGACGAACAGGCCGGCGACGAAGGGGAACAGCCCGCTATCCGGTCCGTAGGGACCGGTCAGGCCGATGCGCCAGGACAATGTCGCGGCGGCGGCGCCGACCAGGATCCAGGTGAGGTTGACCAGACGCTCGATCATGCCGGCCGCCGCCCGTGAAGGGCGTCCTCCAGCAGCTTGCGGACATCCGCGAGCGTCACGAGCCCGGGGTTCAACCCGTTGTCGGTTTCGATCGTGATCTGGGCGGCCCGCTCGATGTCGCTCTCGCGGAAGCCGACTTCGGCAAGGCTGGTCGGCAGGCCGACGCGCGTCAGGATGTCGAAGATCGCCGGCCCGATCGAGGCCACGCCCATTGAGGCGGCGAGCCGGCCGAGCTGATCCGGCGCATGGCGAAGATTGTAGGAGGCGACATGCGGCAGCACGAGCGCATGCGACAGCCCGTGCGCGATGCCGAAGGAGCCGCCGAGCGTATGGGCCAGGCCGTGCTGGAAGGCGAAGCCGCCGGTCAGCGCCGCGCCGGCGAGGTAGGCGCCGTAGAGCAGGTCGGTGCGCGCCGCCAGATCGGTCGGGTCGGCCGCGACGCGCGGCATGGCGTCCATCAGGACCGCTGCGCCCTCATGCGCCGCGGCCAGCACGATCGGGCTGATCGTATCGACATAGACCGCGTCGACGCAATGGGCGAGCGCGTTCATGGCGCTCGCCATGCTGACGTCGACAGGCAGGCCGACCGAGAGCTCGGGATCGTAGATGACGGTGGATGCGAGCATGTCGAGGCTCTTGTGCATCCGCTTCACGCCGTCGATCGTGATCCCGCAGAACCCGGTCATCTCCGAGCCGGAATAGGTGGTCGGGATCGCGACGATCGGCTTGGCGTATTCGAGCCCGATGCCCTTGCCGAGGCCGATCGAGGCGCCGCCGCCGACGCTGACGATGCAGTCGGCCTCCATCTCGGCCGCGAGCCGGCGCCCGCGCCGCGCCAGTTCGATCGGCACCTGCGAGACCGCCTCGGGGATCAGCCCGCAGCAGCGCTCGCCGAGCAGCGAGACGACGCGCTGCGCCAGGCCCTGTCGGCCGGGGGTCGAGACCACCACGGCGCGCCGCGCGCCATGCGCCTCCACCGCCTCACGGACCCGCGCCAGCGATCCCGCGCCGAAGACGATGCGCGACGGCGTCGCGTTGAAGACGCCCCCCGGTGTCGCGAAGCTGCGACGACTGTCGAAACCCTGGGTCATGGCGCTCACCAGTCCACCACGGTGCCGTCGGGCAGCAGCGCGGTCTGCGTGTGGATGACTTCCTGCACGAAGGGGTGCTTGGCGGCCTCGCGCTCGTTGACCTCGACCCCGAGGCCGGGCGCATAGGGAACTTCCCAGGCGCTGCCGGTGCGCTTCATCGGCACGGTGACCACGTCGTCGTACCAGGGCACGGCGCCGCTCATTTCCTCCTGGATGACGAAGTTCGGCGTCGACACGTCGAAATGCAGCGCCGCGGCACCGGCGATCGGGCCGTTGGGATTGTGCGGGGCGACGCCCATGAAGGCCTGCTCGGCCGCGGCCGCGATGCGCTTGCCCTCGAGGATGCCGCCGGTGTGGTTGAGGTCCGGCTGGACGATATGGCAGGCCTTGGTCGCGAAGAGCGGCTCGAACTCCTTGAAGCCGACCAGGCGCTCGCCCGTCGCGATCGGGCAGCCGGCCCGCTCCGTCACCAGCCTGATCGCCTCGGCATCGCCGGGGATGACCGGCTCCTCGGCGAACATCGGGTTGTAGGGCGCCAACTCCTCGATGAACTGCAGCGCGGCGGCGATCGAGGCCGGGCGGCCGTGGAAGTCGATCATGATGTCGACGCCGTCGCCGACCGCGTCGCGCAGCACGCGCATCAGCCGGCCGACATGCTTGCGCGCCGGAATCCCCGCCGAATAATGCGAATACGGGATGAAGACGACCTTGAGCGCGTCATAGCCCTTCTCGACGACCTGCAGCGCCTTGTCGCGCAGCGCGCCCTCGTCGAAGGTCTCGTAGACCGACTTCATGTCGCCCAGGCCGAGATGGGTGTAGACGCGCACGCTGTCGCGGGTCTTGCCGCCGAGCAGGCGCCAGACCGGCAGGTTCAGGCTCTTGCCGAAAATGTCCCAGAGCGCGTGCTCGATGCCGCTGATCGCAGTCGCCCCGATGATGCCCAGCCGGTAATAGCTGTGCTTGTTGAGGATGCGGACGATCTGCTCGATGTCGCGCGGATCCTTGCCGATCAGCAGCGCCTTGAGATCCTCGACCGCGCCGGTGACCGCGCGGGTCTTCCAGTTCAGGCTGGCCTCGCCCCAGCCGTAGAGCCCGTCCTGGTCGGTGATGACCTTGACGAAGATCCAGTTGCGCATCTCGGCGTTGACGACCAGCGTCTGGACGTCGGTGATCCTGATCGGCTCGTTCACTTGGCTGCATTCCGGCTGACGGCCGACCGCTGGGGCCAGACCTGGTTGAGGAGGGCTTCGCCGGCCGCGAGCCGGCGGATGTTCTCGGCGATGACGCGGTAGCGCCGCCCCGGCAGCCCGGTGCTCCAGGCCGAGGAATGGGCGGTGGCGACCACATTGGGCAGGTCGAGGAAGGGGAAGCGCGACGGTGCCGGGTTGTCGCCGGCGTCGGCCGGGTAGCGGTACCAGACGTCGAGCACCGCCCCGCCGATGCGGTTCTCGGCCAGCGCCCGATAGAGCGCCTCCTCCTCGGCGATCTCGGCGCGGGAGATGTTGATCAGCACCGCGTCCGGGCGCATCGCCGCGAGCGCTGCGGCATCGATCATTCCGTGGGTAGAATCGGTGAGCGGCGCGGCGAGAACGACATAATCGCTCGCGGCGAGCAGCCGGTGGAGATCGGCGGGGGCGATCACCTCGTCGGCCAGCGCGGACGGCGCCGGCGCCTGGTCGAGCGCCAGGATCCTGACGCCGAAGGCGCGGGCCCGCTCGGCGATGGCACGGCCGATGCGGCCGAAGCCGACGATACCGACCGTCTTGCCGGAGAGCTCGCCATGCGGCTGGCGGGTACGGTGCGCCTCGCCCCAGCTCTCGGCGGTAAAGCTCATGCTGCGCGGCCGCAGCTCCCAGCCGAGCATGGCGTGGATCACATATTCCGCGATCGGCACCTCGTGCTCGAAGACGTTGCAGACCTGGCAGCCCTGCTGCAGCGACTCGAAGTCGATCCCGTCGAGCCCGGCGCCGGGCACATGCAGCAGCGCGAAGGGCGGCGCGCCGCCCGGCCGGCGGAAGCGCAGGGCGACGACCACGTCGTCGCTGGCGATTCCACCGTCGAAGGCGGCCGATTGCGCGGCCTCGCGCGGCAGGTCGACGATCTCGACCCCCGGCAGCAGCGGCGCCAGCACGGCACGCTGGCGCATGGCATCGCCGAGCAGGTGCACCTTCATCACAACCCTCCCCTCGGCCCGTCTGCCGGGCCTCATTCGCGCATTCCGGCCCCTGCCCTGCCGTCGCGGCGAAGCTTTCAGGCCGCCGCGGACGCCAGGTCGACCGGACCTCGCTTGAATTTCCGTGCCCGATGCTTCGTGCATCATGCACGATTTCGGATCTTGTTGACTGTCACTGTCAGAGGCGCGACAGGCTGTCAAGCCTCTGGCGCGACATGTCGTTTATCGGGTAAGATCGTGCACGATGTCGGAAAGGATCATGATGACAGGACGCACACCCCCGCGAACGCTGCAGAGAACCACGGTCGCGGAGCAGACCTATGAAGACATCAAGGAACGCATCATCGACCAGACGCTGCCACCCGGCGCGCGCCTGAACATCGACGCGCTGGCGCGCGAGCTCAGCGTCTCGTCGACTCCGGTCCGCGAGGCGCTGGCCCGGCTGGAGCGCGAGCAACTCGTGCTGCTGGAATTGTATTCGGGCTATTCGGTCGCGCCGCCGCCGCGGCCCGACTATCTCGAGGGGCTGCTCGATTTCCGCATCCTGTGGGAGGGCCATTGCGCCGCCGTCGGCGCACCGCTGCGCCAGCCCGAGACGCTGCGCACGCTGGAACAGTCGTTCAAGAAGATGCGCGGCACGCGCCGCCTCGGCACGCGCTATCGCGAATATCGCCGCTTCACCGACGAGGACGCGCTCTTCCATCAGGCGATCATCGACAGCGCCGCCAACCCGGCCATGTCGAAGATCTATGCCGGGCTGCACATCATCCTGCTGCAGTCGCGGCTCTACCTGACGCGCTCCTCGACCGGGGCGCCCTCGCCGGCCGTGCTCGCCGAGCACGAACGCATTCTCGAGGCTTTCGTCGCCGGCGATGGCGAGGCCGCCCGCGCCGCGGTGCAGGACCATCTGGAGGGCGGCCGAACCCGCCTGCGCGCCGCCGTGGCGGATGCCGGCGCCCAGCCGGGCTGAAGACGGCCGCGTCGGGGCACACTGCCCCGATGCCACTTGCCGGCGGCACACGCGCCGGCGGCTTCCGCGACGTTGTCAGGCGGCCGCGCAGCCTCCCCTGTCAGAGCGGGTGTATGCGCCGCGAACTCACGGCGATCCGGTTCCAGATGTTGATCGTGCCGATCGCGACCGTCAGCTGCGCGATCTCGCCATCCGAGAACACCGAGCGAACCTGTTCGAAGTCGGCATCCGGCGCGCCGGTCTGCGCGATCAGGGTGAGGCTCTCGGTCCAGGCAAGCGCGGCACGATCCCTGGCGTCGAAGAAGGGCGATTCCCGCCAGACGGCGACGAGATGCAGCATGTGGGAATCCAGCCCGTCAGCCAGCGCATCCCTCACATGGATGTCGACGCAATAGGCGCAGCCATTGATCTGCGAGGCACGTAGCTTGACGAGGTGCAGCAGCCTGCCGTCGAGCCCCGATGACTTCACCGCGCCATCCAGCCGGGCAACGGCCCGATAGAGCTCGGGCGCGAGCTGCGAAATATCCATTCTTGGCTGCATGGAGCGGCCTCCTCTGTGGGTAAGACAGGAATCGTAGATAGGTTATATCCATGATTTGACGGCACCGCCACGGGCCGGTTGGCAACGAAAAAGGAGAGACCGCGTGAGGCGATTGAGCGACGGCGTCGAGGCCGCACTGCATTGCGCCCTGGTGCTCGCCGGCCTGCCCGAGGGCAAGGTGCTGCCGGGAAAGAGCCTGGCGGAGCTGCACGGACTCTCGGAAACCTATCTGCTCAAGCATCTGCGCGCGCTGGCCGCGGCAGGCGTCGTCGAGGCCCTGCCCGGCCCTCGCGGCGGTTATCGGCTGGTGCGCGCCGCGACGGAGATCACCCTGCTCGACATCGTCGAAGCCATCGACGGCCGCGAGCCGGCCTTCACCTGCCGCGAGATCCGTCGCCGCGGCCCGGGCAAGGCCCAGGATCCGTGCGCCTACAAGACGGACTGCTTCATCAAGACGCGCATGCTTGCCGCCGAAGCAGTCTGGCGCGACGCGCTGCGCGCACAGACGCTCGCCGACCTGGTCGACGACGGCGCGCGGCTGATCGGCGAGCAGAACCGGCAGGCAGTGGCGGACTTCGTGGCCGAGGCGCAACGCTGAGGAGTGCGCCGCGGCGGCTACGCCGGTCAGCCAGGCAAATGGCGGAGCACGGCCGGTACCGTCGGCCGCACCAAGGCTCAAGGCAAGCGCAGCGGGGCGACTTGCTTGATGTCCGTTTCCGCTTGTACCGGAGAAGCTCGGGCAGGAACATCCTTGACGGAAAACCTGGACAATCGTACTGACTGACCGTCAGTCATACCGAGGTTCGCATGTCGACACGCCGTTCAGCCGGCCCGGACAAGGCCAGCGAGATCATCGCCAGCGCCGCGCGGCTCTTCCGCGACAAGGGGGTCAAGGCCGTCTCCGTGGACGAGATCGTCCAGGGCGCGGGTGTCGCCAAGGGCACGTTCTATCTTTACTTCAAGACCAAAGATGATCTCCTTGAAAAGCTGTCGAACGCACTGGTCGAGCAGATCGCGCTGGCGGCCGAGGCGGCGGGCGCTGTCGAGGCCGGTGCGATCGATCGCTTCGCCGCGGCGGTACTGGCGATGCAGGGCGCCGGCCGCAGCCAGCATCATCTCGTCGAGGCGCTGAACCATCCCGAGAACAGCGCCTTGCACGAGCTCGCCAATGTCGCGCTGGTGCGCCGCGTCGCCCCCGTGCTCGCCGCGATCGTCGAGCAGGGCCGGCGCGAGGGCGCCTTCGATGTCGAGGACGCCGAGGCGACAATCGAATTCCTGCTCGCCGGCCAAGCCGCGCTGCTCGGCGGCGGGCGCTTCGACTGGTCGCCCGACGACCATGTGCGGCGGCTGCAGGCCACGCTGATCGTCATCGAGCGCGCGCTAGGCGCACCTGCCGGCGCAATCGCCGCGCGCTTCGCGACCCTCGGGATGGCCCCCGCCGACGTCAGTTGAAACCGCGCCGCCACAGCGTTTCCGCTCCAGAACAGACCCGTGTTCCCGTCCGAGCGGCCCGTCGCGCTCGGTCGCCCCTCCCTTCACCCGCACTTTGGAAAGGCAGCCCCATGAGCACAGTTGTCATCGAGAAATATGTCGACGGCGTCCGCGTCGAGGAGTTCCAGGTTCCGACCGCACCCTTGCGGCTCCTCGCCCGGCTGCTCCCCGCCGGCGCGCGGCGCGGCCTGCTGCGCCACGGGCTCGACCTCGACACCCTGCTGGACGACTCCCGCCCCCATGAGGGCGCCCAGTGGATGGACGTCGAGGAAAAGCTGGTGGCCAAGCGCATCCGCATTTCGCGCCGGCCCTGACGCGGCCCGGCGAGCCATCGGGGCGCCATCCTCGCCCTTCAGGCGTCGTCGATGGCGCCACGATGGCATGAGGCCTTGCGCGCCGCAGCGCCCTACAGCTTCACGGCGGCGTTGCCGCCGTCTGCCCAGAGCGCCGAGCCGGTGACGAAGCTCGACATCTCGCTGGCCAGGAACAAGGCGGCCTGCGCGATCTCCATCGGTTCGGCGATCCGCTTCATCGCGTGCAGGCCGGCGGCCCAGTCGCGCTGCGCCTGGTCGCCCGCCATCTCGGTGGCCGTGCCGCCCGGCAGCAGGGCGTTCGCGCGGATGCCGCGCGCGCCGTAATCGGCGGCGATGCCGCGCACCAAGCCAATCAGCCCGGCCTTGGCCGCGGCATAGGCGCCCATCCCGGGCAGGCCGACGCTGTTGCCGACGAAACTGCCGGTGAAGACAAGCGCGCCGCCGCCCTGGCGCAGCATGGCCGGGATCTGCGCCCGCGCGCCGAGGAACCCGGCGGTGAGGTTGACGCCGAGCACCTCTGTCCAATCCGAAGGCGCCAGCGCCGCCAGCGGCGCGATCGGGCCGACGAGGCCTGCATTGTTGAAGGCGATGTGCAGGCCGCCGAACGCCGTCTCCGCAGCAGCGACCGCCTCCTCATGCGTGTGCTCCTGCGTGACGTCGCCGACCACCGCGACGGCGCGCCCCCCGTCCTGCCGGATCGCCTCGACCGTCGCCGCGAGCGGCCGCTCCCGCCGCGCGACCAGCACCAGAGCGGCCCCGTTGGCGGCAAACAGCGTCGCGGCCGCCTGCCCTATCCCCGAACTGGCCCCCGTGATGAGCGCCACCTTCCCTGCCAGCAATGTCATTCTCAGGCTCCATGATCGAAGCCACGGCGCTACCGGCCCGAGCCCGGCCGAACCACCCGTTTCCCGGAGCGGCGGGGCGCGCCTGGGTTGGTGACGCCGCTCGACACTACTCGTGCCGAGGAACGAAGAGCCTGAAGGCAGCGGGATGCGCAGGAGGCGATCGACGACTGCGCATCATGGCCAGGCGTCACAATGACGAGCTCAACCCGTGCCAACGGCATCATCGGTGCAACGCGGGGCGTCGCCGAGCAGCTCAGTTTCCGGGGATCGGCAACAATGCCGCGCTATAGCGTGCAATCGGCCGCGGGCTGGCGGAAGGGGTGGGATTCGAACCCACGGTGGGCTTGCACCCACGGCGGTTTTCAAGACCGCTGCCTTAAACCACTCGGCCACCCTTCCGTCCTGGCGATGTCCTTGCCGCCCTGCGGGGCGTTTTGCAAGAGGCGCGCTCGCCGCGGTGCCGGGATGGCTTGGCGAGCGCAAGACGCGTCGTGCCGCAGGCGCATCTGGGAAGGTTGATCAGGACGGGGGGCACCACCATCGCCGGCGCGCTCTCCGGTAGCGCCAGCCGTTCAACGCAGCCGCGAGCCGTGAGCCTTAAGCGGCCCTGCCCCGCTGGCGCCGCGGCGGGAGATCCCGCCGGGGCGTGCGGTGGCGCAGGGTTGGACGTGCGCTCAGGCCTTGATGAAGGCGAGCAGGTCGCGGTTGATGACGTCGGCGTTGAGCGTCGCCATGCCGTGCGAGAAGCCGGGATAGATCTTCAGCTCGGCCTTGCGCAGGATCTTGGCGGAGAGTTTGGCGCTGTTGTCGATCGGCACGATCTGGTCGTCGTCGCCATGCATCACCAGCGTCGGCACGTCGATCGCCTTCAGGTCTGCGGTGAAATCGGTCTCCGAAAAGGCCTTGATGCCGTCGTAATGCGCCTTGGCGCCGCCCGCCATGCCCTGCCGCCACCAATTGTCGACCAGCGCCGGCTTGGCTTCCGTGCCCTTGCGGTTGAAGCCGTAGAACGGCCCCGAGGCAACCTCGCGATAGAAGCTGGCACGGTCGGCCGCGAGGGCGTTGCGGAAGCCGTCGAACACCTCCATCGGCAGCCCGTTCGGATAGGCCTCGGTCTTGAGCATGATCGGCGGCACCGCGCCGATCAGCACCGCCTTGGCGACGCGGCCGGCGTCTGCGCGCGCCACATAGCGCGCAACCTCGCCGCCGCCGGCCGAGTGGCCGATATGCACGGCCTGCTTGAGATCGAGCGCCGCGACCACCGCGGCGGCATCAGCTGCGTAATGATCCATGTCGTGGCCGTCAGGCACCTGGGCCGAGCGGCCATGGCCGCGCCGGTCATGGGCGACGACGCGGAAGCCCTTGCCGACGAAGAACAGCAGCTGCGCGTCCCAGTCGTCCGAGCTGAGCGGCCAGCCATGGTGGAACATCAGGGCCCTGCCGTCCTGCGGCCCCCAGTCCTTGTAGAAGATCTCGACGCCGTCCTTGGTGGTGACATAGGCCATCAGATGTCTCCCAAATCGCGAAATGGCGGATGGTTGCTGCCGGCGGGTTCGCCTCGCTGTCAGCAACGCGGCCGCCCGACGCCGGTTCATCCGGGCGCGACAGTCGATCGGCGTCGTGAAGGCTGCGTGACGAACGGTCTTCGAGGCGAGCGTCGCGCCGCAGCACGAACCGCCCCGAGCGAGGCCGCCATGCCGGGAAGCGATGTCGTCGCGGCCGATGATGGCGCAGCCGGCACCGGCCCGCCAAGAGGGCGCGAAGCGGCGGGCAGAGGCAGGCCGATCACGAATGCGCGGGCGAGGAAGCGGGCTGGCGCCGGCTCTCGAGGGCGATCAGGTTGACGTCGATCGTGCCGGCGCGGAAGCCGGCCTCGCAATAGCAGAGATAGAACTCCCAGATCCGCCGGAACGGCTCGTCGAAGCCGAGCGGCGCGATCTCGCTCCAGCGCTCCTGGAAGCGATGCCGCCACTCCTTCAGCGTCAGGGCGTAGCTGCCGCCGAAATCGAGCCGGTCGACGGCAGCGAAGCCCGCTTCACCGGCGGCGTGCGCCAGCACAGGGACCGAGGGCAGGCAGCCGCCGGGAAAGATGTAGCGCTGGATGAAGTCGGTGCCGCGCCGATAGCTTTCGAACAGCGCGTCGTCGATGGTGATCGCCTGCAGCACCACCCGCCCCTGCGGCTTCAGGCAGCGGTCGAGCGTGGCGAAGTAGGCCGGCCAATAGGCGCTGCCGACCGCCTCGATCATCTCGATCGAGACGATGCGGTCGAACTGGCCGGACAGGTCGCGATAGTCCTGGAGCCGCAGCTCGACCCGGTCGGCCAGGCCTGCCGCAGCGACGCGCAGGCGCGCCGCCTCCAGCTGTGCCGGCGAGAGCGTGATCGCCGTGACGCGGCAGCCCTCCCGCGCCAGCCGCTCGGCCAGCGCGCCCCAGCCGCAGCCGATCTCCAGCACATGCTCGCCGCCAGACAGCTTCAGCATGGCGACGATACGATCGAGCCGCCGCTGCTGCGCCGCTTCCAGCGTGTCCTCCGGCCGAGCGTAGAGCGCCGAGGAGTACATCATGCTGCGGTCGAGCCACTGCGCGTAGAAGGCGTTGCCGAGGTCGTAATGGGCGGTGATGTTGCGCCGGCTGCCGCTGCGCGTATTGGCGTTGCGCAGATGGCGCAGGCGGTTGAGCAGCCGCGCCGGCCAGGTTCCGGAGGTCAGCTTGCGCAGGGTGGCGTCGTTGCGCGCGCCGAGCTCGATCAGCGCCGTCAGGTCGGGCGTCTGGAGATCGCCATCGCGATAGGCTTCCGCCAAGCCGATATCGCCGTCGAGCAGCAGGCGGCGCATGGCGCGCCAGTCCTTGAGGATCATCGTCGCCTGCGGCCCCGGCGCGCCCTGCGCGCTCGCTATCCGCTCGCCCTCGGGCGTGATCACGATCAGCTGGCCGATGGCGATGCGCGACAAAAGCCGGCGCAGGAACCAGCGCGACAGGCCGATGCCGCGCGGCAGGGCCAGGGCCTGCTCGGAGATGGCGATAGGGGAGTGGTCGATTTCGGGCCGGCTCATGGCTGCATCGGTCCTTTCGGGTGAGGCGTCATCACGGCAGTGCCGAGGCTGAACGGGCGCTCCGGCGGCGCGGGATGCGGCCGCCAGGCGATCCGCTTGGCGATCAGGCGCAGGGCGTGCCAGTGGATCGCCGCGGTGACCTTCAGGGTCAGCAGCGGATGCGTCGCCAGCAGTCGCAGCAGGGCGCCGTCGCCGAGTGCTGTGCGCCTGCCACCGAGCATCGCCGTGATCAGCCGCCCCTCGTCGTCATGGCCGTCGATCGCGATCGAGACGCGCTCGCCCGGCGGCACCACGGTGAAGGCGTAGCGCATCGCCAGCCCCATGAAGGGCGAGACGTGAAAAACCTTGTCGGCCTCCTGCCGGAGCACCCCGCCGCCCTCCTCGGCACGGGCGACATAGCTGTGGATCTCGCCGAAGGTGTTGTGCACCTCGTAGACCGTGGCCAGCAGGCTGCCGTCGCGGCGATGGCAGAAATAGGTGCTGAGCGGGTTGAAGGCGTAGCCGAGGATGCGCGGCATGGTCAGGAGCCGGATCGGCCCGCCATCGGGCGCGATGCCGGCAGCGCTCAGGAGAGCCTCGACCTGCGGCCGCAAGGGCTTGCCGCTGCGGTCGCCATAGTCGGCGTCGCGGAAGGCGTAGAGATTGAAGCGGTTGCGCGAGAACAGCCTGAGCCTGTCGGCCAGACTGTCGATCTCGTCGAGATCGAGCAGCATCCAGAAGACGCGATAGGCCAGCGCATGCGGCCGCGGCCGGAAGCGCCGGTGCCTCACCATGCCGACATAGAGGGCGGAATGCAGGCTCACGCCGCCCGCTCCAGCTCGGCCGCACCCGGCAGGCGGCCGGATTCGTCGCGCACCGTCCAGGGCCGGCGGACGCCGCCCAGGCGCTCGGCGACCGCGAGCCCGGCCTGCAAACCGTCCTCGTGGAAGCCCGAGCCGAAATAGGCCCCGCAGAACCAGCTGCGGCGCGCGCCCTGCAAGGCCCAGAGCCGCGACTGAGCCGCCAGCGCCGCAGCGTCGAACAGCGGATGCTCGTAGACCTCATCGTGCAGAATGGTCTCGGCGCGCAGCGTCTCCGGCGGGTTGAGCGTCACGAAGAACGGGCGATCCTCCGGCAGGCCCTGCAGCCGGTTCATCCAGTAGGTCACGGCGCAGGCCGCCTCCGGCCTGGCCCGGTCGCCGAGGTGGTTCCAGCTCGCCCAGGCGCGACGGCGCTTCGGCATCAGCGACGCATCGCCATGCAGCACGGCGCGGTTGCGGCTGTAGCGGAAGGCGCCGAGGCATTCGCGTTCCGCCGTGCCGGCATCCGCCAGCATGGCCAGCGTTTGGTCGGCATGGCAGGCGAAGACGACCTGGTCGAAGATCTCGCGCCAGCCCTCGCCGGTCAGCTCGACGTCGTTGGCACGGCGGCGCACCTGCCGCACCGGGGCCCCCACCCTCGCCTCGCCGGCGAAGGCGTCGCGAAGCTTGCCGACATAGCGCTCGCTGCCGCCGGCAACGGTACGCCAGACTGGCCGGTCGGTCAGCTTGAGCAGGCCGTGATTGTGGTGGAAGCGCAGGAAGGCCGCCGCAGGATAGGACAGGATTTCGGCGCAGGGCGCCGACCAGATCGCCGCAGCCATCGGCAGCAGGTGATCGTCGCGGAAGGCGTCGCCATAGCCGCCGGCCGCGAGATAGTCGCCGAGCGACACGCCCTCGGCGCCCCCCGACACGGCGTCGCGCGAGGCGTTGCGATAGAAGCGCGTGATGTCCTGCAGCATCGCCCAGAAGCGCGGGCGCACCAGATTGCCGCGCTGGGCGAACAGGCCGTCAAGGCTGGTGCCGCTGTATTCGAGCTGCCCGCCGTCGAGCGAGACCGCGAACGACATCTCGGTCGGCCGCGTCTCGACGCCGAGATGCGCCATCAGCGCGACGAAGTTCGGATAGGTCGCCGCATTGTAGACGATGAAGCCGGTGTCGACGGGCATGTCACCGGCGACGCGCACCGTGTTGGCATGGCCGCCGAGGCGCCGGTCGGCCTCGAACAGCACCACCTCATGCGCCTGCGACAGCAGCCACGCCGCCGACAGGCCGGAGATTCCGGCACCGATCACGGCGATCCTCGTCGCCCGTCCCTGCGCCTGCACCATCGCCGTCTCTCCGCTCGTCATGCTGGATATACGCAGCGGCTCCCGGGCTGGATCTGCGGGCGATCGCGAAAAATCACCTGGTGCCCTCCGCCGCGGCGGGCGGCGCCCGGCCTGCGAAATCCGGCAGCGCAGGTGAGCCGATGGCCGCGCTCCTGCGTAGAGGTGATTACGACGCGCCACCGCGAGGACTGGACGATGCCGACGAGCCTGCTCAAGCGCGCCACCGCAGCGGTCGCCGCCTATGCCGCGCATCCCGATCCGCGCGCGGCGCTGGCGAATACTGTCGCGCTGGTCATCGTCTCGAACCAGCCCTTCTACCCGCTCTATCTGTGGTGGGCGGTGTCGCCGGAGATCTCGCCGGCCTGGTTCACCTTCCTCTCGACGCCGTTCTTCGCCGCCGTGCCGGCCGCGATGCGCCGCAGCACCCTGCTCGGCCGTTCGCTGCTGCTGCTCGCCGGCATCGGCAACACGCTGCTGTGCCGAGCTACCTTTGGGCCGGGCTCTGGCGTCGAAATCTTCCTGCTGCCCTGCCTTGTGCTGGCGACGCTGCTCTTCCCCGGGCGCGAACGGATCGTCGCCCTCGCCTTCGCAGGCCTCGCCTTCGGCGCCTATCTGCTGCCAGCGGCGATGCTCGGCGCGCCGCTGCATCTCTATGCCCCCGACGAATATGCCGCGCTCCAGCGCCTGAACTTCCTCAGCGCCGCCTCCCTGGTCGCGCTGATTGGCTGGCTCGTCCCCGCGCCGGACGAAAGGACCGCGCGACGCGATGAAACCGATCGGCCCGGTCGCACGTAGACAGCTGCGTAGTTCCCGAAAGGAGATCGTGATGACACGCCTTTCAGTCGTCTCCGCCCTCGCGCTCGCCGTGGCGGCCGCCACCGGCGCCGCCGCAAACGAGATCGACGGCACCTGGCTGCGCGACGACGGCAATGCCCGTGTCCGCATCGCGCCCTGCGGCGACAAGATCTGCGCCACCAATCTCTGGATCGGCGACACCAGCAAGGGCGAAGCACCCGGCGACAGGCTGGTGATGACGCTGGAAAAGCAGCCGGACGGCAGCTTCTCCGGTACCGCCTACGATCCCAAGCGCGAGCGCAGCTACGCCATGACGATCACCGCGAAACCGGGCGCACTGGTGACGCGCGGCTGCATCCTCGGCCGGCTGATCTGCCGCGACGTGAACTGGACAGCGGCCCAGTGATCCGCATGCCCGGCCCTTGCGTATCTGCTTTATGGTTCCCTCACTCGCCCTGACTGTCGACGGCATGTGCAAGGCGGGGCCTGGCGCCCAAGGAGGTCGGTTCGTCGTCTTGTTCGACCCCAATTCACTGATTGCGGCGATCGCGCGCTCGGGCGACCGGGAGGCGTTCGCCGCCCTGTTCGCGCATTTCGCGCCGCGCGTGAAGGGCCTGCTGATGCGCGGCGGTGCCTCGGCCGAACTCGCCGAAGAGGTCGCGCAGGAAACCCTGTTCGCGGTCTGGCGCAAGGCCGCCCTGTTCGATCCGGCCAAGGCCAGCGCCTCGACCTGGATCGCCACCATCGCGCGCAATCTGCGCATCGACGTCGCCCGCCGCGAGACGCGCTCGCGACTGTCGCAAGTCTA
The DNA here is from genome assembly GCF_039673065.1 of Allobosea sp. TWI1241. NCBI lineage: Bacteria > Pseudomonadati > Pseudomonadota > Alphaproteobacteria > Hyphomicrobiales > Alloboseaceae > Allobosea > Allobosea sp. TWI1241. Next base: position 271,818 of record NZ_JBDJKW010000002.1, on the reverse strand, counting down.
TGAGATCCTGGATGACGAAGCCCCTGAACAACCCGATGCGGCGCTCTCCGGCGCCGAGCGCGACGCGCGGGTGCGCGCCGCGATGACCCGGCTCTCGCCCGACCAATATCGCGTCGTCGAGCTCGCCTTCATCGAAGGCTGCAGCCATCAGGACATCGCCAACCGCCTCTCCATTCCGCTCGGCACCGTGAAGTCGCGCCTGCGGCTCGCGCTGACGCATCTGCGCGGCCGGCTGGAGGATCTGCGATGAGCATCATGCATCGTCCGTCCGACGAGACCCTGGCCGCCTTCGCCGCGGGCGGTCTCGACGAAGGCCTGTCGGTCGTCGTCGCCTGCCATGTCGCGGCGGATCGCGAGAGCCGCAGGCGCCTGCGCGACCTCGAATCGGTGCAGGGCGCGTTGCTCGACATGGCGGAGCCGGTCGAGATGGCGTCGGGCCCGCGCGTCTCAGGCCGGCATGCCCCGGCCGAAGCAGAGGCCTCCGCGCAGGCGGACCGGACGGACTCGGCCCTGCCGGAAGTTCTGCGCCCCTATGCCGTCGGGCCCTGGCGGCCGATCGGCCTGCATGTCGCGATGCGGCGCGTCGAGGTGCCCGGCGCCCAGGCGCGCGTCTTCATGCTGCGGGCCGGACCGGGCATCGCCCTACCGAGCCACAAGCACACCGGCTTCGAGTGGACCACCATTCTCGCAGGCGCCTATGAGCACGAATACGGCCGCTATGCCGCCGGCGACTTCGACGAGGCCGATGCCTCCCACGACCATACGCCGCGCGTCGATCCGGTCGAGGGCTGCACCTGCATCGTCGCCATGACCGGCAGCGTCCGGCTGCAGGGCTGGCTCGGCCGCCTGCTCCAGCCGCTGGTGCGGTTTTGACGGCCGCGTCCTTCGCAGCCGCCATCGCCGTGATGGCCGTCATGATGGCGGGCTTCATGGCACTGGCGACGCTGATCGAGCGCCGGACCGGCAATTCCGGCTGGATCGACGTGGTCTGGACCTTCGGGCTCGGCACCACCGGCGTGATCGGCGCCCTCTTGCCTTTCGGCGACGGGCCGCTATCGCGCCGCCTGTTGGTGGCCGGCCTCGCCTTGCTCTGGGCACTCCGGCTCGGCCTGCATATCGCGCAGCGCACCAAGGGGATCGCCGAGGATCCGCGCTATGCCAGGCTGAAGCGCGACTGGGGCGCCGACGCGCCGCGCCAGATGGCGCGGCTGCTGCAGATCCAGGCTCTGGTCAGCGTGCCGCTGGCGCTCGGCATCCTGCTCGCCGCCCATAATCCATCGCCGGTGCTGGGCTGGCGCGATCTCGCCGGCGTGCTGGTCTTCGCCATCGGCATAGCCGGAGGCACCGTGGCGGACAGGCAGATGCGTGCCTTCGCCCGATCCGGCAGCGGCGGCGTCTGTCGTCGCGGTCTGTGGGGCTGGTCGCGCCATCCCAACTACTTCTTCGAATGCGTGCTCTGGTGCGCCTATGCGGTGATCGCCCCGGCCGCCCTCTATGCCTGGGGCTGGCTCGCCCTGCTCGCGCCCGCCTGCATCACGCTGCTGCTCGTGCGCATTTCGGGCATACCGCCGCTCGAGCAGCACATGCTCGCCAAGCACGGCGCCGCCTATCGCGATTACCAGATGCGCACCAGCGCCCTGATCCCGCTGCCGCCGCAAGGAATGAAACGATGACCATCATGCAGAAGCTCTCCAATTGGGGCGAGGCGCTGCCGGTCCCCGACGCGATCAGCCGGATGGTGATCGCCTCGCTCGTCGGGCGGACCGACCGCGCCCTGGGCGCCGCCGCCGCCGACACCGCCGGCTTCGCGCGGGACATGGCCGCCTTCCCGATCGCGGTCCATGCCGACGCCGCCAATGCGCAGCATTACGAAGTGCCCGCAGCCTTCTTCGACGCGATCCTCGGCCCCCAGCGGAAATATTCCTGCTGCTACTATGACGGGCCGGGCGTGACGCTGGCGCAGGCCGAGGAAGCCGCGCTGGCGCTGACCGCCGAGCATGCCGGCCTCGCCGACGGGCAGGCCATCCTCGAGCTCGGCTGCGGCTGGGGCTCGCTCTCGCTCTGGATGGCGGCGCATTATCCTGCCGCCCGCATCGTCTCTGTCTCGAACTCCGCCTCGCAGCGCGCCTTCATCGAGGCGCAGGCCAGCCAGCGTGGCCTGTCCAATCTGCGCGTCGTCACCGCCGATATGAACGCTTTCGCGACCGATGAGCGCTTCGACCGCGTCGTCTCGGTGGAGATGTTCGAGCACATGGCGAACTGGCGGGCGCTGCTCGGCCGCATTCATGGCTGGCTGAAGCCGGACGGGCGGCTGTTCATCCACGTCTTCGCGCATGCGCAGGGCTGCTACCGGTTCGACGAGACCGACACCGGCGACTGGATTGCGCAGCACTTCTTCACCGGCGGGCTGATGCCGAGCGCGGCGCTGGCGCACCAGTTTCCCGATCTCTTCGCGGTCGAGGAGGAGTGGCGCTGGAGCGGAGCGCATTATCGTGCAACCGCCGAGGACTGGCTGGCGAACTTCGACCGCAACATCGCGACGATCGATCCGATCCTGCGCGAGGTCTATGGCGACCAGGCTGCGCTCTGGCGCCGGCGCTGGCGCCTGTTCTTCCTGGCGACCAGCGGTCTGTTCGGCCATGCCGGCGGCGAGGCCTGGGGCGTCAACCACTACAGGATGCGCCCGGCCTGAGCGGCCGGGCGCTTCGCAAAGCTGCCTTGGCAGACCGAGGGGCTGAGGTCAGACCCAGCCCCAATGCGTTGCGAGCCGCACCGCATGGTACGAGACCCAGGTGCAGAAGCCGACGACGATCGTGCCATAGGCGAGATCCGCCAGCGTGATCGTCAGCGTCCAGGGACGCAGCGTCGCATAATTGGTGAGATCATAGGTTCCATAGGCCAGCAGGCCGAGCAGCGCGCCATTGATCAGCGCGGTCTGGGCATTGCCGTCGCGCAGCGCTGGCATCAGCGCGAAATGGACCACGCCCGCGACGAAGCCGACATAGAACAGCGCGGCCGGCCAGATGCGGACCTGCTCGACGATCAGGTCGCCGAGCGCGGGGCGGTAGAGCTTGCCCGTCATCGTGCCGAGCCAGATGGCGTCGCATATGCCGAAGGCGATGAAGAAGGCGATGTAGCCGACGACGAAGCGCATGATGATCTCCCGAGGGGTTTCCGCTGGGAGATACGTGGCCGAAGCCGCTGTGGTTCAGTCGCGGCCGGGCGATCAACAGTCTCAGCCTGCGCCGTGTCGAAAGATGCGGCCTGAACCGGGCGTTACGCCGGCTCGTAGGCGGTCAGCAGCAGGCCCGTCCAGATCACCACCGCCCCGAGCCAGAGCACAGCGACATAGAGCCCCTTGCGCGCCATCGGCGACACCGCCCCTTCAAGGCGAAGGTCGAGCCGTCCGGCGGCCAGGAAGCTCAGCGACCACAGCATGCCGGCCCAGATCATCGCATTCCAGACCCAGTCGCCGCGCCAGTCGTTCAGATCGCCGTAGACGGGCGCGAGCAGCGGATAGCAGGCGTAGTAGAGCGCCGCTCCGAGCGCCCCCATGCTCAGGAGCCCGAGCACCAGCACCATGACAGCGGCGGCTACGGACCGCTTGATCGACGAGAGGAATCCCATTCCGGCGCGCTCGCCCTTTCGTCTCCGCAACCCACATGCCCTGCATAGCAGAGGCCGGCACGCGGGCACCATGCCGCTGCCGCCCGGACAGAGCGGCGGCCGGCCGGCGCGACCTCTCATCTCGATAAGCGCTTTTTTTCAGTAGCCTATCGGCAACACCGGACTCTCCGTCTTCAGGCCGGCCCGGCCCCCCCTCGCCGTTCTGGCGCGCGAGCAATGCCCGAAACGCCAGCCCCCGATCCTTCTCCGCCATCTCGACGCTTGCCCGCGAGGCGGGGTTCGTGCGACCTCAGGGCCGGCTCGCGACCGGTCCGTCACCTGCCGCGCACACGTGAAGCACCATGATCTCGCGCCCCTCTCACAACCCTGCGCCTATCGGCTACGCCGCTCCCTCCGGCCCGCTCTCGGCGCTGCTTGGCGGCCGCCGCGTGCTGCTGGCCGGAGACGGAGCGGCGCTGGCCGGTCTCGCGGACCTGCTCGCCGCTGGCGGTTGCGATCTCGTGGTCGTCTCGACCGAAAACGCTGCCTTCGCAGATGAACGAAATGCGCGCCTCGCCGTCCAGCGGCGGCGCTGGCAGGAGCGCGACTTCGCGGGCGCCGCGCTCGCCGTCGGTGCCTTTGCGGATGGCGCCGCGGCGGTCGCCTTCGCCGCCGCCGCGCGACGCCACGGCGTGCCCTCCAGCCTGCATGGCCGGCCGGAGCTCGGCGATCTCGTGCTGAATTCCGCCATGGTGCCGGCCGTCGATGCCGCGCTACCGGCCGCTGGCGACGCCGCGCCGGGCGGCAGTGTCACCCTCGTCGGCGCCGGCCCCGGCGATCCGGACCTTTTGACGCTCAAGGCGGTGCGGGCGCTCGCCACTGCCGACGTCATCCTGCACGACGATCTCGTCTCGCCGGGCGTCCTCGCCCTCGCCCGGCCGGAGGCGACGCTGCTGCCGGTCGGCAAGCAGGGCTACGGCCCCTCGGTCAAGCAGGGCGAGATCAACGCGCAGCTCGTCGCGCTCGCGGCCCAGGGCCGGCGCGTCGTGCGGCTCAAGGGCGGCGATCCCGGCATCTTCGGCCGGGCCGGCGAGGAGATCGAGGCCTGCCGCGACGCCGGCATCCCGGTCGCGATCGTGCCGGGGATCTCGGCCGCGCAAGGTGCCGCCGCAGCGCTCGGCCTGTCGCTGACCCATCGCGACCACGCCCGGCGCTTGCAATTCGTCACCGGCCACGGCCGCGACGGCGGCCTGCCGCGCGATATCGACTGGGCCGCTTTGGCCGACCCCGCCGCCACGACCGCGCTCTATATGGGCCGCAACACCCTGTCGGATTTCCGCGAGAAGGCCCTGCAAGCCGGACTCGCGCCGGAGACGCCGGCGGTCGCCGTCATCGCCGCCACGACCGCCGGCGAGATGCATCTCGTCACCACGATCGACGATCTTCCAACGCGCCTCGGCACGCTGCAGGGGTGCGGCCCGCTACTGGTGCTGATCGGCTGGGCGATGGGCTCCGCGACATCGGCGGCGCAGGGCGACAAAGCGGAAAACGGCTGATCCCGCCGTCTTTCAGTTGCAAATTGCTCGATTTCCAGCCAAAGGAACGCGCCGGCGGAGATCGCAGGATCGCGCCGCCTCCCTTTCGCACGACATGACGAGTCCCACGCCGATGAGCGCAGCCGCGCCGAAAATCTCCTTCGTCTCGCTGGGCTGCCCGAAGGCGCTCGTGGATTCGGAGCGCATCATCACCTCGCTGCGCTCGGAGGGCTACGAGCTCAGCCGTAGCCATTCCGGGGCCGATGTGGTGATCGTCAACACCTGCGGCTTCCTCGACAGCGCCAAGGCGGAATCGCTCGAGGCGATCGGCTCGGCCATGGCGGAGAACGGCAAGGTGATCGTCACCGGCTGCATGGGCGCGCAGCCCGAGCAGATCCGCGACGCCTTCCCCAACCTGCTCGCGATCACCGGCCCGCAGGCCTATGAGAGCGTGCTCTCCGCCGTGCACGAGGCGGTGCCGCCGAAGCACGATCCCTTCATCGACCTGGTGCCAGACCAGGGCGTGAAGCTGACCCCGCGCCACTATTCTTATCTCAAAATTTCAGAGGGTTGCAACAATCGCTGCAGCTTCTGCATCATCCCGAGCCTGCGGGGCGATCTCGTGTCGCGGCCGATCGGCGAGGTGCTTCGCGAAGCCGAGAAACTGGTCAAGGCCGGCGTCAAGGAGCTGCTGGTCATCTCGCAGGACACCAGCGCTTACGGGCTCGACCTGAAATACGCGCCCTCGCTCTGGCAGGACCGCGAGGTCCGCACGCGCTTCTTCGAGCTGGCGCGCGAGCTCGGGCAGATGGGCGTCTGGGTGCGGCTGCACTACATCTATCCCTATCCGCATGTCGACGAGGTCATCGGGCTGATGCAGGAGGGGCTCGTGCTGCCCTATCTCGACATCCCCTTCCAGCACGCCTCGCCCTCCGTCCTGAAGGCGATGCGCCGGCCGGCGCATCACGAGAAGACGCTCGAGCGCATCCGCCGTTGGCGCGAGACCTGCCCCGATCTGGCGATCCGCTCGACCTTCATCGTCGGCTTCCCGGGCGAGACGGAGGAGGATGTCGACTTCCTGCTCGACTGGCTGAAGGAGGCGAAGCTGGAGCGCGTCGGCTGCTTCAAATACGAGCCGGTGACGGGCGCCACCGCGAATGATCTCGGCCTGCCCGCCGTCGACGAGGCCGAGAAGGAGGCGCGCTGGCACCGGTTCATGAAGACGCAGGCCGAGATTTCGGCCCGCATCGTCAAGGGGCGCGTCGGCAAGCGCATACCGGTGATCATCGACGAGGCCGGCCCGACCGTCGCCAAGGGCCGCTCGAAATGGGATGCGCCCGAGATCGACGGCAATGTCTACGTCTCGAGCCGCCGGCCGCTGCGTCCGGGCGACATCGTCACCGTCCGTGTCGAACGCGCCGACGCCTACGACCTGCACGGCGTCGCGGTCTGAGCCGGCCGCTTAGGCCCGCGCCTCCCAGACCAGCCGCACCGGCTTGCGCGTTTCGGCGATCCGCCCGACGCGCACCCGGCTCGGCCGTTCGATCCGCGCCTGCCCCTCGTCGAGCTGCGCCGCGACGACGACGCTCGGCCGGCCGGTCAGCTGCCCGCCCACCGCGGCGGTGACGGTCACGAAGGAGAGGGCGAAGCCGAGCAGGCGGAGGCTGCGGGACATGGCGGAAGGTCCGGAAAGGGCGCTGTTCCGCTGGATTGCCGCCGGCAGACGCAATTTCGCGAAAGCCTGCCCCTGCGCCTTTGAAATAAATCAGCCATGGGCCTCGCGGCGCCGCCGCCCCACCCGGCCGAGCCACCAGCCGAAACGCTGCGCCGCCATGGCGAGCGCGATCGCATAGAGCACCAGCCAGAGCATCCAGCCGGCGGCGCTCAGGCTGAACGCACCCAGCACCAGGGCCGAGCGTCCGAGCAGCTTGAAGGTGGCGCGGGCCGTCGAAGGCTTGGCCGCCGCCAGGCGGGCGGCCTTGCGGATATCGCCGGCATCGTCGGCGACGGCGAGCACCTGGCGCAAACCGCGCTGGCCGGTGCGGGCATAGATCGCGCCTGCATCCTGCCCCAGCGCCGCAAAGCCGCGGACAGCGGCCGGACGAACGACGCCGCGCGCAGCGGTCTTGGCGGCGGCGAGGTCGAGCCTTGCGATCGCGCCCATGCCGGCCGCGAGAGCCGGCCGGTCGAGCGCACCCGCGGCGGCGCGGCCGAGATGGGCGGTGAGCTTCGGCGAGAGCAGCTTCGCCTTGCTGGCGGTCTTCAGGGCCGAGAGCCCACCGCGCGCCGGCAGGCCGCCGCCGAGGCTGATCCAGGTGGCTGCGGTAATGGCGAGGCCGACGGCTGAAAGCACCAGCACGGTCTCGTCGGCCTGTTCACCGCCCAGCAGCTTGCCGCCTTCCTGGGCGATGTCGCGCAGATCACCGAAGCCGGTGACGTCGCCGGCCAGCGCGCCGATGAAGCCGGCATCGCTCTCGCGCTCGCCGATCAGGAAGCCGCGGCCGAACTCGCCGGCGGAGCGCAGCACCCCGCCCTCGCGCAGCGCCGAGACCGCCGCCAGGCGCTCCTGCGACACGGCTATGCCGCGCTCGGCGGCAAGCGTCAGCAGGCTGTCGGCGAGATCGGGGTCCTGCGCCGTCACCGCCGCGTCGATCTCGGCGCCGAGCCGCTCCGGCGTGGCGACGGCGTCGAGCCGCAACTGCGACAGGCGCACGGGGTCGTCGGCGGCGAGGTGCAGGCGCCAGTCGGAGACGGCGCCCGGCAGCATGGGCGAGCCGGCGACGAGCCCTGCGATCACGGCCGATGCGACGATGAGCCTGACGGCCCGCAATCCGATCTCCACACATGCAAAACGGCCCGGCCGATCGGCCGGGCCTTGATGAATGCTTAGCGTCCAATTCGGGCGGAAACGCGCCCGCCTGCCGTCATGGCACCAGCACCGAGGAGCCGGTGGTGCCGCGGCTTTCGAGCGCACGATGGGCTTCGGCCGCGTCCTTCAGCGCGAAGCGCGCATTGACCGCGACCTTGACCTTGCCAGAGGTCACCGCCTCGAACAGGTTCTTCGCCATCTCCACCATGGTCTCGCGGCGCGCAGTATGCGTGTTCAGCGTCGGGCGCGTCACATAGAGCGAGCCCTTGGCGGCGAGGATGCCGAGATTGAAGGACTCCACCGCGCCCGAAGCGTTGCCGAAGCTCGCCAGCAGGCCGCAGGGCTTGAGCGAGTCGAGCGAGGCGACGAAGGTGTCCTTGCCGACGCCGTCATAGACCACGTCGCACATCTTGCCGGCGGTGATCTCGCGCACGCGGGTGGCGATGTCGGCGTCGCGATAGAGGATGACGTGGTCGGCGCCATGGGCGCGCGCCTCCTCGGCCTTCTCCTTGCTGCCGACGGTCGCGATGACGGTGGCGCCGAGCGCCTTGCCCCACTGCACCAGGATCGAGCCGGTGCCGCCGGCGCCGGCGTGGACGAGGATCACCGCGCCCGGCTTCACCGGATAGGTCCGGTGCAGCAGGTACTCGGCGGTCAGGCCCTTCAGCATCATGCTGGCGGCGGCCTCGTAGGAGACGCCGTCCGGCAGCGCCACCGCCGAGGCGGCCGGCACGATGCGCTGCTCGGCATAGGCGCCGAGCGTCGAGACGCAGGCGACGCGGTCGCCGGGCCGGAACTCGGAGACGTTGGCGCCGACAGCCACGACCTCGCCGGCCGATTCGTTGCCCGGCGTGAACGGCATCTGCGGCGCCGGGTAGAGCCCCGTGCGGAAATAGGTGTCGATGAAGTTCAGCCCGATCGCCCGGTTACGGATCAGGATTTCGCCCGGGCCGGGCGCCGGCAGGGTGACGTCCTCGAGCTTCAGCACCTCCGGACCGCCGGTCTCGTGCACGCGAATGGCCTTCACCATCGAATTCTCCCTCATGCCGGCAGGGCCCCCGCAGAGCCTCGGGAGCCGGCCGGATCGACATCGGCATGCATGCGTCGCGTCCCGGGCCAGTGCGCCCGACGGACCATGCTCGGCGCGAACCATAGGGACAGCGCCCCCGCCAGCGCAACGTGCGGGATGCGGCAAGCTGGCGCTCGCCAAGCCGGCGCGGCTGAGCTAGCGATTTGGCATGACGACGCCAGCGCACGCCGAGAACGACATCGCCATCGTGGGAGCAGGCGCGGTGGGACTCGCCGCGGCGATCGCCCTCGCCCAGGCCGGACGGCGCGTCACGCTGTTCGGCGCCACCGTCGCACCGAACGACGGCCGCACCATCGCGCTGCTCGACGGCTCATGGCGCCTGCTGGCCTCGCTCGGCCTCACCGAAGCACTCGACGCGGTCGCCTCTCCTCTCGCGGTGATGCGCATGGTGGACGATACCGGCAGCCTGTTCCGGCAGCCGCCGGTCGAGTTCAAGGCGGGCGAGCTCGGTCTGGCGGCGTTCGGCTGGAACGTCGAGAACACGGCACTCGTCGGCGTGCTCGCCGCCCGCGCAGAAGCCGAGCCGAACATCCGGATGATCGCGAGCCCCGTCACCGGGCTGGAGCCGACCCCGGAGGGCGTGCGGCTTTCCGGCGAAGGCTTCGCATCCTTCGTTGCCCGCCTCGTCGTCGCTGCCGACGGCCGCCGTTCCCGCGTGCGCGAGACGGCCGGCATCACGACGCGCGACTGGGCCTATCCGCAGGTCGCGCTCACCACCATCCTGTCGCATGCCCGCGACCATCGCGACGCCTCGACCGAATTCCACACCCGCTCCGGTCCCTGCACGCTGGTGCCGATGCGCGGTGGCCGCTCCTCGCTGGTCTGGCTGGTCGATCCGGCCGAGGCCGATCGCCTGTCCGCGCTCGACGACGACGCCTTCGCCCATGCGGTCGAGCGCCGGACGCATTCGATCCTCGGCGCGCTGCGCATCGCCGGCCCGCGCGGGCGCGTGCCGATGGGCGGGCTCTCGGTCGACCGTTTCGCGGCCGGGCGCATCGCGCTCGTCGGCGAATCCGCTCATGTCTTCCCGCCGATCGGCGCGCAGGGGCTCAATCTCGGCCTGCGGGACGTCGCCGCGCTGCGCGACGCCGTCGCGGGCTCGGCGGATCCAGGCGCGGCCGAGGCGATGGACCGCTATGACCGCTCGCGCCGCAACGATGTGCGCCTGCGCACCGGTGCCGTCGATGCGCTGAACCGCACACTGCTGACCGACCTGCTCCCGGCCGATTTCCTGCGCGGTGCCGGCCTGCTCGCACTGTCGCGGCTGGGCCCGCTGCGCCGGCTGGTGATGCGGCAGGGGCTGGCCGGCGGCATGGCCGCCGCGAGCTGAGCCCGGCTCAGCCGCCCTCCCCGTCATGCTCGCCGACCGCCGGGCTGCGCCGCAGCGCCGGCGCGGCATCGCGGAACACCGGCGCCAGCGGCAGCGGCGTCGAGACCATGCGCCGCCCGCTTGGCTCCTCGACCTGCCGGTCGAACAGGCCGCGCGCGGTCAGATGCGGATCGGCCACGGCCTCGTCCAGGCTGCGCACCACGGTGCAGCAGCAATCCAGCGGCTCCAGAAGCGCCCGCCAATGCGCCGCCGGCTGCCCCGCGATGATCTGCGCGATGCGGCCGCCCGTCGCGTCGGGATCGCACGCATCGTGCCGCAGGGGCTCCTCGAGCCCGATCGCCGTGCAGAACGTCGCCCAGAACTTCTCCTCCAGCGCCCCGACCGCCAGGAACCAGCCGTCGCCGGTGGCATAGAGCCGGTAGCGCGGGCTCGCCCCGGTCAGCACGCCTTCGCCGCCGGCCGGATAGCGCCCGCTCGCCTGCCCCGTCGCCAGCCCGTACCAGGCGAAGCAGGCCATGGCGTCGGTCATGGCGATGTCGAGATGGCAGCCCTTGCCGGTGCGGTCGCGCTCGCGCAAGGCGAGCAGGATGTTGAGCACGGCCGGCATGCTGCCGCCCGCAATGTCGGCGACCAGCGCCGGCGGCTGCGGCGCGACGCCGCCGCGCCGCAGCGACTGGCCGAGCAGCCCGCCGATCGCCTGGTAGTTGATGTCGTGGCCCGCCTCGTTCGCCCGCGGGCCGGCCTGCCCGTAGCCCGAGATCGAGCAGTAGATCAGCCGCGGATAGGCCTCTTTCAACTCCGCATAGCCGAGGCCGAGCCGCGCCATGACACCGGGGCGGAACTGCTCGATCAGGATGTCGGCCCGCGCCAGCAGCGGCCGCAGCCGCTCGATCGCGCCGGCGGCCTTGAGATCGAGCGCGAGGCTTTCCTTGCCGCGGTTCAGCGCCGCGAACGGCGCCGCCTCGTCGCCAAGGCGCGGCGGATAGCGGCGCATATCCTCGCCCTCCGGCCGCTCGACCTTGACGACGCGCGCCCCGGCCTCGGCCAGGAACAGGCTCGCCATCGGCCCGGGCAGCAGGGTCGAGAAATCGAGGACGAGCAGGTCGGACAGCGGCTGCATCGCATCGGCTCCGGCGGCGCGGCTGCGCCGGTGCGGAGCCGTCAGGGAAACAGGACGACCGGCATCCTGCCCGTCTTCACCAGCCACAGGAAGCCCGTGAGCGTCACGGTCGAGACCACGGTGCCGACGAGGATGCAGGCGGAAGCCCGCTCCATGCCGATCCGGTACTGCGTCGCCACCATGAAGATGTTCAGCGCCGGCGGCAGCGCCGCCATGACGACGGCGGCATAGACCCAGGCCGCCGGGAAGCCGCCGATTCCCGCGAGCAGGGCCCAGACCAGCAGCGGATGCAGCAGGAGCTTGATCGCGACCAGCCAGGGCAGTTCCGAGGGCATCCGCGTCATCGGCCGCAGCGCCACGGTGACGCCGAGCAGGAAGAGCGCGCAGGGCGCCGCCGCCTGCGCCAGCCACAGCGTCATCGATTCGAGCGCCGTCGGCAGCTGCAGGCGCAGGAAGGCCGCGCCGACGCCGAGCACGGTCGCGAGGTTGAACGGGTGGCTCGCCACGCGCCAGGCCACCTCGCGCGCCGTCGCGCCGAAGCTCTTCTTCTCGACGCCGGCGAGCGCCATCAGGAAGGGAATCAGCGAGAACAGCAGCAGGTTGTCGAAGACGAAGATCAGCACGACCGGCGCGCTCGCCGCCGGGCCGAGCGCCGCCAGCAGCAGCGGCGGCCCCATATATCCGATATTGGAATAGGAGCCGGCAACGCCCTGCATCACCGCCTGCGGCATGTCCCCGCGCGTATGCCGGTAGCCGAGCGCGAAGGAGAGCACGAAGACACAGAAGGTCGCGAATGTCGTGATCGCGACATAGCGCCAGTTCGCCAATTCGCTCAGAGGCTTGTCGGCGATAAGCCGGTAGAACAGGCAGGGCAGCGAGACATAGATCAGGAAGAACTGCATCCAGGCCAGCCCTTCTTCGGGAAGGCGCCGGCGCCGCCCGATCAGGAAGCCGAGCAGGATGAGCCCAAAGAAGGGCGCGACGAGATTGAACAGGCTGGCGAGGTCGGCCATGCGGCGCTGCGCTCCGGCGGGCGCTGCGCTCCACGCCCAGGCGCTTCATAGAAGCGCACCCGCCGCTTGGGAACCGCGCCGCCCGCGGGCGCGCCCTGCTTCAACCCTCAGGCGAAGGAGGCGACAAAGTCGCGGATGCCGGATGCGATGAACTGGACCGCGACGCAGGTCAGCAGGAATCCCATGATCTTGGTGACCGCCTGGATGCCGTGCTCGCCGAGGAACCGGCTGATCCAGCCGGCGCAGGAGAGCGCCGCGAAGGCGACGAGCACCGTGATCATGATTCCCGTCAGCACCACGGCATAGCCGAGCACGAGATGCTCGTCGGGAATCTGCGACCCATAGCTCATCACCACGGCGATCGAGCCCGGCCCGGCGAGGCTCGGCATCGCCAGCGGCGAGAAGGAGAAGTCGATCGACGCCTGCTTAATGTCGGCCGGCTCCGAATCGATCGAGGCCTCCTCGCCCTCGCCCGCGAACAGCATGCGGAAGGCCAGGACCAGGATGATCAGCCCGCCGGCGACGCGGATGCCCGGCAGCGAGATGCCGAAGAGCTTGATGATGCTGTTGCCGAGCAGCAGGAACACGGCGAGCACCCCGAACGCATAGATCGAGGCGCGCAGGGCCTGCTGGCGCTTGTGCTCGGCCGACATGCGGCGGGTGAGCGCCAGGAAGAGCGGCACCGTGCTCAGCGGGTTCATGATCGGCAGCAGGCCGATCGCGACGAGCGGAACGTGCCGCAGGGCCTCGAGAAGAATGCTCATGCCGCCGTCTAGCATCCCGGCGGCCCCGAGCGAAAGTTCGGCCCGCCGGGCCGCGTGGCCGGGGCGTCGCGAGAGGGAGACCGGCCTCGCCCGCTACGACGCCCCCCTAGCGGGAGCCGCGCTTCTTGCGCTCGTCCTTGGCGGGTTCCGCGCCGGACTTCGCCGAGCGCGTCAGGGTCGTGATCGCCAGCGGCGGCTTGCCGGATTTCTCCGAGATGAGCCGGTCCTGCTCGGCGATGGCGTCGCGGGCCGGCTCGTCCCCGTCCAGACCGCCGAGCAGTTCGGTCGGAACGCGCCGGTTCGAGGTGCGCGAGCCGTCCTCATAGACGACGTCGAACATCGTGAACTCGGAATCCTGAGCCTTGGACTTTGCGCGCTTCGCCATTGGAGTTTCCCTGGACGCGAGGCCATCAGCGTTCGCCAGCCTCGCTCCACCACCTCGCGAAAGGTCGGAAAAGGCCGGAGCTACGTCGACCCGACGCCGACGATTTCAGTCTGTTAGCGTGAGGAAGTGGCGGACAGGGAGGGATTTGAACCCCCGATACCCTTGCGGGTATGCCGCATTTCGAGTGCGGTGCATTCAACCACTCTGCCACCTGTCCGCGGTCGCCTTCGGTCGAAGCGGGCTGGTTACTACACGCCGACTCCGCGGTGCACAAGCCCCTGCCGGCGACAAGTGTGGACGGCCGTCGCGCGCCCGTCATATCCTACGGTAATCCTTGCACTTCCGCTTGACGCGACCGGCCCTGCCGACTACGAAGCGGCGTCCTGCGTGGGGAAACCCGCGCCCGGATTCTTTTTGCCATGGCGTCGCGACGCTGCCCTCGGGGCTGCCGGCACGCCGCAGGAAGATCGACCAAACCACGCAACCGACTGCCAAAAAGCCGTCCCGCGTGCCGCCTTCGAAAGGCGCATGTCAGGGCGGGGCTGAACACGGAGAACAGAGATGTTCGCAGTCATCAAGACCGGCGGGAAGCAGTTCCGCGTCGCCGCCAACGACCGCATCACCGTCGCCAAGATCGAGGGCAACCCGGGCGACACCGTCGCCTTCGGCTCGGTCCTCATGCTGACCGACGGCGAGAAGACCACTCTCGACGCCAAGGCGCTGGGCGAGATCACCGTCGCCGCCGAGATCGTCGAGCAGGCCCGCGGCGAGAAGGTCATCGCCTTCAAGAAGCGTCGCCGCCAGAATTCGAAGCGCAAGCGCGGCTTCCGCGCCGAGCTGACCATCGTGCGCATCACCGACATCCTCACCGGCGGCAAGAAGCCGGAGATGAAGAAGGGTGCCGCCCCCGTCGCGCTCGCTGCCGCCAGCAAGACCGTCAAGGGCAAGTCCGCCAAGCCGGCCGCCAAGGCCGAGGGCGCGCTCGACGCCTCCAACCTCTCGCTGATCTCGGGCATCGGCCCGACCATCGAGAAGAAGCTCCGCGCCGCCGGGATCACCTCCTGGAACGACATCGCCTCCTGGACCGAGGCCGACGTCGCCAAGTGGGACGAAGAGCTGAAGCTGCGTGGCCGCGCCACCCGCGAGGAGTGGGTCGAGCAGGCCAAGGAGCTGCTGGCCGGCAAGCCCCCGCGGGCCAAGGTCGACCAGGCCGAGCTGGCCTCGGGCGAGGACTACTGACCCGCGCTGATAGGCTCGGCGAAGCTTCACGCCCGAAACCGGTGGCTTTCGTCGCCGATTCGGGTTACATGGACTGACAGTTTTTCAAGGTAGGGCGTTATGGCTCACAAAAAGGCAGGCGGCTCGTCGCGCAACGGCCGCGATTCCGAAAGCAAGCGTCTCGGCGTGAAGCGCTTCGGCGACCAGGCGGTCGTTTCGGGCAACATCATCGTACGTCAGCGTGGCACCCGTTGGCATGCCGGCGCCAATGTCGGCATGGGCAAAGACCATACCCTCTTTGCGACCACGGCCGGCCGCGTCCGATTCACGACGAAACTCGGCCGAGCTTTCGTGAACGTGATTCCGGCCCAAGAGGCCGCAGAGTAAAAGGCGGATAGGGAATTGTCTCGATCCGCCGGTTCCATCGAACCGAACGGATCAAGGGGCTAAGACCCGGAAACGGGTTTCCCGAAGGTCAGAGAACGGGGGAGATGGGACCAGAAGTCTCATCTCCCCCTTCTCGTTCGTGCCTCCGGAGAGACCCGATGTTCCCCGAATTGACGAGAGACGACGTCTTCAGACTGGAAACCAGGCGGCTGTGGCTGCGCTGGCCGCGCATCGCCGATGCCGGCGCCATTCTCCGTCTCGCCGGTGAAAAGGCCGTGGCCGAGATGACGGGCACCATCCCGCATCCCTACCCGCCCGAAGCCGCCGAACCCTTCATCTTCAACGCCCGCAAGGGCAACGCGCTGGGCGACCATCTGGTCTTCGCCATCACGCCGCGTGCCAAGCCCAACGAGCTGATCGGCATGATCGGCGCGCACCGGCAGGCCACGGGCAAGCCCTTCATCGGCTACTGGCTCGGCACCCCGCATTGGGGCAAGGGCTACATGACCGAGGCGGTGCAGGCGCTGATCGACACGCTGTTCTCCCTGACGGAGCTCGACGTGATCGAAGCCGATGTCAGGGTGATCAACCCCGGCTCGCGGCGCGTCCTGGAGAAGAGCGGCTTCCGGCCGGAAGGCTCCTTCCTGAAGTCGCTGCCGGCGCGCGGCGGACTGTTCCCCTGCGAGCAGTTCCGGCTCGACCGCTCGACCTGGTCGGCGCTGAAGAGCTGGAGCGCCTCAGGCTGGGCCCGCCGTCCTGAGAATGAGGACGAAGCCGAGCTCGAAGTCCCGGCGGCGCTCGCCGCCCGGCAGAGCGAAGCCTGCATGGCCTGAGGACGGGCGGGACGGCGACAGCCGCCCCGGCCCGCCGGTCGGCCCCACCGAATCCGCCGGCTCTCCCGGGAGCCGGCGGCCATATGATCTTTCGGTCGCCGGACGGCGCCGCATTGCCCTGCCGCCCGCTTGCGACTACCAAGGCGACCATGAAATTCCTCGATCAAGCCAAGATCTATGTGAAGGCCGGAGACGGCGGCGCCGGCTGCGTCTCCTTCCGCCGTGAGAAGTTCATCGAGTTCGGTGGGCCGAACGGCGGCGATGGCGGGCGCGGCGGCGACATCGTCATCGAATGCGTCCAGGGCCTCAACACGCTGATCGACTTCCGCTTCCAGCAGCATTTCAAGGCCAAGACCGGCGGCCACGGCATGGGCAAGGACCGGCACGGCGCCAATGGCGCGCCGGTGGTGCTCAAGGTCCCGCCGGGCACCGAGATCATCGACGAGGACGACGAGACGCTGATCGCCGACCTCACCGAGCCGGGCCAGCGCTTCGTGCTCTGCCGGGGCGGCAATGGCGGCTTCGGCAACGCCTATTTCAAGACCGCGACCAACCAGGCGCCGCGCCATGCCAATCCCGGCCTGCCGGGCGAGGAGCGCTGGGTCTGGCTCCGGCTCAAGCTGATCGCCGATGCCGGCCTGATCGGCCAGCCGAACGCCGGCAAGTCGACCTTCCTCGCCACCGTCACCGCGGCCAAGCCGAAGATCGCCGACTATCCCTTCACGACGCTGCACCCCGGCCTCGGCGTGGTGCGCGTCGATGCGCGCGAGATGGTTCTCGCCGATATTCCCGGCCTGATCGAGGGCGCGCATGAAGGCCACGGCCTCGGCGACCGCTTTCTCGGCCATGTCGAGCGCTGCCGCGTGCTGCTGCATCTGGTCGAAGGCACCAGCGAACATGCCGGCAAGGCCTACAAGACCGTGCGCAAGGAACTCGCGGCCTATGGCGGCGGGCTCGAGGACAAGCCGGAGATCGTGGCGCTGTCCAAGGTCGACGCGCTGACGCCGGAGGTCCGCAAGGAGCAGATGGCGCGGCTGAAACGCGCTGCCGGCCGCACGCCGATCGCGCTCTCGGCGGCCTCGGGCGAGGGCGTCGAGGCGGCGCTGCGCGCCGTGCTCGCCATCGTCGAGGAGGCCCGCGCCGAGGACGCGCAGGCGGCTGCCCCGGCCGAGACGGGCTGGCACCCATAGACGCCGGCTGGACCGGCGGGGGCCGGACGGCCGAAGCCGCCTTCCCCGCCTGCCCGCCTCCTCGGCGCGTCAGAGGACGCGGGTGCCGCCGTCGGCCATGATGACGGAGGCCGTCATCACCGAAGCCTCGTCGGAAGCCAGCCAGAGAATCGGATAGGCGACTTCCCGGGGATCGGCCCAGCGGCCCTGGATGTTGTGATTCGTCTTCTCGGCCCGCAGGTCCTGCTCGGTCTTGCCCTCGGCGGCGAAGCGCCGGACATGGAACGGCGTCAGCGTCAGCCCCGGGCAGACCGCATTGACCCGCACGCCGTTGCCGACCTCCTCGAAGGCGAGCGTCTTGGTCAGCGAGATGATGCCGGCCTTGGCGGCGTCGTACTGGCCCATGCCGCCGCGCGGATTATAGGCGTGCGTCGAAGAGATGTTGACGATCGCGCCCTTGCCCGAGCGGCGCAGCGCGGGCAGCGCCTCGCGCGCCAGATAGGCATAGCTCAGCAGGTTGACCGAGAGGATCTTGGCCCAGGTCTCGGCCCTGGCCTGGTCCAGCGGCTCGTAGGAGCGGATGCCGGCATTGTTGACCAGCACGTCGATCCGCCCGAAGCGGGCCAGAGCGTGGTCGACGATCGCGCGCGCCGCGCTCTCCTGCCCGACATCGATCGCGAGCGGGGCGATCTCGGCGCCCGGTACGGACGCCCGGATCTCGCTGTCGACCGTCTCAAGCGTCGGCGCATCGATATCGACGAGGACGATCCGGGCGCCCTCCTCCGCGAACAGCCTGGCGGTGGCGGCACCGATGCCGCCCGCGCCGCCTGTGATGATCGCGACCTTGCCGTCGAGCCGGGCCATGTCCTTCGCCTTTCGCTATCCAGAAATCAGCCGACCAGCGAACTGGTGGTTTCGAGTTCGCCCCGGCCGGTGACCACGCGCCACAGCCAGACCAGGCTGTAGACCGCCATCAGCGCGCCGCAGGCGGGGATCGCCGCATACCACCAGCCCTTGTCGAGCCGCAGGAAGGGCGTGGTCTCGCCGGCCATCTCCATGAAGGTGACGCCGTAGACGACCAGCACCAGCGCGAAGCCGAACATGGCGAGATTGATCAGGATCTCGAGCAGGCGCTTCGGCCCCGGCGGCAGCAGGCTTTCCAGCATGACGACGCGGTAGAGAACGCCCTCGCGCCAGAGCGCCAGCGAGGTCAGCATCACCATCCAGATGAACAGGAACTCGACCAGCTCGTCATAGCCGGCGATCGTGAACAGCGGCACGACGCGCAGAATGATCGCCAGCCCGAGCAGCACGAACAGGCCGAGCATGCACAGGATCGCCGCGACCTTGCAGATGCGGCCGACCAGACTGTCGACCGTCTTGAGCGCGGCGATCATGGCGTCACTCCATATCCAAGCGCATGGGGCAGCCAGAGCGACAGCGCCGGCACATAGGTGATCAGCATCAGCACCCCGAGCAGCGCCAGCACATAGGGCCAGATCTCGCGGGTGATCTCGCCGATCGAGAGCTTGGCGATGCCTGCGACCACGTAGAGGCAGAGGCCGACCGGCGGCGTCACAAGCCCGATCATCAGGTTGAGCACCAGGATGACGCCGAAATGCACCGGATCGATGCCGAGCTGGACCGTGACCGGCAGCAGCACCGGGAAGGCGATGATCATCAGGGCCACGCCCTCGATGAACATGCCGAGCACCAGGAGCGCCACGTTGATGATGAGCAGGATCATCCACGGCTCGGAGGAGAGCGTCAGCAGCGCGTTCAGCACTGCGTTCGGAATCTGTTGCTGCACCAGTACCCAGCCGAACGGGGCTGCCAGCGCGATGATGAACATCACCTGCGCGGTCTGCCTCGCGCTGTCCCAGAGCACCCCGACGGTGTCCTCCCAGTTCAGCTCCTTGTAGACGAAGCGGCCGAGCACGAAGGCATAGGCCGCCGCGACCACCGCCGCCTCGGTCGGTGTGGCGAAGCCGGTCAGGATGGTGAGCAGGATCGCCGGCGGCAGCATCAGCGCCGGCAGGGCCGAGCGCACGATCCGCGCCGCGATCGGCAGGGGCGGCATGCCCTCGCCGCGCGGCAGGTCCATCCACTTGGCCGCGACCGCGATCACCGCCATCAGCGCGAACGCCATCAGGAGACCGGGCACGATGCCGGCCATGAACAGCGCACCGACCGAGACATTGGCCAGGCTGCCATAGATCACGAAGGGGATGCTGGGCGGGATGATCGGCCCGATCGTCGCCGAGACCGCGGTGATCGTCGCGGCGAAGCGGCCGGTATAGCCGGCCTTGGTCATCGCCCGGTGCTCGATCACGCCCATGCCGGCGGCATCGGCGATCGCCGAGCCCGACATGCCGGCGAAGATCACGCTGCCGACGACGTTGACATGGGCGAGGCCGCCGCGGATCCGCCCGACGCAGAGCTGCGCCACGCCGAAGATGCGCTCGGTCGTGCCGCCGACATTCATCAGATTGCCGGCGAGCACGAAGAACGGGATGGCGAGCAGCGGGAACGAGGAGGTGCCCGCATAGATGCGCTGGATGAAGATCACCAGCAGGTCGGGACCGGCGGTCGCGACCATGGTGCCGATCGCGACCAGCCCGAGGGCGACCGCGATCGGGATTCCCAGCATGATGACGACGCAGACGCCGAGCAGAACCGCGGTGACGAGCATCGCGTGTCGCCCCTTTCGATGAGGAGTGCAGACTGGAGGGTGGCGCGCGCGGTCAGGCGGTGCGGGCGGCCGCGACGAGCTTGGCCCACTCGTCCCAGGTCTTGTCGCCGAGCGCCTTGCGCAACTGCTCGTAAGCCGGGCCCATGCGCTCGCGGAACGGCGCGACGTCGGGTCGCGTGACCTTGACGCCTGCCTTCTCCATCGCCGCGAGGTTGGCTTCCTCGTTGTCACGCACGCCCTTGCGCGCCGCGACACCGGCCTTGATCGCCTCCTCGGAGACGATCTTGCGCTGCTCCTCGTTGAGCTTGCCGCTCCAGACGCGCGGATTGGCGCAGAGCATGATCGAGGCGTAGATGTGCTTGGTCAGCGCGATGTGCTTCTGCGCCTCGTAGAACTTCGCCGCGAAAGTGGTGCCGACGGGATTGTCCTGCCCGTCGACCAGCTGGTTGGCCAGCGCGAGATAGACCTCCTGGAAGGCGATGGTCTGCGTGCTGGCGCCCAGCGCCTCGAAGGCGGCCTTGATCGCCAGTTCGGGCGGCACGCGCAGCTTGAGGCCCTTGACGTCGTCGGGCTGGTTGACCGGCCGCCGGCTGTTGCTGAGCGCGCGGAAGCCCCATTCGAAATTGGCGATCCAGGTGAAGCCGGCCTGCTTGAGCTGCTCCGCCAGCCAGTCGCGCGCCGTGACGTCGAGCACCTTGTGGGCGTGCTCGTAGCTGTCGAACTGGTAGGGGATGTTGATGACGCCGATGGTCTTCGACATCGACTCGATGTTGGCCGGGTTGAACAGCATCATGTCGATGGCGCCCAGCTTGGTCTGCTGCGCTGCCTCGACCGGCGAGCCCAGCGCATTGTTCGGGAAGATCGTGATCTTCACCTGATCGCCGGTGCGCTCGGCGATGCGCTTCACCATCGCCTCGGCTTCGGTATGCACCGGATGGCTGAGATCGGCGGGATGGGCGAGGCGCAGCGTCACCGCCGCATTGGCCGGCCGGATAATCGCGGGCATCGCGACAGTCAGCGCGGCGCCGGCGCCCAGCAATGAACGACGTGTCAGAGCGGTCTTCGCGACCATGGTGTCCTCCCGTTCCCTCGCAATGCCTGCCGGTGCTTTGCGCATCCTGGCCGGCGGGCCGTCTTCGCGGCATCTCTCGAACTTGCATGCAAGAAAACGTTAGGTCAACTGCTCTCGTCACGCTCCGTCACGTCAGCCGCGCGGCGCGGCCTCGCGCTCGCGCAGCGCCGCGACCAGCCCGGAGAGACCGTTGCGCACATGGTCGCGCAGCGCCCGCCCTGCCCGCTCGGGATCGCGTGCGCCGAGCGCGTCGAGGATCTGCTGGTGCTCTTCGGTGGCGACCTTCCAGCGGGTCGGCCAGAGATTCGACGAATAGCGGGCGCGGTCGACGCGCAGCGACAGCAGGTCCCAGACCCAGCCGAGCACCGAGTTGCCCGAGAGCTCGATGATGCGGCGATGGAAGGCCTTGTTGGCCTCGAAATAGCCCGGCAGCTCGCCGCGGCTGTGATGCAGCATCATCCGGTAGTGCAGCATGCCGATCTCGGCCACGGCCTCGTCGGTCATGCGCGCGGCGGCGAGTTCGCCCGCCAGCGCCTCGATCGCGGCGAGAACGTCGACAAGCGCCGCGATCTCATCGGCGTCAAGCTCGGCGACCACGGCCGAATGGTTCGGCAGCGAGCGCAGCAGCCCATCCTGGATCAGCGTCTTGATCGCTTCGCGCACCGGCGTCCGCGAGACCGACAGGCGCTCGCAGAGTTCGCGCTCGTTGAGGCGGGCGCCGGGCGCGAGCACGCCGGTGACGATCATGCTGCGCAATTCCGCGACGGTGTTGGCGTGCAGGCTGCCCTTGCGCTTGACCGGCGCGGGCGGCGTCAGGGCGGAGAGGAGCTCTCCCAGCTCCGGCAGTTCGGGCGCATCCGACATGGCGATCCTATGTCCTCGTCATGCTACTTGACGCCGAAAAATTCTTGTATGCAAGATGCGACGTGATAGTGGCGTACCGGCCGGGCCGGCGCGCAGCCCGAGAACGGATAGCACCATGAAGATCGTCGACCTCACCATGCCGATCCGGCCGCATTTCCGCTGGCCGGCCGAGCTCTCCATCAAGGGCGACTTCGCGGCGGGCGACCAGTTCCGCGTCTCGAAGCTGGCCACCACCTGCCATGGCTTCTCGCATGTCGACGCGCAGGCGCATTTCGTCGCGGGGGCGCCGACCATCGAGACGACCCCGCTCTCGCATGTCGTCGGCCCCTGCCGCGTGCTGAACCTCAGCGACCGCCCGGCCAATGCGCCGATCGAGGCCGAGCACCTCGCTGCCGCCGATCCCGGCGGCGCCGACGGCGAAATCCTGCTGCTCGCGGCGCATTGGAGTGACCGGCGCGACTATCAGGACAAGACCTTCTGGACCGAGGCGCCCTGGCTGACGCTCGGCGCCGCCGAATGGCTCGCCGCGCGCAAGCCGACCGCCGTCGCCTTCGACTTCCCGCAGGACTATCCGATCCGCCTGCTGCTGGAAGGGAAGGAGGTGCCGAAGCCGGAGCACGTCACCCATCACGTGCTGCTCAGCCACGGCGTCACGCTCATCGAATACGTGGTCAACACCAGCCGGCTCTCCGCCCCGCGCAACCTGTTCTCCGCCGCGCCGATGCTGATCCCCGACGCCGACGGTGCGCCGGCCCGTTTCTACGCCATCGAGGGACTGCCGGTCTAATCCGGCGTCGCCCCGGGCCTCTCCACAGAAAGTTGCCATCGTGAATATCCAGAACCTGTTCGCGCTCCGCGCGGGCGCTTCCGATCGCGTCATCTCCGCCGCCCTGGTCGGTGCCGGCGAGTTCGGCGCCTCCTTCGTCAGCCAGGGCCGCCGCGCCCCGCAGATCGAGACGCGGGTGATCTGCGACCTCGACCTCGGCCGCGCCCGCAAGGCCGCGCTCGCCGGCGGGCTCACCGACGCCGAGATCCGTGACTGCCGCAGCGCCGCCGAGGCCAAAGCCGCCCTCGACGCCGGCCTCGTCGCGCTGATCGACGACGCCGCCAATCTCGAAGGCCTGGCCGTCGACGTGGTCATCGAGGCGACCGGGGACCCGGAAGGCGCTGCCGCGACGGCGCTCGCCGCCATCGAGGCAGGCCGCCATCTCGTCATGGTGACCAAGGAGGCCGAGTGCATCATCGGCCCGATCCTGGCCCATCGCGCCCGCCAGAAGGGCGTGGTCCACACCCCCGTCGACGGCGACCAGCCCAGCCTGCTGATCGGCCTGATCGGCTGGGCGCGGATGCTCGGCCTGCCCGTCGTCGCCGCCGGCAAGTCGAGCGAGTCGGACTTCGTCTGGGACCCCGAGACCGACACGGTCACGGCCTGGGACGAGGCTGTCCCGGCCGAGGGCTTCGCCGAGATCTTCGGCAAGGCCGGCTACGATCCGCGTGCCCTGCTGGAGGCCCGCGCGCGCCTGCCCTTCCCCCGCACCACCGTGCCCGACCTCTGCGAGATGGGCATCGTCTGCAACCATACGGGGCTCTCGCCGGACATCGCCGAGATGCACGCGCCGATCGCCCGCACCATCGAATTGCCGACCCTGTTCCGCCCGGCCGCCGAAGGCGGGCTGCTCGGCGGCACCGGCCGCGTCGACATGTTCAACTGCCTGCGGCGGCGCGACGAGATCTCCTTCGCCGGCGGCGTCTACGTCATCGCCGAGGTGCCTGACCTCGCCACCGGCAAGCTCTTCGCCGGCAAGGGCATCCCGACCTCGCCCGACGGGCGCTATGTGCTGATCCACAACCCCGTCCACCTGCTGGGCGCGGAGGCTCCGATGTCGGCCCTGTCGGCCGCCCTGCTCGGCCAATCGACCGGCGGCGCCGAGGTCGTCCCGCATATCGATCTGCACGCCCGCGCCAGCCGCGACCTCGAGCCGGGCGAGACGCTGGAGATGGGCTATCGGCACGTCATCGGCGGCCTCGACCCGCTGCTGCAGCCGGCACGCCCACTCGGGGACGGCGAGCCCGTGCCCTATTACCTCACGGCCGGCCGCCGCGTGCTGCGCCGCGTGCCCAAGGGGCAGATCCTGACCTGCGCCGACATCGCCATCGACGAGGATACCGTGCTCGTGCGGCTGCGGCGCGAACAGGATGAATTTTTCGGCACCGGAGCCCTTTGACAAGGCGCCCCTGTTATAGCGTATACAGCATACAGAATTGACCGTGGGCCTTCGGGCCCACGGCGCGTATCGGGACGAAAGCAAGGGGGCCGGCAATGCGGTACGCGGGATTTCCGCCGTCATGGCGGGGCCTGATCGCAACCACGCCCGTTGTCCGGGCGCCCCTGCCATGATGGCCTCTCCTGACCAGCGCGCGCGCTTTCTCGCCAGCGGCGACGACACGCTGCTGCCGATCATCGATCCCCATCATCATTTCTTCGACCTCGGCCGGAACGACCATCCCTGGCTGAAGGATCACGTCATCCCCTTCCGCTATGGCGACTATGCCGCCATCCGCCGCGACTTCATGCCG
The DNA here is from genome assembly GCF_039673065.1 of Allobosea sp. TWI1241. Lineage (NCBI taxonomy): Bacteria > Pseudomonadati > Pseudomonadota > Alphaproteobacteria > Hyphomicrobiales > Alloboseaceae > Allobosea > Allobosea sp. TWI1241. The sequence continues at coordinate 247,294 of NZ_JBDJKW010000002.1, read as the reverse complement.
GGCGATTATGCCCGCGCCGCCGCCGGGCACCTGATCGTCGGCACGGTCCTGATGGAGGGCGAATGGAACCCGCGCGACCCGGTCGGCGAGATGCGCTGGGTCGCGGAGGTCGCCGCCGAATACAGCCGGCCCGACGCCGCGATCGGCCAGATCTGGCTCGACCGCGAGGATGTCGCCGAGGTCGCGGCCGCCTATGCGGCGATGCCGATCGTCCGCTCCGTGCGCCACAAGCCGGCAGCCGTCGCCCGCGAGGCGCATGAGGCGCGCTTCGCCGCGCCGGGCTCGATGCGCGACCGGCGCTGGCGCGACGGCTATGCGCTGCTGGCCGGAGCCGGCCTGCATTTCGATCTGCAAACCCCGTGGTGGCATCTCGACGAGGCCGCCGAGCTCGCCCGCGACTTCCCCGCCACCACCGTCGTCCTGAACCATGCCGGGCTGCCGGCCGACCGCAGTGCCGAGGGCCTTGCCGCCTGGCGCACCGCCATGGCCCGGCTGGCGCGCGAGCCGAACGTCGTCGCCAAGATCTCCGGCATCGGCGTACCCGGCCAGGCCTGGACGCTGGCGCTGCAGGCGCCGGTGATCGCGGGCGTGATCGACGCGTTCGGCATCGAGCGCTGCGCCTTCGCCAGCAACTATCCCGTAGACGGGATCTGCGCCGATTTCGGCACGATCTACGACGTGTTCAAGGCATCGGTCGCCGGGCTAAGCCCACAGGACCGGCTGCGTCTCTTCCACGACAATGCCGCGCGCTGGTACGGGCTGGCGACGGACCCCGCGCTCAACGGAGGCTCCCCATGACCCTGCAGGCGTCGCTCATACGGCTTGTCGAGAACCTCCTGATCGCCGGCTTCGTCGCCATGATCGCCATGGTCTTCGGCAATGTCGTCCTGCGCTACGGCTTCGACTCCGGCATCATCGTCTCGGAGGAAGTCTCGCGCATGATCTTCGTCTGGCTGACCTTCGGCGGCGCCTTCCTCGTCGCCAAGGACGGCGGCCATCTCGGCATGACGGCACTCGTCACGGCGATGGGCCGGCGCGGCCGCTGGGTCTGCCGGCTGCTCGTCGAGCTGCTCTCGCTCGTCTGCATGGGCCTGATGGTGAGCGGCGCCTGGGCGCAGACCGTGCTCAATGTCCACAACCCGGCGCCGATCAGCGGCATCCCCCTGGCCGTGACCTATCTCGCCGCCGTGGCCTGCGGCATCGGCATCGCCATCCTGAACGTCATCAACCTCGTCGCCCTGTTCCAGAACCGCATGAGCGACGACGAGCTCGTCATCGGCTCCTCCTCCGAGGACGAGATGGCGCACGAGCCGAGCAAGCCGGGGCAACGCCAGTGATCGTACTCGTCTTCCTCGGAGCCCTTCTGGGGGCCATGGCGATCGGCACCCCGATCGCCGTCGCACTGCTCGCCTGCGGCGTCGCGCTGATGCTGCAGCTGAACATGTTCGACACGCAGATCCTGGCGCAGAACATCGTCGGCGGCGCGGACAGCTTCCCGCTGATGGCGGTGCCCTTCTTCATGCTGGCCGGCGAGCTCATGAACTCGGGCGGCCTGTCGCGGCGCATCATCAATCTCGCCGTCAGCCTCGTCGGCCATGTCCGCGGCGGCCTCGGCTATGTCGCGATCATCGCGGCGCTGATCATGGCGAGCATCTCGGGCTCGGCAGTCGCCGACACCGCGGCGCTGGCGGCGATTCTGCTGCCGATGATGCGCCAGGCCGGCTATCATCCGCCGCGCTCGGCAGGCCTGCTCGCCGCCGGTGGCATCATCGCCCCGATCATCCCCCCCTCGATTCCGTTCGTTGTCTTCGGCGTCGCCGCCGGCATTTCCGTCTCCAGGCTCTTCATGGCCGGCATCGTGCCCGGCCTGCTGATGGCGCTTTCGCTGTTCATCGCCTGGACGATCGTCGCCCGTCGCGACAACGTGCCGCCGGCGCCCCGCGCCACCGGCCGGGAGCGGCTGAAGGCCCTGACCGAAGGGCTGTGGGCGCTGGCTCTGCCGGTGCTGATCATCGGCGGCATGCGCACCGGCGCGTTCACGCCTACCGAGGCGGCCGTTGTCGCGGCGGTCTACGCGGCCTTCGTCGGCGGCTTCGTCTATCGCGAGCTCAAGCTCGAGCACCTGCGCCCGGCCCTGCTGGCGGCGATCAAGACCTCGTCGGCGGTGATGTTCCTCGTGGCCGCCGCGGCTGTCTCCGCCTGGCTGATCACGATCGCCGACATCCCGGGACAGGTCACCGCGCTGCTGGGTCCGCTCCTCGACAGCCCGACGCTGCTGATGCTGGCGATGATGGCGCTGGTCTTCGTTGTCGGGATGGCGCTCGACCTCATCCCGGTCGTGCTCATTCTGACCCCGGTGCTGATGCCGATCGTCAAGCAGGCGGGAATAGACCCGGTCTATTTCGGCGTGCTGTTCATCATGAACGCCGCGATCGGGCTGCTGACCCCGCCGGTCGGGACGGTGCTCAACGTCACGGCCGCGGTCGGGCGCATCAAGATGGAGCGGGTCATCAGCGGCGTGATGCCCTTCCTGATCGCCCAGATCTGCGTCCTCATGCTGCTCATCTTCGTCCCGGAACTCGTCACCGTGCCCGCGCGCTGGCTGACCGGCCGCTGAGACCAGAACAACCAGTCCAACAAGGAGGATCCAGCCCATGACCATTACCCGCAGAACCGCTCTCGCCGGCGCCGGTGCAGGTATCGGCCTGTTCATGATCGGCCGCCCGGCGCTCGCCCAGGCAACCAAGCTGCGCTTCGCGCATCCGCATCCGGAGGTCGACAGCTGGCACAAGGCCGCTCTGCTGATGGCGGAGAAGGTCAAGGAGCAGACCCAGGGCCGCTACGAGATCCAGGTCTTCGCCAACGGCGCTCTCGGCTCGGACTCGCAGACGATCGGCGCGGTGCGCGGCGGTTCGCTCGACATCTGCCTGACCGGCAACCCGTTCTTCACCGGTCTCGCGCCCAAGCTGAACGTGCTCGACCTGCCGTTCCTGTTCCAGAGCCGCAAGCACGCCGCGGTCGTGATGGACGGCCCGATCGGAGAAGGCCTGCGCAAGGAGCTCGAAGGCTCGAACCTCAAGGCGCTCGCCACCTGGGAGATCGGCTGGCGCAACCTCACCAACAACCGCCGCCCGGTGAAGACCGCCGCAGACATGCGCGGCCTCAAGATCCGGACCACGCCGAATCCGGCGCACGTCCAGGCGTTCCGCCTCCTCGGCGCCGTGCCGACCCCGATGGCCTTCACCGAGCTGTTCACCGCGCTCGAGACCGGCACCGTCGATGGTCAGGAGAACCCGGTCACGCTGATCCTCAACGCCAAGTTCTTCGAGATCCAGAAGCACCTGTCGCTGACCCGCCACGCCTTCACCACCGGCCCGGTCGTGATGAACAAGGCGAAGTTCGACGCCATGCCGGCGGATACGCAGAAGATCCTGCTGCAGGTCGCGGTGGAATGCGCCGGCGTTCAGCGCCAGATGAACGAGGACACCGAGGGCTCGAGCCTGGCCGAGCTGAAGAAGGCCGGCATGCAGGCCGTCGAGACCCCGGACCGCGACAGCTTCGTCAAGGCGATCGGCAACGAGGTCGAGAAGGAGTTCGTCGGCAAGTACGGCAGCGACGTGCTCGACGCGATCAAGAAGGCCGCCGTCTGACGGCCTCGGCGACGGAGGGGCGGCCGGCGGCCGCTCCTCACCGGGACGCGCTCTCCGGCCGCGGCAGGTGGATGCGCGCCTTGATCGGCAGATGGTCGGACGCCATGCGCGCCAGCGGCGTGTCGTGGAGTTCGACCGCCTCGATCAGATCGGACGGATAGGAAACGATCCGGTCGAGCGCCAGCAGCGGGAAGCGGGCCGGAAAGCTCGGGATCGCCGCCTGCAACGGCCCGAACTGCGGCGCCAGCCCTTGCAGAGCCGAGCGCTTGCCGAGGCGCCACTCGTTGAAATCCCCCATCAGGAAGACCGGTCGGCCGTCCGCCGGGCGCGAGGCGGCGATCAGCGCCTCGACCTGGCGCGAGCGCGAATGGCGCAGCAGCCCGAGATGCGCCCCGATGATGCGCACCTCCCCGGCCGGCAGCGCGATGTCGACGACCAGCGCGCCGCGGGGCTCGACGCCCGGCAGCACGATCTCGCGCGTCTCTGTGACCTCGCCATTGCGGAACAGCACGCAGTTGCCGTGCCAGCCATGGCCCTTGCCGCGGACCGGCACCGGCACCAGCCCGGTGCGCTCCTGGAGCGCCGCGAGGTCGAGCAGGCCGGCGCGCTCGCCGAAGCGCTTGTCGGCCTCCTGCAGCGCGACGATGTCGGCACCGAGCTCGGCGATCACCTCGACGATGCGCGCCGGCGCGAAGCGCCCGTCCCGCCCGACCGCCTTGTGAATGTTGTAGGAGGCGGCGAGGAAGCCGGCATCCTGCGGCCGCGCGAGCGCCGCGCGTTCCTCGTGGCGATCCTTGGTCCAGGTCGAGACCCGCACGGGGCGCAGCCGGCGAATCCGGGCCAGGCCGCGATGCTCCGTATCCTGCATAGCCGTCTCGATCTCCGTCGGATGCCAAGCATAGGGCCGTCCCGCATGACAGGACGGCGCGCCGAGATCAATGCGCGAATTGTGCCAACAGCATGGTGCGCGGCCGCGACCGCGCCGAAAAACCGCTCGCTTCAGCGCGGCAGGCGGGTGCCGATGCCGCTCGCGCGGGCCTTGCGCAGCACCAGCGAGGCCATGGCGAGGTCGGCGAGCGCCGCCCCCCGGAAGCAGAACATCGCCCGCCTCGGGCCGCTCAGGACGGCCTCCTCCGCAGACAGGGCGGCGAGATCGGTCTGGAACCGCACGGTGTCGACGGGCTGCGAGTGGACGTCATAGGGCGCCTTGGACTGCGCCAGGCTGTCGGTGGCCAGCACGTCGAAGGCCGGCAGTGCCTCCGGAATCCAGCTGCGGCCGATATCGACGGCCGATGCGAAGGACGAGGCCTGCAGGCGCCGCGCGTCGAGGAAGGGTACGAGCCCGGGCGCGCCGGGCACCATCGAGACGACGATGTCGGACGCGGCCAGCAGCGCGTCGGCATCGTCCATCACCTTGGTCGCCAGCCCGCGCTCTGCCGCAGCCGCGGCGAGGCCTTCGGCGGAGCTGCGGCTGCGGCTCATCGCCAGCACGGTGGCGAGCCCCGGAATCAGGTCGAGGAAGGCGTCGAGATGGGCATGCGCCTGCAGGCCGCAGCCGACGAAGCCGATCGTCCGGGCCTCTGCGGGCGCCAGACGGCTCGCGGCGGCGGCCGACATCGCGGCGGTGCGAACCAGCGTGACCTCGTCGCCGTCGAGCACGGCGAGCGGCAGGCCGCTGTCATAGTCGCTGACGCAGATCAGCGCGTTGATGCCGGGCACCGTGCTGCCGGCCGCGACCGGCGCCATCGCGACCCATTTCAGCGTGGCGACGTCGTCAGCGCGCGAGGCGGCGGTCATCGCCTGGAAGCCGTGGCCGGGGCCGAGGTCGAGCGAGGTCTTGGGCAGGCTGCGGTTCAGCCCCTGCGCATGCTCGCGAAAGGCGGCGAGAACCGCCTCGCGTGCCTCGCGGGGCGTGATGCCGAGCGCCTTCACCTCGGCGCGCGAGAGATAGAGCAATGTCTGGCTCACCGGCCGAACCTCCTCGCCGCATAGGGCGCCGGATCGAAGGGCGGCGTGCGCCCGTCGACCAGAGCCGCCAGCAGGCGCGCCGAACTCGGCGCCTGGATTAGACCCGTATGCGCATGGCCGAAGCAATGGAAGATATCGGGCGACGCCGAGGACGGTCCGATGCAGGGCAGCCCGTCCGGCGTCGAGGGGCGATGTCCCATCCAGCGATCGACCGTGCCGGCCTCGATGCGCGGCGCCAGCGCGGGGAACATCCGCTTCGCATAGCCGAGCAGGATCTCGGCGCGGCGCCAGTCGGGCGCCGTCTCCACCGCCGCGAGCTCGACCTGCCCGGCGACACGCAGGCCTTGCGCCGTCGAGACCACCGCCATCTTGCCGTCGGACGGCATCAACCCGGTCGGCACGTCGAAGCCCGGATTGGGAACGACCACGTGATAGCCGCGCTCGGAAATCAGCGGCACGGCATCGCCGGCCTCGCGGGCCAGCCGCGCCGAGCCGATGCCCGCGGCGATCACAGCCTTGTCGCAAGCGATGTCGCCCTGCGCGGTTCGCACCGCCCGCAGCCGCGCGCCCTCCCGCACGAAGCCGGTGGCGCGGGTCGCGACATGGCCGACGCCCCGCGCGATGGCGAGATGCAGCAGCGCCCGGCAATAGGCCCCCGGATCGAAGACCTGCGCGCCGTCGTCGATGCGGGCGCCGAAGCGATAGCCCGGCCCGAGCTGCGGCTGAATGCGACGAAGCTCGTCCTCGCCGATCTCGCTGAAGGCGACGCCGAACGCCTCGCGCATGCGCCAGACCCGCTCCTCGACGAGGAACTCCGCACGATCGCGATAGACGAACATCAGCCCCTGCCGGCGCAACAGCTCCGGCACGCCGGCCTGCGCCGCCAGCGCCGCGTGCTCGTCGACCGCGGTGCGGCAGAGCGCGAAACGGGCAGTGGCGCAGCGCTCGACCAGCGACCAGTTGCGCCCTGCGAGCACGAAGCGCACCAGCCAGGGCACGATCCCCGGCAGATCCCTCCAGCGGATGACGAAGGGCCCGGTCGGATCGAGCAGGAAGCCGGGCACGTCGCGCCAGAGCCCGGGCAGCGAGATCGGGAAGATCGCGCCCGGGTTCAGCCAGCAGCCATTGCCGTAGGACGCCGCCTGGCGCCCGCCCGCCTCCTCCGGCTCGAGCAGCACGACCTCATGGCCGGAGCGGCGCAGTTCGAGCGCCGCGGTGAGGCCGACGATGCCGGCTCCGATGACGGCGATGCGTGACGGGGCGGCGCTCGTCATCGGTCAGCTGCGGTTGTGAAAGTGGCTGAGGAAGGCGCGCGTCGCCTCCTGCTTCGGCTCGCCGATAACCTCGCGCGCCGGCCCTTCCTCGACGATAACGCCGTCGCGCATGAACACGACGCGGTCGGCCACCTCGCGGGCGAAGCCGATCTCGTGCGTCACCAGGATCATGGTCATGCCCTCGGCGGCGAGCGCGCGGATGACGTTCAGCACCTCGCCGACAAGCTCCGGGTCGAGCGCCGAGGTCGCCTCGTCGAACAGCATCACCTCCGGCTCCATGGCGAGCGCACGCGCGATCGCGACGCGCTGCTTCTGGCCGCCCGAGAGCTTGTTCGGGAAGACGTCGACCTTGTCGGCGAGGCCGACCTTGTCGAGCAGCTTGCGCGCCAGCGCCTCGGCCTGCGCCTTCGGCATGTTCTTCACCGAGACCGGCCCCTCCATGACGTTCTGAATGACCGTCATGTGCGGGAACAGGTTGAAGTGCTGGAACACCATGCCGGTGTTGGAGCGGAAGCGGGCCTGCTCCTTGACGTTGGGCAGCTTGCTGCCGTCGCCGAAGGAGAAGGCGTGCTCGCCGATGCGGACCTTGCCGCCCTCGGGCAGCACCAGCAGGTTCATGCAGCGCAGCAGGGTCGACTTGCCCGAGCCGGACGGGCCGATCAGCGCGATGACGGCGCCCGGCTCGACCGTCAGGTTGATGTCGCGCAGGACGACCAGCTCGCCGAACTGCTTGCGCAGCCCGGAAATTTCGATCTTGGGAGTGCTCATCGCCACCTCAGTTGCTCCGCGCCAGGCTTGTCTCGGCCGCCTTGACGATGATGGTCAGGGGCAGCAGCACGATGAAGTAGATGGCGGCGATCACGGTGTAGACCTCGAGCGCGCGATAGGTGTCCATCGCGATGACCTGGCCCTGGTAGAGCAGGTCCGGCACGGCGAGGACCGAGACCAGAGAGGTGTTCTTGAACTGGATGATCGACTGGTTCATCAGCGGCGGGATCATCCGCTTGATCGCCTGCGGCAGCACGATCCGGCGCATGACGCGGCCGGGCGTCATGCCGAGCGCCAGGCCGGCTTCGCTCTGGCCGGGCTCGATCGAGACGATGCCGCCGCGGATCACCTCCGCGTAGAACGAACCGCCATAGAGGGTCAGCGTCACCACCGCGGCGGTGATCGCGTCGAGCTTGATCCCCGTCATGATCGGCAGCGCGTAGTAGAACCAGAGCAGCAGCACGAGAAGCGGCGTCAGCCGGAACATCTCGATATAGAGCCACGAGGTCCAGCGCAGCACCGGCGACCGGGAGAGCTGCGCGACGCCCGCGGCCAGACCGACGATCAGGCCCAGCACCACGATCGCGATCGTCAGGGCGATGGTGACGCCCGTCCCCGTCAGGAAGAGCCAGCGATAGCTCCAGACGATATCGAAATTCCACTGATACATGCGTTCTCTCGCAGCGGGTTCCCTCGCGGCGGCGCGCCGGCGCCGCACGCTGAAACGCGGGCCCCGGGATGTGCCCGGGGCCCGCGGGGCAGGCTGATCAGAAGGTGACGCCCGGCGGAATGTCGTCCAGCGACAGGTCGACCTTGGCGAGGCTGCTGACGACCGCCTCGCGGATGAGGCCGAGGCCACGCGCATAGGTGATCCAGGTCGTGGCGAAATCGCGCCAGGTCTTGTCGGCCTCACGGCGGACGGCGGCGTTCGAGGTCGAGCCGAACATCGGCTGCGGCACGATCACCTTACCGAGCTGCGGGTCGCGCTTCACGGCGCGCACGCCGCCCATCCAGAAGATGCACTGCGCGTCGACGCGGCCGCTGCGCAGGGCGAGCGTCGCCTCGTCGATCGACTTGAAGCGCACGATCTGGGCCTTGGGGCACAGGCGGCTGGCGACCTGGTCGTGCGCCGAGCCGACGTCGACCGAGATCTTGACCTTGGGATCGTTGAACTCGGCCCAGGCCTTGGGATCGAAGCCCGGGCGGGCGATCATGACCAGGGCGCTGTCGTAGACCGGGCCGGTGAAATCCACCGCCATGGCGCGGCGTGGGGTCGGGTTGAGGCCGAACATGATGTCGATCTTGTCGGCCTGCAGGTCGAGGATCGCGTTGCCCCAGGTGGTCTCGACCAGCTCGAGCTGCACATCCATGTCGGCCGCGAGCGCCTTGCCGATGTCGTAGAACTGGCCGCCCCACTCGCCGGAGGCCTTGTCGCGCATGAACCACGGCGCACCGTTGGCGACGGCGCCGAGGCGCAGCTTCTTGGCGGCGACGATGCGGTCGAAGGTGTTCTGGCCGGCAGCCTGGGCCGCGGCTTCCCTGGAGGACAGGCTCAACGCGGTGGCGGCGACGGCGCCGGCTCCGATGAGACTGGCGAGATCCCTGCGTGCAATCATCTCATATCTCCCGTTTTCTTGTTCGTGCCCCATTTGGTTCTGTGGGGCGGCGGTCCGTATCGCCCTGTTGCGGGCGGCGGTTCTTGGGCTGTCTTCAGGCGGGCCTGTCCGCGAAGAGGGAGCCGGGATTCATCAACCCGTGCGGGTCGAACATCTGCTTGAGCTGGAGCATCAGGCCGTAGCGCACCGGATCGGTGAGACGCGCAAGCTCCTCGGTGAGCTTGCGCCCGACGCCGTGCTCGGCGCTGAAGGTACCGGAGAAGCGCGCCGCGACGTCGTGGATGGCGCGCTCGACTTCCAGCGCGAAGGCCTCGCCGTCCGGCAGCGTCTGCCAGAAATCGCGCTGGAACATCAGGATGTAGTGCACGTTGCCATCCCCGAGATGGCAGACCACCTGCGTCGTCGCCTGCGGGTAGCGCTCGGCCGCGACCATGTCCGCGGAGGCGATGAAGGCCGCGACATCCGCGCTGCGCACCGCGACGTCGTGGACGACGCCGATGCCCTCCTTCTTGTTCGCCTCGGAGACCGAGTGCCGGACATGCCAGAACTCCTCGGCCTGCTGCTGCGAGGTCGCGACCACCGCGTCGAGCACGCTGCCGTCCTCGAGGCCGACGCCGAGCACCTCCTCGAACACGCCGTCGAGCTGGGTCGTCGGGTCCTCGCTGCCAAGTTCGATCATCACCGACCAGGCCGGCAGGGTCGCAAAGGGAATGCGGATGCGCTCGACATGGCGCAGCACCAGCGCGAACTGCGAGGCCGAGACCAGCTCGAAGGCCTGGATGGCGCTGCCGGCCCGGTCCTGCATCGCAGTCAGCAGCGCGACCGCCGCCGCGGGATCGGCGACCGAGACCCAGGCATGAGCGGTGTTCGGCGTCTGCGGATGCAGCCGCAGGGCCGCGCCGGTGATGATGCCGAGCGTGCCTTCCGCGCCGATGAAGAGATGGCGCAGCATGTAGCCGGTATTGTCCTTGCGCAGCGCCGCCATGTCGTCGAGCACGCGCCCGTCCGGCAGCACCACCTCGAGCCCGGCGACGAGATCGCGCATCGGCCCGTAGCGCACCACGCCGGTGCCGCCGGCATTGGTCGAGATCAGCCCGCCGATCTGGGCGCTGCCCTCGCTGCCGAGATGCAGCGGGAACTGCCGCCCGGCAGCCAGCGCCGCCGTGTGCAGGTCGCCGAGCACCACGCCGGCGTCGACCGCCGCGACGCCGCCGGCGCGGTCGATCGCCCGGATGCGGTTCATCCGCCGCAACGACAGCACGATGCCCGGCCTGTCGTCGCTGCCATTCTCGGGCACCGCGCCGTAGCAGAGCCCGGTGTTGCCGCCCACCGGGAAGACGGGCTGGCGCTCCTCCGCACACAGCCGCACCACCGCCGCCACCTCGGCGGTGGTGGCGGGCTGCACGACGCAGAGCGCCCTGCCCTTGCGGCGGCCGCGCCAATCGGTCAGCCACGGCTCCATCTCGGCCGGATCGACGATCAGGCCCTTGCTTCCGACGATGGCTTCGAGACGATCGAGCACGGCGCGTTCCCTGTTCGCGGGGTCAGCCGAGGTTGACGGACTTGGCGTGCTGCGCCGCCTTCTCGAGGCCCGCAACGGTCTGGCTGCTCGGCGGCAGCAGCGGCAGGCGCACGCCGCCGACCGGCAGCCCGGCCATGGCCATATAGGCCTTCAGCGGGCCGGGATTGGTCTCGACATAGATCGCATCGATCACCGGATCGATCTTGTCCTGCAGCTTCAGCGCCTCGTTGAGCTTGCCCTGGCGGGCGAGTTCGAAGATCTCGATCCAGATCTTCGGATGCACGGTGGCCGAGGCCAGCACGCCGCCGCAGGCGCCAAGCGCGACATGGGTGGCGAACAGCGGCTCCTCGCCGCTGAGGATCGCGATCTTGTCGCCGCAATACTTCACGGTGCGGATGTAGTCCGGCATGTCGTAGGAGGAGTACTTCATGCCGATGATCGAGCCGTCCTCGGCCATGCCCTGCACCGTGTCGGCGAAGGCGGCCACCGTGGTGCGGCGCGGGATCTGGTAGAGCATCACCGGCAGGTCGAGCGCGTCGCGATAGCGGCGGAAATAGGCGCGCATGCCGTCCTGGGTGCCGGGCGCGTAATAGGGCGTCACCGTCATCACCGCGGCGGCGCCGGCGGCGGCGAAGTCCCGGCCGGCCTCGAGCGCGTCCTCGAAGCCGGTCGACAGCACGCCGGGGATCACGGGCTTGCCGTTCGCCGCCTCGACGCAAGTCTCGACGATCAGCCGGCGCTCGGCACGCGAGAAGGCCGGATACTCGCCCGTCCCGCCAATCGGCACGATGCCGGCCGCGCCCGCATCGAGCTGGAACCGCACCAGGCGGCGCAGGCCCTCGACGTCCACCGCCCCGTCGGCGGCCAGCGGCGTGACGATGGCCGTGTACAGGCCGTTCAACTGATCTTTGGAGAGCGACATCAGGCAGTTCCTTCTGGACCGCCGTGCCCGGGAAGCATGATGCCCCGGCACGGCCGGCCCCGACGACAGACATGTCCTACGCGGAGACGATGCCAACGCTCGTGCACGATCCCTGACATGTCAATACTAAGATACATAAATCCACTATCAGAAAATTATGTGAGAGTTTGTGGATGCAGCCGGCCTGATGTCCTATGATCAGGAAACGAGTCTGGGCGCCCGGCGGCCGGTCGGAGGCGGCAAGCCCGGATGTCCCGGGATGCGAACGGAGCGAGGAACGATGAGCATGCCGGAACTGTCGCTGGACCGGGACGAGCCGCGGCACGGGGACCATATCCCCGTCGATCGCGTCAGCACGGTGGTCCAGGACGACTCCCGCGGCACGCTCGACATCGGCGCGCGGCTGCTGAAGCTGCGCAAGCGCCGCAAGCTCACCCTGCAGGAGGCCAGCCGCCTGACCGGCGTCTCGGCCTCGGCCTTCTCCAAGATCGAGCGGAACGAACTGTCGCCGACGATCTCGACCATGCAGCGGATCGCGCAGGGCCTCGGCATCGAGCTGGTGACCCTGCTGAGCGACGAGGACGGCGATCCCGGCAGCTTCCGCGGCCGCCGCAGCGTGACGCGCGCCGGCACCGGCAACCGTCACGCGACCGGAACCTGCGTCAACACGCTGCTCTGCTCGGATCTCAAGAACAAGCGGGCCACGCCGATCCTGACGACGGTCACCGCCCGCTCGCCGAACGACTACAAGGCCTGGGCCAAGTCGGAGGCAGAGATCTTCGTCACCGTGCTCGACGGCACGCTCGTGGTCCACAGCGCGCTCTACGAGCCGCTCGAGCTGAACAAGGGCGATTCGGTCTATTACGACGCCTCGACCGAGCACACCTGGACGTCGAAGGGGCCGACCGACGCCCAGGTGCTGTGGGTGCTGGTCGACCTCTGAGCGCTGCCGCTCAGCGCCCCATCAGCCAGTCATGCGCCGGGTCGTTGGCGAATTTCCACACCCGTTTCGGCCCGGCCATCACGTTGAGATAATAGAGATCGTAGCCATGCGGCGCGCCGACCGGGTGATAGCCGCGCGGCACGAGCACCACGTCGCCGTCCGCGAAGCTCATCGTCTCGTCGAGCGAGCGGTCATCGGTATAGACGCGCTGGAAGCCGAAGCCCTGCGGCGGATCGAGCCGGTGATAATAGGTCTCCTCCAGCAGCGATTCCTCCGGCAGCCGGTCGGCGTCGTGCTTGTGCGGCGGATAGCTCGACCAGCAGCCGGCCGGCGTGATCACCTCGACCACCAGCAGCCCGTCCGCCGGCTCGGTCTCCGGCAGGATGTTGCGGACATGGCGGGTGTTGCTGCCCTGCCCGCGCGTCAGGCTGCCGATATCGGCCGGTCCGATGACGCGGGCCGGCCGGGCGCCGGCGATGCCGGGTGCCGAGCAGATCGCGATCTCGCAGGGGCCCTGCGCCGTCACCTGCCACTCCGCACCGGCGGGCACGTAAAGCGACCAGGGATCGGGCTCGAAGGGCGAATTACGCCCGCCGATCGTGCCGAAATCGCGCTCCTGCGCCTGCGCCGCGACCTTGCCGGAAAGCAGCACGAGGCAATGCTCGCGCCCACCGGTCCGGCGCGCCAGGCTCTGGCCGTCGGCGAGGCGGTGCACGGCGAAGCCGACATGCTCCCAGCCGGCCGAGTCCGGCGTGATCTCGTGGACGCGCCCTTCGGCATCGGGCGCCTGCGGCTTCACCAGCAGTTTCGACATGGGTCCTCCGGCCTCCCGCGGCGGCGTCACGACAGCCCGGCCGCAGCCAGGCTCGCCTTGAGATGGGCGACGCCCTTGCGGGCATAGGTCAGCGGATGCGCCTTCTCGGGGTCCTGCTCGGCCTCGACCACGACCCAGCCGGAATAGCCCGGCAGCGCCCGGAACACCGCCGGATAGTCGACCATGCCGTCGCCCGGCACGGTGTAGACGCCGAGCGCTTCGCCCTGCCCCAGCACCGCATCGAGGAAGCTCCAGTCCTCCGCCAGCGCCTGCTCCATCACCGGCTTGCGCACGTCCTTGGCATGGACATGGCTGATGCGGTCGCGATAGCGCGCGGCGAGCGCGGCCGGGTCGGCCCCGCCCCAGCTGGCATGGCCGGTGTCGAGCAGCAGGTGCACAGCCTCCCCCGTCGCCGCCATGAAGGCGTCGATATCGGCCTCGCTCTCGACGATCGTCCCCATATGGTGGTGGTAGACCAGCCTCACCCCTTCGGCGAGCGTGCGCTCCGCGACTTGCGTGATGCGGCGGCCGAACTCCGCCCAGTCCCCCGGCGCCATCACGGGACGCTGCGAGAGCGGCTTGCCGCGGTCGCCATGGATCGCGTTCGAGGTCTCGGCGAAGACGAGAACCTGCGAGCCCATCGCCTTGAGCAGGTCGAGATGCGGGCGCAGATGGCGCATCTCGGTCTCGGCGTCGCGCCGCAGCAGTTCGGCGGAGTACCAGCCCGAAATGCAGGCCATGCCGAAGGGCGCCAGCGCCGCCTTCAGCGCAGCAGGCTCGCGCGGGAATTTATGGCCGAGCTCCATGCCCTCGAAGCCCGCCTCACGCGCCTCGGTGAGACAGCTCTCCAGCGACGTCGCGCCGCCGATCTCCTGAAGGTCGTCGTTCGACCAGCCGATGGGATTGGCACCGATCCGGATAGGCATGTCGTTCTCGTCCTCAGCCGTCGCGCCGCGAGAGCGCATCCTCGTAACGCCCGCGCGCGGCGCGGACCTCGTCGCGGCCGGAAACCTCCGGCACGGCGACCTCCCACCAGTGCCCGCCGGCATCCGTCGCGGCGAGCGGGTCGGTATCGATGACGATCACGCTGGTGCGGTCGCTGTCGCGCGCTGCGGCCAGCGCCTGCTCCAGCTCGGCGATGCCGGCGACCTTGCGCGCATTCGCTCCCATCGACGCGGCATGGGCGGCGAAGTCGATCGCCGGCAGCGTCTCGTGGCGGGTGTCGCGCAGCAGATTGTTGAAGGGCGCGCCGCCGGTGGCGTTCTGGAGCCGGTTGATGCAGCCGAAGCCGCGATTGTCGAGCAGCACGATCGTCAGCCGCACGCCAAGCATCACCGAGGTCGCGATCTCGGAATTCATCATCAGATAGGAGCCGTCGCCGACCATGACGACGACCTCGCGCACCGGATCGGCGAGCTTGGCGCCGATCCCGCCGGCGATCTCGTAGCCCATGCAGGAATAGCCGTACTCCATGTGGTAGCCGCCCGGCGCACCGGGCTGCCAGAGCTTGTGCAGCTCGCCCGGCAGGCCGCCGGCGGCGCAGAGCACTACGTCGCTCGGCCGGCTGGTGCGTTGCACGGCGCCGACGACCTGTGCGTCGCTGGGCAGCGGTTCGTTGGTCGGCGCGGTATAGCGCGCGGCGATGGTGAGCCAGCCGTCGCGGGCGCTTCGGGCGTGCTCGCTCCAGCCGGCAGGCGCGCTCCAGCCGGCGAGGCTCGCGGAGAGTTCGGCCAGACCGGCCTTCGCATCGGCGAGCAGCGGCCGCGCGCCATGCTTGCCGGCGTCGAAGGCTTGCGTGTTGAGCCCGACGATCCTGACCTGCGGATCGGCGAAGAGCGCGCGCGAGCCGGTGGTGAAATCCTGCAGGCGGGTGCCGATGGCGAGCACGAGATCGGCGGTGCGCGCCGCCTCGTTGGCGGCTTCCGTCCCCGTGACGCCGATCGCGCCGAGATTGAGCGGCTCGTCACGCGGCAGGGCGCTCTTGCCGGCCTGCGTCTCGGCGGCGGGGATGCCGTGACTGCTGCAGAACGCGGCCAGCTCGGCTTCCGCCTCGCTGTAGAGCACGCCGCCGCCGGCGACCACGAGAGGCCGCTGCGCCGCCCGGATCAGCGCGATCGCCTCGGCGAGCTCGGCCTCATCAGGCCGCTGGCGCCGCGGTTGCCAGAGGCGCTCGGCGAAGAAGCGCTCGGGATAGTCGGAGGCCTCCGTCTGCACGTCCTGGCAGAGCGCCAGCGTCACCGGCCCGCAGTCGGCGGGGTCGGTCAGCACCTGCATCGCCCGCTCGAAGGCCCGCATCAGCTGCTCGGGCCGGGTGATCCGGTCGAAATAGCGCGAGACCGGGCGGAAGCAGTCATTGGCCGAGACGGTGCCGTCGCCGAAATTCTCGATCTGCTGCAGCACCGGATCGGGCCGCCGCGAGGCGAAGACGTCGCCCGGCAGCAGCAGCAGCGGCAGGCGATTCACATGCGCTACCGCCGCGGCGGTGACCATATTGGTCGCGCCGGGACCGATCGAGCTGGTCACCGCCATCATCCGCCGCCGGCGCGAAGCCTTGGCGAAGGCGATGGCCGCATGGGCCATGGCCTGCTCGTTATGGGCGCGGAAGGTCGGCAGCACGTCGCGCATGCCGTGCAGCGCCTCGCCCATGCCGGCGACGTTGCCATGGCCGAAGATCGCCCAGACGCCGGCGAAGAGCGGCAGCTCGTGCCCGGCCACCATGGTCTTCTGCGCCGCCATCGCGGCGACGAGCGCCTGCGCCATAGTCAGTCTGACAGTGCTCATGCCCGCTCTCCCCGCGCGCCGCGCCAGGCCGCGACCAGCCCGCCAAAGCGCTCCGCCATCATCGCGACCGCGGCCGCATCGTCCATCCGGCCGGCGAGCCAGCCGCGCGCCGCATCGCCGAAGATGCTGCGCCCGACGGCGAAGCCCTTGACGCTGCGGGCGCCCGCAGCGAGGCGGAAAGCCTCCTCCAGCTGCGGCAGCGGCGCGTCGAGGCCGAGCAGCACCACGCCGCGGCAATAGGGATCGTTCTCGGCGATGGCGGCATCGACCGCCGCCCAGGCCGCCGGCGTCGGCTGGCCCTCGAGCTTCCACCAGTCCGGCCGGATGCCGATCGCGTAGAGCCGGCGCATCACCGCGGCCATGGTGTCGTCGCCGACCGGCCCGTGCTTCGAGCAGATGATCTCGACCAGCAATTCGCGTCCGACCTGGCGGCAGGCCAGCGCGGCGCGCCTCAGCACCGCCTCCTGCCGCGCCTTCAGTTCGGCGGGATCATCGGGATGGTAGAAGGCCAGCACCTTGGCAACATGGTCGACAGGCCATTCGGCCAGCGCCGCGCCCAGCGAGCCCTCGGCATCGGTTTCGAGAGCGAGCGGGCGCGAGCCCGGCACTTCGAGCGGGCGCGCCACCCAGAAGCCGTGATCGCCGGCCCTGAACAGCGCCTCGCGGCCATGGGCGCCGTCGAGCAGCATGCCGAAGCCGGAGCGGGCGCCGGCGACGCGGGCCGCCGCCTCGACGGCCAGGCGCTTGAACTGCGCGATCCGGGCCCGCGGCGCCCCGGCCTCGTCCGCCATCGCCTCGATCTGTGCCCGGTGGTCGATGGCGAGCGCCATGAGCTCATCCGGCTGCGGCCGCCGCGTCGTCGCCCAGTGGACATGGTTGATCTCGGCGTCGAAACGCAGCGCGCGATGCGGCGAGCCGTGGTCGAGGAAATAGCGCAGTTCGTCGAAGGTCGGGCTCTCCGGCGAGCAGAGCAGGCGCGACACCGCGAAGGCGCCGCAGGCATTCGCCCAGGCGCAGCAGGTCTCCACCGCTTCGTCGCGCAGCCAGCCCCTCAGGAAGCCGGACATGAAGGCGTCGCCGGCACCCAGCACATTGTAGACCTCGACGGGGAAGCCCGGCCCCTTGATGCCGTCCTCCAGCCTGTCGGGGATATCGCCCGGGAAGACGACACAGCCCATCGGCCCACGCTTGCAGACGATCGTCGCCGCGCTCAGCGCCCGGATCGCCCGGATCGCGGCCAGCGTGTCCTCCGAGCCGCCGGCGACGTGCAGCTCCTCCTCGGTGCCGACGATCAGGTCGCAATCGGGCAGGATCGCCTGGAGATGGCGCGTCACCGTGTCGGAACGGATATAGCGCTCCTCGCCGGCGTCATGGCCGGCCAGCCCCCAGAGATTGGGCCGGTAATCCACGTCGAACACCACCTTGCGGCCATGCCGCCGCGCGATGGCGATCGCCTTCTTCTGCGCCTTGGCGGCCTCGGGCAGCGCGAAATGCGTCCCCGTGACCACCACCGCGCGGGCCGAGGCGACGAAGGCCTCGTCGATGTCGCCCTCGTCGAGCGCCGCGTCGGCGCAGTCGGTTCGGTAGAAGATCAGCGGGAAGGTCTTCTCGTCGCGCACGCCCAGGATGACGAGCGCGGTCAGGCGCCGCGGATCGACGGCGACGCCGCGCGTGTCGACGCCCTCGCGTTGCAGTTGCTCGACGATGAAGCGCCCCATCTGCTCGTCGCCGACGCGGGTGATCACCGCCGATTTCAGCCCGAGCCTGGCGGTGCCGATGGCGATATTGGTCGGGCAGCCGCCCACCGCCTTGGAGAAGCTCGCCATGTCCTCGAGTCGGCCGCCGATCTGCTGGCCGTAGAGATCGACCGAGGAGCGGCCGATACTGACGAGATCGAGGCTGGGCTCAGGCATGGGAACGGGCTTTCTCGGCGGCCCCGACGGCGAGCGTCATGGCGATGGCGAAGGTGGCGGCCATGGAGCGGAAGGCGCCGTAATCGGCCTCCCGCACGGCGAGGCAGAGCCGGCAATGCTGGGCGAGCGGGCTGAGCGCGCCATCGGTGAGCGCGATCACCGGGATGCCGGCCGCATCGGCCCGCGCCGCGAGCGCGACGGTGGCCGGCGTGTAGGGCGCGCAGCTCACCGCCACGACCACGTCATCGGCGGTGGCAATCGCCGCCTGCTCGGGACCGAGCGAGCCGATATCGTCGACCAGCACCGCGCGGATGCCGAGCTTGCCGAAAGCGTAGGCGAGGTAGGCGACGACAGGGAACATCCGCCGCGCGCCGACCAGCACCACGGTCCGCGCTCCCGCGATCAGGTCCGTGGCGAGATCGATGTCGCGCAGGAGCGCGGCGTCCTGCAGACGCGACAGCGACTCGCGGCTGGCCTCGACGAAGCCGTCGAGCAGCACCCGCGCCATGTCCGGCCCGGCTGCGCCTTCGACACGCAGCGTCTCGATGCGCTCGCGATGATCGGGCACCTGCTGGCGCAAACGCGAGCGGAACAGCTGCTGCAGCTCGCTGAAGCCGGAATAGTCGAGCGCCTGGGCGAAGCGCACCAGCGTCGAGGCCTGCACGCCGGCCTTGCGCGCCACCTCGGCGGCCGTGCTGAGCGCGATCTCGTCGGGATTGTCGAGCGCGTAGTCGGCGACCTGGCGCAGGCGCCGGGGCAGATCGGGCGCACGCTTCCTCAGGGCCGCGACGAAGCCGTCGAAGTCCTTGCGCGCGAAGTCCTTGCGCGGCGTTTCCTGCTGCGTCGTCTGCGTCATCACTTCGGAGGCTCTGGGCGGCCTTGACTTGCGTGAGCAGAGAATGAAATCTTTGTTCCATTAGTCAAGAAGAACAAAACTGACGTGCCGTTTCGGTCTTGGGGAGCAAGCGCCATCGTGCGTGAGAGATCGTCTTTCCGCGTCGTTCCAGCGACGCCGCATGCCTGTCCGGCCTCCGCGACCAAGCCTCGCGTCATCGGGACCGACCGGCCATGATGCGCTTCGGATTGCTCGGCGCCGGCCGCATCGGCCGCATCCACGGGCTCAACGTCGCCGCCCGCCCCGATACCGCGCTCGTCGCCGTCGCCGACGCCTCGGCCGACGCCGCCGGCAGCCTCGCGGCGGCCACCGGCGCCATGGCGGCGACGGCCGAGGACATCCTGGCCGATCGCGCCATCGACGCCGTGCTGGTCTGCACGCCGACCGACACCCATGCCGACCTGATCGAGCAGGCGGTCTCGGCCGGCAAGGCCGTGTTCTGCGAGAAGCCGGTCGATCTCGCCGCGGAGCGCATCCGCCGCTGCCTCGAGATCGTGGCCCGCAGCGGCCGGCCGCTGATGATCGGCTTCAACCGCCGGTTCGACCCCAATTTCGCGGCGCTCGAGGCGCGGCTGCGCCGGGGCGAGATCGGCGCCGTGGAGATGGTCAGCGTGATCTCGCGCGACCCATCCCCGCCTCCGGTGGACTATGTCCGCCGCTCGGGCGGCCTGTTCCGCGACATGATGATCCATGATTTCGACATGGCGCGCTTCCTCCTGACCGAGGAGCCCGTCGAGGTCTTCGCCATGGGGGCGGCCCTGGTCGATCCGGCGATCGGCGAGGCCGGCGACGTCGACACCGCCGCCGTGGTGATGCGCACAGCCGGCGGCCGCATCGCCCAGATATCCAATTCGCGCCGCGCCAGCTACGGCTACGACCAGCGCATCGAGGTGCACGGCGCCGGCGGCATGCTGCGCGCCGGCAACATCCACGAGACCACGGTCGAGAGCGCGACGGGCGCCGGCTTCCGGGCCGACCCGGTGCAGAACTTCTTCCTCGAACGCTATGCCGCGGCCTACCGCGCCGAGCTCGACGCCTTCGTCACCGCCGTCCGCGATGGCACCCCGCCTCGCCCCTCCGGCCAGGATGGGCTCAAGGCCCAGATGCTGGCCGACGCGGCGACCGAATCCTGGCGCACCGGCAAGCCGGTGGCGATCACGGCAGAGAAGACCTGATGAACGCTCACGATCTCGATCTGCGGCAGGCCGCGGTACTCGGCCTCGCCCAGGAAGCCGCCCGCCTCGCCATGGGCTATTTCGGCCGCAGCGACCGACTCGCCATCAGCATGAAGGGCGAGCAGGACTGGCTGACCGCCGCGGACGGCGCGGTCGAGGCCTTCCTGCGCGAGCGCATCGGCGCCCTCTTCCCGCAGGACACCGTGATCGGCGAGGAAGGCGGCGGCGAGGCCTCGGACGCGGTGTGGATCATCGACCCGATCGACGGCACCGCCAACTTCGCCCGTGGCGACCGCAACTGGTGCATCTCGATCGGCTTCCTGCTGAAGCGCCGGCCCGAGATCGGCATCGTCGTGGCGCCGGCGCTCGACGAGACCTATCTCGGCCGTCGCGGCCGCGGCGCGACGCGCAATGGCGAGGCGATCACGGTCTCCGGCGAGACGCAGATGTCGCGGGCCTGCATCGAGCTCGGCTGGTCGACCCGCATCCCTAAGGCGGACTATGTCGCGGGCGTCGCGCGCGGTCTGGCAGCCGGCGCCTCGATCAAACGCTGCGGCTCCGGCACGATGGGCCTCTGCAACGTCGCCAACGGCCGCACCGACGGCTACGCCGAGTTGCACATCAACGCCTGGGACGTCGCGGCCGCGATCGTCATCGCGGGCGAGGCCGGCGCCGAGATCAACGACTTCTTCGCCGGCGACGGCATCAGCAAGGGCAACCCGATCCTGTGCGCAACGCCCGCTCTAGCAGGCGAGCTGCGCGCTATCACGGGAATTCCCTAGCCGGCGCAAGGAGGATTGATCGCAGGCGCGGGCCGGCACACAGTCGCAAGGCCCGACGCGACGGCGTCGAGAAGAACCGAAGAACGAAACGTTCTCGTCTCAGGGAGGTTACCATGCAGCTCAGGTCCTGGCTCGGTGCCGGCATGCTCGCCGCCACCGTCTCCTTCGCTCCGGCGCCGGCATCGGCGCAGGGCGCGCTCGTCCTCTATTGCGCGGTCCAGGAGGAGTGGTGCCGCGCCATGTCGAACGCCTTCGAGAAGGAAACCGGCATCAAGGTCGCGATGACGCGCAAATCGTCGGGCGAGATCTATGCGCAGATCAAGGCCGAGGCCTCGAACCCGCGCGGCGACGTCTGGTGGGGCGGCACGGGCGACCCCCATCTCCAGGCGGCCGAGGAAAGCCTGACGCTCGAATACGAGTCGCCGGTGAACAAGGACCTGCACGACTGGTCCCTGTCGCAGTGGAAGGCGGCCAAGCAGCGCTCGATCGGTATTTATGCCGGCGCGCTCGGCTTCGGCTTCAACACCCAGCAGATCAAGTCGAAGGGCATGGCCGAGCCGAAATGCTGGGCCGACCTGCTCGACGCCAAGCTGAAGGACGATGTCCAGGTCGCCGACCCGAACTCGTCGGGCACCGCCTACACCCTGCTCGCGACCGTCGTGCAGCTGATGGGGGAGGAGAAGGGCTTCGAATACCTCAAGGCCCTGCACAAGAATATCAGCCAGTACACCAAGTCGGGCGCCGCCCCGGCCAAGGCCGCCAGCCTCGGCGAGACGGCGGTCGGCATCGTCTTCATCCACGACGCCGTGGTCTTCGCGGTGCAGGGCGACCCGATCAAGCCGGTCGCGCCCTGCGAGGGCACTGGCTACGAGATCGGCTCGATGTCGATCGTCAAGGGCGCGCGCAATCTGGAGAACGCCAAGAAGTTCTACGACTGGGCGCTGTCGCCCGCGGCGCAGGCGCTCGGCGCGCCGGCCAAGTCCTATCAGGTGCCGTCCAACAAGAACGCGCCCGTGCCGCCGCAGGCCCCGAAGATGTCCGACATGAAGCTGATCGACTACGACTTCGTGAAGTACGGCTCCTCGGCCGAGCGCGTCCGCCTGCTGGCGAAGTGGGACAAGGAGGTGAAGTCCCTGCCGAAGTGAGGCCGGGCGACGGCGGCGGCTGAAGAAGGAGATCGGCATGCGTCCTGCGACGAGGCTCGCACTGCTGCTGGGCTGGCTGGGTTATGTCCTGGTCCCCTGGTACCTGCCCGACGGCTCCGGCCTGGCGGGCTATCCCTTCGGCCGCGCCGGAACCGCGCTGGCGCTGGCATTGTCCGGCGCCGCGCCCTGGCTGATCCCGGTCGGCCTGGCGCTCGCCGCCGCCACGGCACTGAGCGTGCGCCGTGCCGACGCCCCCGCCGGGCTGCTGCTCAGTCTGATCGGCGCCGGCGGCCTCGCCTTGCTGTTCGCGCAGGGCTTCGCCGTGACCCTGCCCGACCAGGGCCTGCTGGCGCTCGCCGCGCTGCTCGGCGGGGCCGGCGCCAGCCAGCCCGGCATGGGCTTCGGCGCGCTGCTGACCCTGGTTTCGCTGCTTCTGCTGCTCTGCCACGGGCTCGCCTATCGCGGCCTGTGCCGCGGCGACATCTTCACCACCTCCTCGATCGGCATCGTGATCATGCTGATCGCGCTGTTCATTTTCCTGCCCGTCGCCACCATCCTGCGCAGCGCACTCGTCGACGATGGCGGGGCGCTGGCGCTCGGCGATTTCGGCGAGCGCTTCTTCAGCGAGAGCATCTGGGGGCTGGGCTGCGTCACCACCGGCACCAATTGCGGCGTCGCCTGGAACACGCTGATCCTCGCCATCCTGACGGGCGTAATCACCACCTTGCTCGGGCTCGCCTGCGCGCTGCTGATCCTGCGCACCGGCATGCCGGGCAAGCGCGCCATGCGGCTGCTCACCGTGCTGCCGATCATCACGCCGCCCTTCGTCATCGGCCTGGCGCTGATCCTGCTCTTCGGCCGCTCCGGCCTGTTCTCGACCTTCCTCTACGAATGGTTCGGCGTACCGCGCTCGCGCTGGATCTACGGTCTGCCCGGCGTGCTGCTGGCACAGGTGCTCGCCTTCGCGCCGATCGCCTTCCTCGTGCTGATCGGCGTGGTGCAGGGCATCGCGCCGAGCCTGGAGGAAGCTTCCCAGACCCTCGGCGCCAAGCGCTGGACCACCTTCCGCACCGTGACTTGGCCGCTGCTGCGCCCGGGGCTGGCCAACGCCTTCCTGCTCGGCTTCGTCGAGAGCATGGCGGATTTCGGCAACCCGCTGGTGCTCGGCGGCAATTTCGAGGTGCTCTCGACCAAGATCTTCTTCGCCGTGGTCGGCGCCGCCCATAACCAGGGCCAGGCGGCGGTGCTCGCCATCGTCCTGCTCGGCTTCACGCTGGCCGCCTTCTGGGCGCAGCAGCGCTGGCTCGGCGACAAATCCTACACCACCGTCACCGGCAAGGGCGATTCCGGCCTGCCGACGCCCCTGCCCCGCCGCATCACCTGGCTCGCCGGGCTGGTGGTGCTGCCCTGGGTCATCCTCACCGCGGTGATCTATGTGGTGATCCTGATGGGCGGCTTCGTGAAGTCGATGGGGCGCGACTACACCCCGACGCTCCAGCACTATCTCACCGGCTTCTCGATCGACTTCAGCCGCGGCCTGCATTTCGACGGCTCGGCCTGGCCTTCCTTCTTCACCACGCTGAAGCTGTCGGCCATCTCGGCGCCGCTGACCGCCATGGTCGGCCTGCTGACCGCCTATCTGCTGACGCGCCAGCGCTTCGCCGGCCGCGGCGCGCTGGAATTCGCGACCATGCTGAGCTTCGCCATCCCCGGCACCGTGCTCGGCGTCGCCTATATCCTCGCCTTCAACGTGCCGCCGCTGGAGATCACCGGCACCGGGCTGATCCTCGTCATCGCCTTCGTCTTCCGCAACATGCCCGTCGGCGTGCGCTCCGGCATTGCGGGACTTTCGCAGATCGACAAGAGCCTGGACGAGGCCTCGACCACGCTCTCGGCGCGCAGCTTCACCACGCTCTGGCGCGTCGTGCTGCCGCTGCTGCGGCCGGCCCTGGTCGCGGCGCTGGTGTACAGCTTCGTGCGCAGCATGACGACGGTCAGCGCCGTGATCTTCCTGGTCTCGGCCGAGTACAACCTCGCCACCGCCTATATCGTCGGCCGGGTCGAGGCCGGCGAGTTCGGCCTCGCCATCGCCTATTCCTCGGTGCTGATCGTCGTGATGGCGCTCGGCATCAGCCTGATCCAGCTCGGCGTCGGCGAACGCAGGCTGGGGCGGCGCGGTGCGCCGGCCCAGCCTGCGGCCGCGGCCGGCGCCGCCAGCTAGGGACTTGCGCAAGCCTATGACACGACAGGGACCCGCCTCCGTCGAATTCCGCGACGTCACCATGCGCTACGGCGCGGTGACCGCGGTCGACAACGTCTCCTTCGCCATCGAGGCCGGCCAGCTCGTCACGCTGCTGGGCCCCTCCGGCTGCGGCAAGACGACGACGCTGCGCATGATTGCCGGCCTCGAGATCGCCAGCCAGGGCCAGATCCTGATCGGCGGCAAGGATGTCACCCTGCTCTCCGCCGCCGATCGCGACGTCAGCATGGTCTTCCAGTCCTATGCGCTGTTCCCGCACATGAACGTGCTCGACAACGCCGCCTATGGCCCGCTGGTGAAGGGCCTCGGCCGGCAGAAGGCGCGCGAGATGGCGATGGAGAAGCTGGCGCTGGTCGGCCTCAAGGGCTTCGAGGCGCGCTATCCGTCCGAGCTCTCCGGCGGCCAGCAGCAGCGCGTCGCGGTGGCGCGCGCGCTGGTGCTGGAGCCCCAGGTCCTGCTCTTCGACGAGCCGCTCTCCAACCTTGACGCCAAGCTGCGCCGGCGGGTCCGCGAGGAAATTCGCGAGCTGCAGCAGTCGCTCAACCTGACGGTCGCCTACGTCACCCACGATCAGGAGGAAGCGCTGGCCGTCTCCGACCGCATCATCGTGATGTCGAACGCCCGCATCGCCCAGGAGGGCACGCCACGCCAGCTCTACGAGGAGCCGGCCAACGCCTTCGTCGCGGACTTCATCGGCGACGCCAACCTGCTTGATGTCAGGATCGAGGCCGTCGAGGGCGAGCGCGCCCGGGTGGCGCTCGGCCCCGCGACGCTCGACCTGCCGGCACGGGGCCTGAAGCCGGGGCCTGCGCGGATCGCCATCCGGCCGGAAAGCGTGCTGCTGGACGCCGGGCGGCCGGGGCCGACCCTGCCGGGCACGGTGCGCAAATGCACCTATCTCGGCAATCATCTCGACATCCACGTCTCGACCGAACTCGGCGAGCTCTTCGTCGTGCGCTATGGCAGCGAGCAGACCGTGCTGCCGGAAGGGCGCCCGGTCGCGCTCTCCTTCGCCGGCTCCGGCGTGACGCTGATCCCGCCGGGCTGATCCCCGGCTTCGCGGGCGCGTTTCCGCGACCGTCGCTTCCGAAATTTTCGCCGCAATATCAGCACGTTTGCATGCGCATATGATAAGCTGGCTAATAGAGGCGCGACCGAATCCCGTCGCGCGCCGCTCCGGCCGCCGGAGCCGGGGGAGAGTGTCACGCCGTCATGTCCGGAAGCGAAAGCGCCACCACCATCCTGATCCACCTCGCCGGTGGTGTCGCGCTGCTGATCTGGGCGGTCAGGCTGGTGCGCACGGGCGCGATGCGCGCCTTCGGCTCCTCGCTGCGCCAGACCCTGCAGAGCTTCACGCGTAACCGCTTCGCCGCCTTCGCCAGCGGCATCGGCGTGACCATGGTGCTGCAGAGCTCCACCGCCACGACGCTGCTGGTCTCCTCCTTCGCCTCGCGAGACCTCATCGCGCCGGCCATGGCGCTCGCCATCCTGCTCGGCGCCAATCTCGGCACCTCGCTCGCCGCCTTCGTGATCTCGCTCGATCTCGGCTGGGTCTGGGGCGTCTGCGTCGCGCTCGGCGTCGTGCTCTATCTCGGCCACGAGCCGATGGAGCGCGCCCGTAATATCGGGCGCATCCTCGTCGGCATCGGCCTGATCCTGCTCGCGCTGGTCGAGCTCAACGCCGCGGCCGAGCCGCTGGCCCAGTCGCCGACCTTCCGCATCGTTTTGACCGCGCTGGCGAGCGAGCCGCTGCTGGCGATCCTGGTGACGGTCGCCGCGACCTGGCTGACGCATTCCAGCATCGCGGTCGTGCTGCTGATCGCGACCTTCGCCGCTTCGGGCCTGTTCCCGGCAGCGACGGCGATCGCCCTCGTGCTCGGCGCCAATCTCGGCAATGCGCTGATCCCGGTGCTGGACCAGATCGGCGCGCCGGCCCAGCAGCGCCGGGCCGCCGTCGCCAACCTGGCGACGCGCCTGCTGCTCACCGTCCTGATCCTTCCCTTCGCCGGGCCGCTCGCCGCCTGGCTGCAAAGCCTGCCCTTCGCCAGCGACCGGCTGGCGATCGAATTCCACGTCGCGCTCAACCTCGTCGGCGCGATCGTCTTCCTGCCCTTCGTCAAGCCGATCATGGCGATGGTCATGCGGCTGATGCCCGAGGACAAGAGCCCGAGCGCCGACAACCGCCCGCGCCATCTCGATCCGACCGTGCTCGACAACCCGTCGGAGGCTTTGGCGGGCGCGATGCGCGAGTCGCTGCGCCTTGGCGACCGCGTCGAGGCCATGCTGCGCGACACCATGGACCTGATCGCCAAGGACGAGCTGCGCCTGTCGCGCACCATCTCGCAGGCCGATGACGGCGTCGACGCCATCCACGAGTCGATCAAGCTCTACCTGGTGAAGGTCTCGCGGGCCGAGCTCAGCGAGGACGAGAGCCGCCGCCTGTTCGAGATCGTGACGCTGATCACCAATCTCGAGCATATCGGCGACATCATCGACAAGAACCTGCGCGAATTGGCCGAGAAGAAGATCCGTAAGCGCTACGCCTTCTCGCCGGAGGGGCTGGCCGAGATCCGCGACTTCCACCAGCGCGTCGCGGCTGGCCTGCGCCTCGCCCTCAACGTCTTCGCCACCCGCGACGTCGCGCTGGCGCGCCAGCTCTTCGCCGAGAAGGCGCCGATGCGCGAGGCCGAGCGGCGCGCGGCCGAGAGCCATTTCGACAGGCTGCGCAGCGGACGGCCGGAATCGATCGAGACCAGCGCGATCCACCTCGACATCATCCGCGATCTCAAGCGCATCCACGGCCATGCGGTGGCGATCGGCTATCCGATCCTCGAGGGTGCTAATCTGCTGCGCGACAGCCGGCTGAAGGCCGACAGCGACGCCGCCCGCGACCTCGCGCTGCGCGCTGCCCCGCAGAACGGGCACTGAACCGGGGCGGCAGCCCTTCCCTGTCGCCATGACGGCCATGCCCGCCACGCAGCGGGCGGCGATTGACCGCGGACGGCGGCGGGATCATGCCTGCTTCACCATGAGCACGATCCCGCTGAACACCGCCACGAGCCGCCCCCTGATGCCGATCCTGGCGGCGCTCAGTCTCGCCCATCTGCTCAACGACCTGATCCAGTCGATGATCCCCGCGATCTATCCGCTGATCAAGGAGAGCTACCAGCTCGACTTCACCCAGATCGGCCTGATCACCCTGGCCTTCCAGGTCACCTCCTCGCTGCTCCAGCCGCTGCTCGGCTACGTCACCGACAAGCGCCCCTGGCCCCATGCGATGGTCGCCGGCATGGGCTGCAGCCTGATGGGCCTGCTGTGCCTCGCCTATGCCGGCAGCTACGGCATGGTCCTGCTCGGCGCCTCGCTGGTCGGTCTGGGCTCGGCGGTGTTCCATCCCGAGGCGACGCGCATGGCCCGCCACGCGGCCGCCGGCCGCCAGGGCCTCGCCCAGGGGGTGTTCCAGATCGGCGGCCATGCCGGCTACGCCATCGGCCCGCTGCTCGCAGCCGCCATCGTCGTCCCGCGCGGCCAGCACAGCCTCGCCTGGTTCTCGGTCGTCGCGCTGGCCGCGATCGTGCTGATGAGCTGGACCGGCACGCGCTATGCAGCGATGCGGCGCGAGCAGGTGGCGCGCGCGGCCGCCGCGCCGGCGCAGGAGACGCCCGGCCACGGCTTGTCCTCCGGCCATGTCCTGCTGGCGATGGCCGTGCTGATCGTGCTGCTGTTCTCCAAGAACGCCTACACGGCCGCCTTCACCTCCTATTACACCTTCTACCTGATCGAGCGCTTCGGCGTCAGCGTGCAGCTCTCGCAGATCATGCTGTTCCTCTACCTGCTGGTCAGCGCCGTCGGCGTGATCATCGGCGGCATGATCGGCGACCGGGTCGGGCGCGGGCGGGTGATCTGGGTCTCGATCCTCGGCTGCCTGCCCTTCGCGCTGCTGCTGCCGCATGTCGACCTGTTCTGGACCGGCGTGCTCAGCCTGGTCATCAGCCTGATCATGGCGAGCGCCTTCTCCTCGATCCTGATCTACGCGATCGACCTCGTGCCGCATCGCGTCGGCCTGGTCGGCGGGCTGTTCTACGGGCTCGCCTTCGGCCTGGGCGGGCTGGCGGCGGCGGCGCTCGGCGTGCTGGCCGACCGCATCGGCATCATCGCGGTGTTCAAGCTCTCCGCCTGGCTGCCGGCACTCGGCCTGCTGACCTTCCTGCTGCCGAAGGCGCCGCAGCGCCATTGACGCCCATCGCCCTGCCCCTCACGGCAGGGCGAGTTCCTCCTCCGAGCGGATCGCGAGCTTGCGCCCGATCAGGCGCCCCGCCCGGTCGATATGCTCGCGCATCACCGCCTCGGCCCGGCTGCCCTGTCGAGCGAAAATCGCCTCGCCGATGTCGCGATGGTCCTCATAGGCGCGGCGATAATCGCTGCGGTCCCACCAGATCACGGCGCGCTGCGCCTCGAAGGTCTTGACGCCCCGCTCGGTCAGCAGCGGCAGCACCAGGGTGCGCTGGATCGAGGCGGTGAGGTAGCCGTTGCCGGCCAAAGCGCAGATCAGGGCGTGGAAGGCGCGGTTGAGCTCGCCCCAGCGCCGCTGCTGCGCCTCCTCCCAGCGCTCGCCGAGCACGAGGCCGCGCATCTCGTCGAGATTGTCGCGCATCGCCTGTCTCTGCGGCGCATCGAGCCCGGCCTCGGCGGCGAGCCGCGCCGCCAGCCCTTCCAGCGTCGCGCGCACCGTATAGATGTGCACCGCCTCGGACAGCGACAGGCTGCGCACGACATAGCCGCAATTCGGCTCGTAATCGAGCAGCCCCTCGGCGAAGAGCACGCCGAGCGCGGCGCGGATCGGCGTGCGCGACACCGACAGGCTCTCGGCCAGCGCCATCTCGTTGAGCCGGGCGCCGGGCGCGTAGGTGCCCTCCAGGACGCGCTGTCTCAGCGAGCGGGTGACGGCTTCCGTGCGCGTGACCATGTCCGAGTTCCCGTTCCGCCGGCCGGCCGCAGGCGGCCACATCATGATGACGCCCGTTATCGCGTCTTTCGTACACAATTTAAGCAGAAGCGCAAAATCCACTGGATACGCGATCATATGGCCAGATTTCTACGAAATACCTCTACAGATCGCCGCTACTGTCGACACTCACCGCGATCGGCATACGACTCCCGCTCGAATCCCCGCCACGGGACGCCATTCGCCCGAGCAGGCAAGGCCGCGGGCTACCCCCGCCAGGAACATCCAATTAAATTATTTAATTACAAATACTTACACATGATTTCGTGAAATTTCTTACAATAGGGAGCCGGCTTGGCACAGCGCTTGCTGAGATTGGCGCATGATCGGGGCGAAGCTTGCCCGCCGTAATTGTACACAATACGGAGACCGCTCATGCATGCGCCGGCCACGGCATACGCGACCAGCACTCCCGCCGGCAGCGGCGACGCTGCGCTGACCGATCTCGGAATCGTCGAGCTCGGCCGCATGCTCCGCGCCGGCGCGACCAGCAGCCTGGCGATCACCCGCGCCTGCCTCGATCGCATCGCGGCCCATGACGGCACGCTCGCAAGCTTCATCACCGTCACCGTGGATACCGCGCTGGCCCAGGCGCGCCGGGCCGATGCCGAACTGGCGGCTGGCCTGGACCGCGGCCCGTTCCACGGCATTCCCTATGCGCTGAAGGACAATGTCGACACCGCCGGCATCCTGTCCTCCTCGCACTCGAAGATATTCGCGGACCGGATCCCGCCTGAAAGCGCCGCCGTCGCCCAGCGGCTCGAACAGGCCGGCGGTGTCCTGATCGGCAAGACCGCGACTTTCGAGTTCGCGATCGGCGGCCCGTCCTGGGACCTGCCCTGGCCGCCGGCCCGCAATCCATGGAACCGCGACTACCTGCCCGGCGGCTCGTCCTCGGGCTCGGGCGCAGCGGTCGGCGCCCGCTTCGTGCCGGCCGCGATCGGCACCGACACCGGCGGCTCGATCCGCTGGCCGGCCGCGATGTGCGGCATCACCGGGCTGAAGCCGACCTATGGCCGTGTCAGCCGCCGCGGCGTGCATCCCAACACCTATTCGCTCGACCATTGCGGGCCGATGACCCGCAGCGCCGCCGACTGCGCGGTCATGCTCTCCGCCTGCGCCGGTCACGATCCGCGCGATCCCGGCTCGATCGACGAAGCGGTTCCCGATTATGCCGCCGCGCTCAGCGGCTCGGTCGCCGGGCTGCGCATCGGCCTGGTGCGCCACTGGTACGAGGAGGACGCGACCGCGGAGGTCGTCGCCGCCGTCGACGAAGCGGCGGACGTCCTGCGCGGCCTCGGGGCGCATGTCGAGATCGTAACCCTCGATCCGCTGCGCGACTATGTCGATGCCAAGACCACGATCTCCAGCGTCGAGCTGTTCACGGTCCATGAGCGGGACCTGCGCACCCGCCCGCGGGACTTCAGCAAGCGCCTGCGCGGGCGCGTCCTGCCCGGCGCGCTGATCCGCGGCGAGGACTACGTCCAGGCGATTCGCTGGCGCACCGAGCTGACCTCGCGGATGTTCGCCGCCTTCCGGCGCTTCGACCTCTTCGCCACCGCCGGCTGGCTCGCGCCCGCCGACCCTGCCGATCCCGACGGCGTCGACTTCTTCCAGAAGCGCCAGCTGGTGACCATGCCGTTCAGCCTCACCGGCCTGCCGGCGCTCAACCTGCCCTGCGGCTTCTCCGCCGGCGGCCTGCCGCTCTCGCTCCAGCTCGCCGGCCGCCCCTTCGACGAGGCGACGGTGCTGCGTGCCGGAGACGCCTATCAGCGCGCCACCGACTGGCATCTCGCGACACCCGTTCTGGCCTGAGAGGGGAACCGGACATGACCGCAACCGTACCCGCCCGCCCGGCCACCCGCGAGGAAATCGCCGTCCTCGCCCGCAATGCCGGGCTCGACCTGCCGGCCGACCTGTTCGACGAGCTGGTCGCGGCCTATGCCGGCATCGAGCCGATGCTGATGCGCCTGCGCCGCGGCCGCGACCGGGCCGATGAGCCGGCCCATGTCTTCGACCCGCGCAAGTTCATGCCGGTGGAGGACTGAGCCCGATGGCCGGCGCGCTGCACGAGATCACGGTCGCCGAGGCCGGGCGCCGCTTCCGGGCGGGCAGCCTCTCGCCGGTCGAGCTGACGCAGGCCTATCTGGCGCGGATCGACGCACTCGACCACGCGCTGGACAGCTTCATCACCCTGACGCCGGAGCGCGCGCTGGCCGAGGCGCGCGAGGCCGAGGCGCTGTTCGCGAAGGGCGTCGACAAGGGCCCGATGCAGGGCATCCCCTATGGCCTCAAGGACATCTACGATACGGCCGGGCTGCTCACCACGGCCCATTCCAGGCTGCTCGCCGAGCATATCCCCAGCGAGGACAGCACGGTGCAGGCGAAACTGCGGGCCGGCGGCGGCGTGCTGCTCGGCAAGCAGGCGACCTGGGAATTCGCCATCGGCGGCCCCTCCTTCGATCTGCCCTGGCCGCCGGCCCGCAATCCCTGGGACCGGACGAAGTCGCCGCTCGGCTCGTCGAGCGGCGCCGGCGCCGCGATCGCTGCCGGGTTCTGCGCCGCAGCGACCGGCAGCGACACCGGCGGCTCGATCCGCATGCCGGCCGCCGCCTGCGGCATCGCCGGGCTGAAGCCGACCTATGGGCTGGTCAGCCGCCGCGGCGTGCAGCCGAACTCCTACTCCTTCGACCATTGCGGGCCGATGGCCTGGACCGTCGAGGATTGCGCCCTGATGCTCGGCGTCATGGCCGGGCACGACCCGCGCGATCCCGGCTCACTGCCGCTGCCCGCGATCGACTATGCGGCTGCGCTGGCCGCGCCGGTGAAGGGCCTGCGCGTCGGCGTCGTCCGCCACTGGTACGAGGACGAGCTCGATGCGGCGCCCGGCGTGATCGCCGCCATGGACGAGAGCATCGCCGTGCTGCGCTCGCTCGGCTGCGCGGTGAGCGAAGTGCGACTTCCGAGCCTGCGCGCCTTCACCGACTCCAAGATGCCGCTGACGGCCGGCGAGATCTTCACCCTGCACGAGCACGACCTGCGCACCCGCCCGCGCGATTTCGGGCGCAGCGCCCGTTATCGCGTGATGGTCGGCGGTCTGCTGCGCGCGGAGGACTACGTCCAGGCGATGCGGGCCCGCACCGAGCTGACCGCGCAGGTCTTCGCCGCGATGAGCGAGGTCGACGTGCTGCTGACCGCCGGCAGCGCCGGGCCGGCACCCGACCTGCTGCCCGACGAGCCGCCGAGCTATTTCGGCGTCGCGGCGCCCTCGCTGACTTCGCAGTTCAATCTCACCGGCCAGCCGGCGCTGGCGCTCTGCAACGGCTTCGACGCCGCCGGGCTGCCGCTCGGCCTGCAACTCGCCGGCCGTCCGGGCGAGGACGCGCTGGTGCTGCGCCTCGGCCACGCCTTCGAGCGCGCCACCGCCTTCCGCGCCCGCCGGCCCGTCCTCGCGCCGCTGGCCCAATGCACTGCCGCTCAATGACATGACGGCGCAGAAGCGCCGCGACGGGGAAACGCCGGAAGGAGACCGACGAGACAACAGGGGAAGGGTTCCGTTGATGCTAAGGCGTTCATTTCTGAAGCTCATGTCGGCGGTCTCGGCCGTCGCCGTCACCGCGGTCACGGCCCCGGACCCGGTCCGGGCCCAGAGCAAACCCGGCACGCTGCGCGTGGCGATGACCGCCGCGGACATCCCGCTGACCACCGGCCAGCCCAGCCAGGGGGCCGAGGGCATCCGCTTTCTGGGCATCACGCTCTATGACGGGTTGACCCGCTGGGACCTGTCGAAATCCGACCAGGCCGCGAAGATCGTCCCGGCGCTGGCCGAGAGCTGGACGGTCGACGAGGCGGACCGGAAGGTCTGGACCTTCAAGCTGCGCAAAGGCGTCAAGTTCCACGACGGCTCGGAGTTCAACGCCGACGCGGTGGTGTTCAACTTCGAGAAGCTGATGAAGAAGGACGCGCCGCAGTTCGACCAGGCGCAGTCCAACCAGGGCGCCTCCTATTACGCCTCGATCGCCGGCTGGAAGAAGATCGACGACTACACCGTCGAGATCACCACCAAGCGCATCGATGCCGTGCTGCCCTACAACCTCGCCAGCCTGTTCATGTCGAGCCCGGCTCGCTGGGCCGAACTCGGCAAGGACTGGGGCAAGTTCGCCGAGAAGCCCTCGGGCACCGGGCCGTGGATGCTGGAATCCTTCAAGCCGCGCGAGCGCGCCGAGATGGTCCGCAACCCCGCGCACTGGGACAAGAGCCGCATCACCAAGTCGGAACGGCTGATCCTGCTGCCGATGCCGGACGCCAACACCCGCGTCGCCGCCCTGCTGTCCGGCCAGGTCGACTGGGTCGAGGCGCCGCCGCCTGACGCCGTGCCGCGGTTGAAGTCGCAGAAGATGCAGATCGTCACCAACGTCTATCCGCATATCTGGCCCTACCAGATCTCCTATCTCGACGATTCGCCGTTCAAGGACGTGCGGGTGCGCAAGGCGGCGAACCTCGCCATCGATCGCGCCGGGCTGGTCTCGATGCTGGGCGGCCTCGCCGCCCCGGCCAAGGGCATGATCGACGACAAGCACCCCTGGTTCGGCAAGCCGACCTTCGAGATCAAATACGATCCCGAGCAGGCCAAGAAGCTGCTGAAGGAAGCCGGCTACAGCGTGGACAAGCCGGCGAAGGTCAAGGTGATCATCTCGCCCGCCGGCTCCGGCCAGATGCAGCCGCTGCCGATGAACGAGTTCATCAAGGAGAACTTCCGCGACGTCGGCATCGACATGGAGTTCGAGGTGCTGGACTGGGAGGCGCTGCGCACCCGCCGGCGCATGGGCGCCTGGGCGCCGGAGAACCAGGGCCGCCACGGCGTCAACAACTCCTGGGCCTACTGGGACCCGGATATCGGCCTGATCGCCACCGCCGCCTCCTTCGCCAAGGTGCCGGCCGGCTACAACTGGGGCGGCTTCAACGACGCCAAGGCCGACGAGCTCGCGACCCGGGCCAAGGAGACCTTCGACCCGACCGAGCAGGCCAAGGTGCTGGGCGAGCTGCATGCCCGCATCGTCGACGAGGCGATGTGGATCTGGATGGTCCACGACCTGAACCCGCGCGCCCTGCGGCCCAACGTCAAGGGCTTCGTCCAGGCCCAGAGCTGGTTCCAGGACCTCACCCCCGTGGTGGTCGAGTAGCTCCCTCGCGGCGGCGGCCGCGAGGCCCCCGCACAGCCGGAAAGGCCGTGCCATGTTCGTCTATGTGCTGCGCCGGATCGTCTACACGGTGCCGATCGCGCTGGGTGTCTCGATCGTCTGCTTCGCGCTGATCCATCTCGCGCCCGGCGACCCGCTGAGCGCCGTCATTCCCGAAGGCGCCTCGCCGGAGGCGATCGCGCAGATCCGGGCGGCCTACGGCTTCGACCAGCCGCTGCCGGTGCAGTACGTGAAATGGCTCGGCCATGTGCTGACCGGCGATTTCGGCACCTCGATCATGACGCGCCGCCCGGTGCTGTCGGAGGTCGCGCCGGCCATCGTCAACACGCTGACGCTCGCCACCGCGGCGATCCTCTTCGGCTTCGTGCTCGGCTGCCTGCTCGGCGTCGCCGCCGGCTATCTCGCCGGCAAGCCGGCCGACCGGGTCGTCACCGCCGTGTCGATCACCGGCGTATCGATCCCGCATTACTGGCTCGGCATGGTCCTGATCGTGATCTTCGCGGTCAATCTCAACCTGTTGCCGGCCACCGGCATGGGCGAAGGCGGCTCCGGCTCCTTCGGCTTGGGCTGGGACAGCCTGCAATATCTCGTGCTGCCGGCCCTGACGCTCTCGGTCATTCCCGCCGGCATCATCGCCCGCTCGGTCCGCGGCACGATCGCCGAGGTCCGCAAGCAGGAGTTCATGCAGACGCTCTACGCCAAGGGGCTGCCGGCCCGGCGCGTCTTTCTCCACGTCGTCAAGAACGCCCTGCCCGCGGTGCTGGCGGTGATGGGCCTGCAGCTGGCGCAGCTGCTCGGCGGCTCGATCCTGGTCGAGACCGTGTTCTCCTGGCCGGGCACCGGCTTCCTGCTGAACAACGCCATCTTCACGCGCGACCTGCCGATGCTGCAGGGCACGATCCTCGTGCTGGCGATGTTCTTCGTCCTGATCAACCTCCTCGTCGACATCCTGCAGACGGCTGTCGACCCGCGCATCAAGCGCGCCTGACGGGAGCCACGGCATGTCCCACATCGCCCTCGCCGGTTCCGCCGCCCCGCCGAAAGGCCGGCGCCCCGCCACCCGCAGCTTCTGGCGCAACGTGCTGCGCCGCCTGATGCGCGATCCGGTCACCATGACCTGCCTCGCCATCCTGGCGCTGATCGTGCTGGCGGCGATCTTCGCGCCGCTGATCGCACCGCACGACCCCTACCGCACCAGCATGGCGCGCCGCCTGATCGCGCCGGGCGACGCGCGCTACTGGCTCGGCACCGACGAGCTCGGCCGCGACCTGCTCTCGCGCCTGATCTATGGCGGCCGGCTCGCGCTGTTCACCGGCTTCACCCCCGTGCTGCTGGCGACAGTGATCGGCGGCTTTCTCGGCATCGTCGCCGGCTATGTCGGCGGGGCGGTCAACATGGCGATCATGCGGGTGATCGACATCTTCTACGCCTTCCCCTCCGTGCTCCTGGCGGTCGCGATCTCGGGCGTGCTCGGCGCCGGCATCGGCAACACCATCTTCTCGCTGACGCTGGTCTTCATCCCGCCGATGGCGCGTGTCGCCGAGAGCGTCGCGACGCAGATGCGCGCGCAGGACTTCGTCGAGGCCGCACGCGCCACGGGCGCCTCCGGCTGGCGCATCGTCAGCGCCCATGTCGTGCCGAACGTCACGGGCCCGATCCTGAGCTACGCCTCCAGCCTGATCAGCGTCTCGATCGTGCTGGCCTCGGGCCTCTCCTTCCTCGGCCTCGGCATCACGCCGCCGGAGCCGGAATGGGGGCTGATGCTCAACACGCTGCGGCAGGCGATCTACGTCGCCCCCGTCAACGCCGTCATCCCCGGCGTGATGATCTTCGTCACCTCCATGTGCTTCAACCTGATGAGCGATGGCCTGCGCACGGCCATGGACGTCAAGCAGTGAGGGCGTCCGCATGAGCTCCGTCGCAACAGCCCGCCGCGCGCCCGTCATGACCGGCGTCCCCGCCTCTCCCGATCCGCGCGACCGCGGCGGCCCGGCCCAGCCGCTCCTGATCGTCGAGGGTCTGAAGAAGCACTTCCCCATCCGCGGCGGCCTGCTCGGCCGGCCGCAGGCCTGGGTCCAGGCCGTCGACGGCGTCGACCTCGTGGTCAACAAGGGCGAGACGCTCGGCATCGTCGGCGAGTCCGGTTGCGGCAAGTCGACCACCGCGCGCCTGCTGATGCACCTGATCGCGCCCGATTCCGGCGAGATCGTCTTCGACGGCGACGCCGTCGGCGCGGTGCGCGGCCTCTCGGTGCGCGAGCTGCGCCGCCAGATGCAGATGGTCTTCCAGGATTCCTATTCGTCGCTCAATCCGCGGATGACGATCGAGGACTCGATCGCCTTCGGCCTGGTCGCCCAGGGCACGGCGCCGAAGGAGGCGAAGACGCGCGCCGCCACGATGCTGCGCATGGTCGGCCTGACGCCCGACATGTTCGCCCAGCGCTATCCGCACGAGCTCTCCGGCGGCCAGCGCCAGCGCGTCAACATCGCCCGCGCGCTGACCATGAGCCCGCGGCTCCTGATCCTCGACGAGGCGGTCTCGGCGCTCGACAAATCGGTGGAAGCACAGGTGCTCAACCTGCTGCAGGAGCTGAAGCGCAAGCTCGAGCTGACCTACATCTTCATCTCGCACGATCTCAACGTCATCCAGTACATCAGCGACCGGGTGCTGGTGATGTATCTCGGCAAGCCGGTCGAGATCGGCCCGGTCGACGAGATCTACCGCGCGCCGAAGCACCCCTATACCCGCGCCCTGCTCGCCTCGCGCCCGTCCATGGACCCGGCCCGGCGCATGCAGACGCCGCCGCTCTCCGGCGACCCGCCCAATCCGATCAACCCGCCGAGCGGCTGCCGCTTCCGCACGCGCTGCCCGCTGGCCGAGCCGGTCTGCGCCGAGCGCGAGCCGGCGCTCGGCAGCGTGCTCGGCGGGGCCGCGCACCCTGTCGCCTGCCATGTCCACCGGCCGGGCTCCGGCCACAGCGCCGCCCCCGCCGAAGGAGCCCGGTCATGAGCGAGACGATGAACGCGGCCGCCCCGCTCGTCGACGTCGACGGCCTCACGGTCCGCTTCACCGGGCGCGACCTCGACATCAGCGTGGTCAACGGCGTGTCCTTCAGTCTGGCGCGCGGCGAGGCCATGTGCGTGCTCGGGGAATCCGGCTCCGGCAAGAGCGTGACGCTGCGCGCCCTGATGCGCCTCTTCCCGGCCACAGCCAGGCTCGACGGACGCGTGACCGTCGACGGCATCGACGTGCTCGGCCTCGGCGCCGGCCAGTTGCGCAGTATCCGCGGCGGGCTGATCTCGATGATCTTCCAGGAGCCGATGACCGCGCTGGACCCGGTCTTCACCGTCGGCCAGCAGATCGCCGAGACGCTGGTCTGCCATGAGGGCATCTCCTATCGCGCCGCCCATGGAAGGGCGCTCGAACTGCTGGAGCTTGTGCAGGTGCCCTCGGCGAAGCGGAGGCTGGAGGCCTATCCGCACGAGCTTTCGGGCGGCCTGCGCCAGCGCGCCATGATCGCGCTCGCCCTCGCCTGCAACCCCAAGCTCCTGCTCGCCGACGAGCCGACCACGGCGCTCGACGCCACGGTGCAGATCCAGATCCTGCTGCTGCTGCGCCAGCTGCAGCGCGAGCTCGGCATGGGCATCATCTTCGTCACCCACGACCTCGGCGTCGCCTGCGAGGTCGCCGACAAGATGGCTGTGATGTACGCCGGCCGCTTCGTCGAGACCGGCTCGGTCGAGCAGATCATGTCGCGGCCGCGTCATCCCTACACGCAAGGGCTGATGAACTCGACGATCCATGCCGACATGCGCGGCGTGACGCTCGACCCGATCCCCGGCGCGCCACCCGACCTCACCGACCTGCCGGCCGGCTGCGCCTTCGCGCCGCGCTGCGCGGCGGCGCGCGAGCCCTGCCTGGGCCGTCAGCCAGAGCTGGTCGCGCTGGAGGCCGGCCAGCAGGCGCGCTGCCTGCAATACGAGTCCGGCCCGGCCTTCGCCCGCGCGCCGCTGCTGAAGGCGAGCTGAGCCGACATCGCCATGCCACCTCACGGATCGTTCTGGCGTCTTGCACTCGGCCTCGCCATCGGCGCGACCGGCGGCACCCTCTTCGCCCGCCTCGGCGCGCCGTTGCCCTGGATGATCGGCCCGATCGTCTTCAGCGGCATCGCCACCTTCGCCGGGCTGCCGGTCTCCGGCTGGCGGACCGGCCGCGTCGCCGGCATGCTGGTGCTCGGCACGGCGCTCGGCCTCTACTTCACGCCCCAGGCGGCGCAGACGGTGCTGTCCTACCTGCCTGTGATCGTCGCCGCCGGGGCGACCACCCTCGTCATCGGCGTCGCCGCCTCCTTCCTGCTGGCGCGCACCGCCGGCGTCGACCGCGTCACCGCCTTTTTCTGCAGCGTTCCCGGCGGCATTGCCGAGATGAGCATGATCGGCGAGCGCTTCGGCGGGAAGCCGCTGCCGATCGCCGTGATGCAGCTGCTGCGCGTCGTCACGGTCACCATCCTGATCCCGAGCCTACTGACGCTCGGCGGGGCGGGCGGCCATGCCATCGTCGCCGGCCCGGCCACGCTGCCTGTCTCGGCGCCCGGGCTGGTCGCGACCCTCGCCTTCTCCTTCGCCGTCTCGGCGCTGCTGCACCGGCTGCGCTTCCGCAATGCCTGGCTGCTCGGGCCGATGGCGGCCGGCTGCGTTCTCGGGATTTCGGAAGCGGGGCTCTCCGCCGTCCCGACCTGGCTCTCGGCCGCCGGTCAGGTGCTGATCGGCACCCAGATCGGCTCGCAGTTCGAGCGTTCGCTGATGTCGCGCATGCGCCGCTTCATTCCCGCCGCGATGCTGAACCTCGCGGTGCTGATGGCCGGCTGCGCCGCGGTCGGCCTGCTGGTCTCGCGCCTGACCGGGATCGCGCCGGCCAACATGATCCTCGCCACCTCGCCGGGCGGCGTCACCGAGATGTGCATCACGGCCAAGGTGCTCGGCCTCGACGTGCCGATCATCGTCGCCTTCCACCTGGTGCGGATCTTCCTGGTGATCCTGTCCTCGCCCTTCGCCTTCCGGCTGCTGCGCGCCGCCGGGATCATGCCCGCCTTTCCCGATCACGCGCCCTCGCGGGTGCCGGCCGAATGAAGGAACCATCATGAACAAGCCCACCGCCTCGGCCTCGTTCGCAGGGACCGGCCGGCCGCTCCATCATCTCGGCGTCGCGGAAGCCTCGCGGCTGATCGGGGCCGGCGCGCTTTCGCCGGTCACGCTGGTCGAGGCCTTCCTCGGGCGCATCGCGGCGGTGGACGGCACGCTGCACAGCTACATCACCGTCACGGCCGAGCGGGCGCGCGCCGCCGCCGTCGCCGCCGAGGCCGAGATCCGCGCCGGGCGCTGGAAAGGCCCGCTGCACGGCATCCCCTTCGCGGTGAAGGACAATTATTACGTCGCCGGCATCCGCACGACCGCGGGCTCGCGCCTGATGCTCGACCATGTCTCGTCCACCACGGCGACCGCGGTCGCCCGGCTCGAGGCCGCGGGCGCGATCCTGCTCGGCAAGCTCAACACCTGGGAGTACGGCACCGGCAATGGCGGGGTCTATCACGACCTGCCCTTCGCGGTCGCGCGCAATCCCTGGGATCTCGCGCGCTTCACCGGCGGCTCCTCCACCGGCGCCGGCGCGGCGGTCGCGGCCGGCACGGCGATGTTCGCGCTCGGCTCGGACACCGGCGGCTCGATCCGCCTGCCGGCCGCCGCCTGCGGCCTGCAGGGCTTCAAGGCGAGCTTCGGCCGGGTCAGCCGGGCGCATTGCCTGCCCAATTGCTGGTCGCTCGACCATACCGGGCCATTGACCTGGACGGTCGAGGACAACGCCATCGTGATGCAGGCGATCGCGGGCTTCGATCCAGACGATCCATCCTGCCCCGACGAGCCGGTCCCCGACTATCGCAAGAACCTGCATGCCGGCGTGAAGGGGCTTGTCATCGGCGTCGTCCGCGATCTCGGCCCGGAGGGCGAGGCGCTCGACGCGGCCAATGCCGCGGCGCTCGAGGAGGCGGCGCTCATCCTGGAGGCGCAAGGCGCGATCATCCGCGAGGTCAGGCTGCCGGCGCCGCTGGCGCAGTATCGCACCGTGACGAAGGTCATCAACTGGGCCGAGTCGCTCTCGATCCACGAGGCCGATTTCCGCGACCGCTCCGCCCTGATGGGCCAGGCGCTGCGCGAGAAGATGATGGCGGGGTTCACAGTCCGCGCCGCCGACTATCTCGCGGCGACGCGGCTGCGGCGGTCCCTGGTCGCTGCCACCGACGCGCTGGTGCGCTCCTGCGACGCGCTGCTGATGGCGGGCGCCTTCCACGTCGCGCCGCGCTTCGACGAGCCCGAGACGATCACGCCCTTCACCGCCGACACGGCGACCACGGTGTTCAACGTCACCGGCCACCCGGCGCTCTCGGTCTGCACCGGCTTCGACGCCGGCGGCCTGCCGCTCAACGCGCAGATCGCCGGGCGCTTCTTCGACGAAGCGACCGTGCTGCGCGTGG
Organism: Allobosea sp. TWI1241; assembly: GCF_039673065.1. Taxonomy (NCBI): domain Bacteria; kingdom Pseudomonadati; phylum Pseudomonadota; class Alphaproteobacteria; order Hyphomicrobiales; family Alloboseaceae; genus Allobosea; species Allobosea sp. TWI1241. The sequence continues at coordinate 206,134 of NZ_JBDJKW010000002.1, read as the reverse complement.
CGCAAGCCTATGAAAGCGCCACGCCCTGGCGCGACCGCCGTCCCGCGATCTGATCCGGAACACCGCCATGCCCGCGACCGACCTGACCAGCACCACCGACGAAGTCCGCCTCTACGCCGCCCGGCACGGGCTCGCCGGCTTCCCCGAAGACCAGTTCGCCCGGCTGGCCGAGATCGCGACCATGGTGCGCGAGACCGGCCTCGCCATCCCGCGCATGCCCTCGGAAGAGGACGAGCCGGCCCATCTCTTCACCGCGACGCCGCTGCGAGGCTGACATGAGCAAGACCGAACCCTGCTTTCTCACCGCGGCCGAGGCCGCGGCGGCGATCCGCGCCGGCACGCTGACCAGCGAGACGCTGATCCGCTCCTGCCTGGAGCGGATCGCGGCGCGCGACCCGGCGGTGCGCGCCTGGCTGCATGTCGACCCGGAACTCGCCATCCGGCAGGCGCGGGAACGCGACAAGCGCCCGCCCACCGGCCCGCTCCACGGCATCCCCTTCGGCGTCAAGGACATCATGGACACCGCCGACATGCCGACGACCTACAACTCGCCGGACTGGCAAGGCCACCGCCCGACCCGGGACGCCGCCTGCGTCTCGATCGTGCGCCATAGCGGCGCGATCATCCTCGGCAAGACCGATACCGTCGAATTCGCCTACAACTCCCGCAAGGCGGCGAGCCGCAATCCCTACAACCTCGCCCACACCCCGGGCGGCTCCTCCTCCGGCTCCGGCGCGGCGGTGGGCGACTTCCAGGTCCAGTGCGCCTTCGGCACGCAGACTGCCGGCTCGCATATCCGGCCGGCCTCCTTCAACGGCATCTACGCGATCAAGCCGTCCTGGGGCACGGTCAGCCGCGAGGGCGTGCACATGATCTCGGCGATCCTCGACACGGTCGGCTGGTATGGCCGCTCGGTCGACGACCTGATCCTCGGCGCGCAGGCCTTCCGCCTCCCCGCCATCGAGACCCTCACCGCCCCGGCCGCCGCCGGGCTGAGGATCGGCTATTGCGAGACGCCGTTCTGGGCCAAGGCCGAAGCCGGCGCCAAGGCCGCCATGGCGGCTTCCGTCGAGCGGCTGCGACGGGCGGGCGCGATCATCGAGGAGATCGTGCTGCCGGCGCATTTCGCCGACCTCTCCGAAGCCCACACCATGATCATGTTTGGCGATGGCGGTGTCGCTCTCTATGATGAATACCTGCGCCATCGCAGTACCTTGCACCCCGAACTTCGCCTGACCGTCGAAGGCGGGCGCGGCGTGACGCCCGAGAAGCTCGTCGCCGCCTACGACCTCGCCGACGCCTGCCGCAAGGAGTTCGACGCGATCGCTTCCGGCTACGACGCCGTTCTGGCCCCGGCCTCGACCGGCGAGGCGCCGAAGGGCCTGCACACGGTGGGAGACTGGATCTTCAACGGCCTGTGGACGCTGCTGCATACGCCCTGCGTCGCCATTCCTGCCGTGCTGGGCGAACAGCGCCTGCCGGTCGGCATCCAGCTGGTCGGGCCGCGCCTGTCGGACGCGAGGCTGCTCTCGGTCGCCCGCACCCTGCAGACGGTCATCGACACCGGCGCCGAGGAACGCGCCGCCATCCTCCGCGCCGCTTGAAAGGCATCGCCATGGAACCCTGCTTCATGACCGCGGCCGAGGCCGCCGCGAAGATCCGCGACGGCGCCCTGACCTGCGAGGCGCTGACCCGTTCCTGCCTGGAGCGCATCGAAGCGCGCGACGCCACGGTGAAGGCCTGGCTCTATCTCGACAAGCCGCGCGCCATCGCCATCGCCCGCGAGCTCGACAAGCGCGCGCCGATGGGCCCGCTGCACGGCCTGCCGCTCGGCGTGAAGGACATGATCGACACCTGCGACATGCCCACCACCCACAACTCGCCGGTGTTCCAGGACTACCGCCCGGCGCGGGACGCGGCCTGCGTCGCCGTCGCCCGTTCTTCCGGCGCCGTCATCCTCGGCAAGACCGACACGCTGGAATTCGCCGCCGCCGGCCGGCGCGCCGCGACGCGCCATCCGCAGAATGCCGCGCACACGCCGGGCGGCTCCTCCTCCGGCTCCGGCGCCGCGGTGGGCGACCGGCAGGTGCAGCTCGCCTTCGGCACGCAGACCGGCGGCTCGCATATCCGCCCGGCCTCCTTCAACGGCATCTATGGGCTGAAGCCGACATGGAGCTCGGTCAGCCGCGAGGGGGCCAAGCAATACGCCAACTCGCTCGACACGATCGGCTGGTACGGCCGCTCGGTCGACGACCTGACGCTGGTCGCGAAAGCCTTCCGCCTGCACGAGGCCGGCGAGATCGCGTCGCCCGACATCGCCTCGCTGCGCGTCGCCTGGTGTCGCACGCCGTTCTGGTCGAAGATCGAGCCCGCCGGCGAGGCGGCGCTCGAAGCCGCCTGCGCGCGGCTGGCACAGGCCGGCGCCAGCGTCACCGAACTCGTGCTGCCCCCGCTGTTCGACGGCATGTTCGAGGCCCAGAACACCATCATGATGGCGGAGGGCCGCGCTTCTTTCCTCGACGTGGCGCTGGAATTCGGCGACCGCCTGCATGGCGATTTTCACGAGCGGGTCGACAACGCGCTCGGCATCACCCCCGAACGGCTGCTCGCCGCCTACGACCTCGCCGCGACCGCTCGCAAGGCCTTCGAGGCGCTCTATGCCGATTTCGACGTGGTACTGACCCCCGCCTCCTGCGGCGAGGCGCCGGAGAGCCATTACAGCACCGGCGACCACGTCTTCAACGCGATGTGGACGCTGCTGCACGTGCCCTGCCTCGCCATTCCCTGCACCACCGGGCCGAAGGGCCTGCCGGTCGGCGTGCAGGTCGTGGCGCCGCGCCAGGCCGATGCGCGGCTGCTCGCCATGGCGCAGGCGATGGCGCCCGTCATCGACCACGAGACGCCGCGCTACGCGCACATCGCCTGAACCCAGCCAGCGAGGACTGACCGATGCCGGATGTCATGAGCGAAACCCTGCAGGCGCTGTTCGCCCGCAACGCGGCCTTCTACGACGCGCGCGGCTTCGAGCGGCGCGTCGGCTACGGCAGCAAGGCGGCTCTGGTGGTCATCGACATGGCCAATGGCTGGACGCGGCCGGGCAGCCCGTTCTCCTGCACCGGCATGGACAGCGTCGTCCCGGCCAATCGCCGCCTGCTCGACGCCTTCCGCGCGCGCAACCTCCCGGTGGTATTCACCACCACCGCCTACGACGTCACCGAAGGGCCCAACAGCGATATGGGGCTATGGTCGCGCAAGGTGCCGATCGAGGCGATGAAGGCCGGCAGCTGGGAGGTCGAGATCGACGCCGAGCTCGCGCCGCGTGAGGGCGAGTTCGTCATCGTCAAGAAGCGGGCCAGCGCCTTCCACGGCACCAACCTGTCGAGCATGCTGAAGGGCATGGCGGTCGACACCGTGGTGCTGACCGGCGTCACCGCCTCGGCCTGCGTGCGCCATTCCTGCGAGGACGCCATCGCCGAGGGCTTCCGCCCGATCGTGGTGCGCGAGGCGGTCGGCGACCGGATCGACGGCGCCCTCGCCTGGAACCTGTTCGACATCGACGCCAAGTTCGGCGACGTCGAGCCCCTGGACAGCGTCCTCGCCTATCTGCGGCGCAACTGAGCCGAATGCGGGCAACGGCGCGCAGGTCGCGCCGCTGCCGGTTTTAGCTCACGCCGCTCAGGCGAGGATGCGCCGCACGCCCTCGAACAGCACCTTCATGCCGAGCGCCAGGTCGTCCCGGTCGGTATCTTCGGTCCAGTGATGGCTGACGCCGTCCTTGGACGGCACGAACAGCATCGCCATCGGCAGCTTGCGGGCGATGAGCTGGCTGTCGTGGATCGCCCCGCTCGGCATCGCCTGGGCGCAGCCGGGCGCGATCTCCTCGGCCGCCGAGGCGAAGGCCTGCTGGAAGCGCTCCTCGCACAGCGCCGGCTCGATGCGCGCGATCGGCGATAGCGTCGCCGGGCAGCGGTCGCGCCGGTTCGCCTCCAGCACCAGCGCGCGCAGGCAGTCCTCCATGCGGTCGAGCACCGCATCCGAGATGTCGCGGAACTGGAAGGTCACCTCGGCGCGGCCGGGAATGACGTGCGGCGCGTTGGGATCGAGCGCGATGCGCCCGGTCGTCCAGGTGCTGCGCTCGCCGCGGATGCGCGGGAAGGCCTCGTCGAGCGCGGCCAGGAAGCGCACGGCGGCGAGGCCGGCATCGCGCCGCTCCTCCATCGTGGTGCCGCCGGTATGGTCCTGCTTGCCCTCGAAGCTGATCAGCCATTGCCGGACGCCGACGATACCGGAGACCACGCCGATGCGCTTCCCCGCCCGCTCGAGCTGCGTGCCCTGCTCGATATGCATCTCGAAAGCGCCGAGATAACGATCCTGCTCCAGAGCGAGGCGCGGCCTGCCGGCGAGCCCGGCCTGCGCCAGGGCGGTGCGCAGCGGCGTGCCGTCATAGCGGTTCGTCGCGGCGTCGATATTGGCGTCCGACAGGGCGCCGACCAGCGAGCGGCTGCCGAGGAAGCCACCACCGAAATGCGATTCCTCGTCGGCATAGGCGCAGACATCGACCGGCAGTCCGGCGCGGGCCAGCGCCAGCGCCGAGACGACGCCGAGCGCGCCGTCGAGCCAGCCGGCATGGTTCTGCGTCTCGAGATGGCTGCCGGCGAGCACATGCGGGCCCTCGCCCTTGTGGCGACCGAAGACGTTGCCGATGCCGTCGATCGTCGGCTCCAGCCCGGCCTCGGCGAGGCGCGCCGCCAGCCAGTGCCGCGATTCCATGTCCTGCGGCGAATAGGTCGGCCGGTGGACACCGGTCTTGTAGGCGCCGATGCGCCGCAGCGTGTCGAGGTCTTCGAGGAAACGGTCGATATCGCAGGGCATGGCGAGCCTTCGTCTGAGCAGGGACCGGCGCGCGACCAGCCTGCCCCGCCCAAGGCCGGCAGGGCAACCATCGCCGCCGGCCCGCCCGATGCGAAAGCCGCGCCGGAACGCAGCCCGCCGACGCAACCGTCCCTTGCGGACAGCTCACATCGGCGGCGGCCGGCCTGCGATCAGGCGCGGCGCTTGGCGGCCGCAGCCTCGGCGAGCAGTTCCTCGGTATGCTCGCCCAGCGCCGGCGGCGGGCGGCGGACATGGCAGGGCCGCTGCGTCAGCTTGATCGGGAAGCCGAGCATGCGCACCGTGCCGTTCGCCGGCGTCGGCACGTCGATCGCCATGTTCTGCGACTGGATCTGCGGATCCGAGAAGACGCCGTGCAGGTCGTAGACCGGCCCGCAGGGCACGCCGGCCGCGTTGAGCCGCTCGATCCACTCGGCGGAATCCGCCAGGGCCAGCTTGCCCTCGACGAGCACCTGCAGACGGTCGCGGTGTTTTACCCGGCCGAAATTATCGGCGAAATCGGGATCCGCCTTCACCTCCGGCAGTTCGAGCGCATCCATCAGCCGCCCGAAGAAGGTGTTGTCACTCGGCGCGATCGCAATCTGCCCGTCACGGGTGCGGAAGAGCCCATAGGGCGCCGCGATCGGATGGTCGTTGCCGGTCTTCGGCAGCACGGTGCCGGTCGCGAAGTAATGCGAGGCGACATAGGCGAGCAGGCTCACCATCGAGCTGGTCAGGTTGACGTCGACGCGCTCGGCATTGCCGTTGCGCTCGCGCCCCAGCAGCGCCGCGCACAGGCCGAGCGCCCCGTACATGCCGCAGACCAGGTCGCTGATCGGCAGGCCGCTGCGCAGCGGCGGGTCGTCCCGGCCGCCATTGACGCTCATGAAGCCGCTCATCGCCTGGGCGATGAAGTCGAAGGCCGGGCGGTCGCGATAGGGACCGTCCGCGCCGAAGCCCGAGATCGAGCAGCTGACGATGCCGGGCCGGAGATCCTGCAGGCGCTCGTCGCCGAAGCCCAGCCGGGCCATCACGCCCGGCCGGAAATTGTCGACCACCGCATCGGCCGTCGCCAGCAGCGCCTCGAGCCCCTGCTTGCCCTCCGGCGTCTTCAGGTCGAGGACGACTGAGCGCTTGTTGCGGTTGAACGAGGCGTAATACCAGCTCAGCCCGTCCCTGCCGCTGCCCTGGCCGCGCAGGGGATCGCCCTCGCCCGGAGGCTCGACCTTGATGACGTCGGCTCCGAGGTCCGCGAGCAGCATCGTGCAGAAGGGCCCGGAGATCACCCGGGTGAGATCGACGATGCGGAGTCCGGTTAAGGGCATTTCAGTCTCGTCAGAAATCAGAAGGAAGCGTTCGGCAACCAGGTCGCGATGCCCGGGAACAGCGAGATCAGCACAAGCACCGTCACGGACCAGCCGAGGAAGGGCAGCAGCTGCACCGCGATCGGCCAGAGCGGGACGCGTCCCACCGCACCGGTCACGAAGATCAGCAGCCCGATCGGCGGATGCAGCATCCCGATCATCAGGTTGAGCACCACGATCATCGCGAACTGGATCGGGTCGATCCCGAGCTGGGCCTGGATCGGCAGCAACGTCGGAACGAACATCACCAGCGCCGGCAGGGGCTCCAGGATCATGCCGACGATAAACAGCATCAGGTTCACGATCAGCAGGATCACCAGCGGATTGTCCGACAGCGAGAGGATCGCCTGCGAGATCTGGGTGGCGATGTGCGACTCGTTGAGCAGCCAGGAGAACGGCCCCGCCGCCGCCAGCAGGAACAGGATCACTGCCGAGGTCCGGCCCGCCGAGAAGAACACCTCACCAAGGCTGCGCAGCTGCAGGTCGCGATAGATCACGATGCCGACGATCAGCGCATAGACGCAGATCACGCCCGCGGCCTCGGTCTCGGTGATCACGCCCGAGCGGATGCCGACGATGATCAGCACCGGAACGAGCAGCGCCCAGATCGAGCCGCGCGTCGCGCTCGCCCGCTCCCGCCAGGTCGCGGGCGGCTTGGCGGCATAGCCTTCGCGCCGCGCGACCCACGAGCAGATGACCATGTATCCGACGAAGAGCATCAGCCCCGGCACGACGCCGGCGAGGAACAGCTTGCCGATCGAGAGATTGGCCATGATCGCGTAGATGATCAGCGGGATCGACGGCGGCAGGATCGGCCCGAGCATCGCGCCGGCCGCGATCACGGCGGCGGCGTAGCCGGGCTTGTAACCCTCCTTCTTCATGGCCGGGATCATGATCGAGCCGGTCGCGGTCGCATCGGCGACGGCGGAGCCCGAAATGCCGGCCATGATCAGGTTGGTCATCAGCGCGACCTGCGAGAGGCTGCCGCGCAGATGGCCGACCATGGCGGTGGACCATTCGATGAGGCGGCGGGTGACGCCGCCGCGGTTCATGATCTCGCCGGCCAGCACGAAGAGCGGCACGGTGATCAGCGCGGCGCTGTCCACGCCGGAGACGACCGTCAGCGGCGCCATCACCGGATCGATGCCGCCATGCAGCAGCATGCCGATCGTCGCGGCCAGGATCATCGCGAAGCCGACATCGAGCCCCGCGACCAACAGGCCGAAGAAAATGAGCGTACTAGCGATGATCATCATGGCCGGTCACCGCATCGACGCCGAGGCGTCCGCCGAAGAGCGTGTCCGCGATGCGGAGCACGAGAAAGATCATGAGAAGGACAAGGCCGCAGAGAAGCGCGCCGTACATCACGTCGTAGTAGAAGGGCGTGCCCATGATCGCCTGGAAGGAGCCGACCTCGAGCAACTGCCAGCCGTTGAAGACCAGGAAGCCGGTGACCGCGAGCATGATCATGTCGAGCACCACGCCGGCGACGCGCTTCACGCCATCGGGCAGGAAGTGCTGGATCACCTCGATGCGGATGTTCGTGCGACTGCGGACGCCGAGCGCGAAGCCGAGGAAGGCCATCCAGACCATGCCGATGCGCGCGATCTGGTCGTGCGCGTCGAACTGGCTCTTGAACACGTAGCGGTCAGCGACCTGGCCCACGGTGAAGAGCAGCACGACCGCCAGGGCCAGGATCACCAGCAGCCGGGTCAGCGCCTCCAGATAGTGCACGGGCACGCTCAGAAGGCGCACCCCGCCCGGGCGGGAGGACGGATCCTCCCGCCGCTCATCGACCTCGCGCGCGGGCATCAGGCCTCCTGCAGCTTGCGCAGGCGGGCGACGAGGCCCTTCGGCCACATCTTGCCCTCGAACTCATCCTCGACACCGGCGACCGCCTTGCGGAAGGCGTCGCGGTCGGGAACGACATAGGTGCAGTTGGCGGCCTTGAGGATCTCGAGCGCCTCGTTGTCGAGCTTCTTGGTCAGGTCGGTGGTCACCGCGCCGGCGGCCTTGGAGGCCTTGCGGAACAGCTCGCGGTCGGTCTCGTTCAGGCCCTTCCAGAAGCGCTCGGAGACGAAGAAGCCGACCAGCTCGTTGACGTGGTCGGTGGCCGACCAGAACTTCGCCGCCTCGTGGAAGCGCGGCGGGATCGCCAGATCGAAGCCGTTGTCCTGGCCGTCGACCGTGCCGCGCGACAGGGCGCTGTAGATTTCCAGCATGCCGAGCGGCGTCGACTGCACGCCGAGGCGGTCGAACATGGCGCGCAGCATCGGGATGGACGGAATGCGCAGGCGCATGCCCTTCACGTCCTCGGGCTTCATAATCGGGCCCTTGGTGCTCTGGATGGCGCGCGAGGAGCGCTGCCCCCAGGCGCCGAAGACGCGCACGCCGGCCGACGAGGCGACCTTGCCGAACATCTCCTGGATCTCGGGGTCGGTGTTGAGGATTTTCTCGCCCCATTCGCCGTTCTTGAAGAGATACGGCACGTAGAGGACGTTGAAGGCCTCGCCGCCGCGCACGAACGAGATCGAGGACAGGCCGAAATAGGAGAACTCGACCGTGCCGAGCTGCATCGCCGAGAGCAGCTGCGAGATGTCGCCGAGCTGCCCGTCCGTATACACGTTGACAGTGTAGCGGCCGTTGCTCTCGGTATCGACGACCTCTTTGAAGCGCATCAGCGCCTTGTGCCAGGGGCTGTTGACCAGCGCGATCGTGGCGATCTTCAGCGTCTTGGTCTGGGCCCGCGCGATGCTCGGCATGCCGATTGCTGCCCCGCCCAGCAGCGCACCGCCCATCAGGCTGCGCCGGTCGATCCGGTAGTCCATGTCGTTTCTCTCCCTGGGGTGGCGGGCGCCTGTGCGGCCCGCTCGTCGTTGATGGTCGTGCGGCTGCGTTCGCCTGTGATCAGAAGGTCCAGTGAACCGGCGGCGCGCCGGCGATCGGCGAGCGGAACGACGCCAGGTGCGGCGCGAACAGCGAGCCGAGATAGACTGTCTTGAGATCGGGCCCGGCGAAGGCAAGGCCGGAGAGGTTGCCGGAAGGCCGCTTGCCGCCGGCGTCGAGATGGGCGCGGTTGTAGGTACCGTTCTGGAAGGCGGCCTCGGCTGCGGCGACCGCATCGGCGTCGGCGTCCTCGAAGATCAGCTCCTGCTTGCCGTCCTGCGTGGTGCGAATGACGCGGTTCGAGACCACGGTCACCGTCCAGATCGCGCCCTCCTCGTCGAAGGCGAAGCCGTCCGGGAAGCTCGCCGCGCCGTATTCCGCGAAGGTCTCGCGCTTGCCGAGCGAGCCGTCCTCGGCGATGGCGAAGCGGCTGGTGCGGCGCGCGATGGTCTCGTTGACGTAGAGCCACTGGCCGCTGGGATCGACGATGGCCTCGTTGGTGAAGCCGAGGCCGTCGGCGACGATGCGCGCGCCCTTCTCGTCGATCAGGATGATGTAGCCGTCGGCGTGGCCCTTCTGCATCGAGAGCTCACGGGGGACCATCCGGGTCGAGACGCTGACCCAGACCCGCCCCTTGGCATCGATGCCGACGAAATTGGTCGGCTCGAGATGCTTGCCGTCGATCTCCATCAGCTTCGGCGTCATCGTGCCGTCGGGCGCCATGTGCCAGACGCCGCCCTCGGGGCCGAGATCGGCGATCAGGAAGCTGCGATCCGGCATCAGCGCGAACCCGTTCGGCATGAAGCCGTTCGGCGCGTTCTTGGCCTTGATCAGCTCGGTGCGGCCGTCGGCGCGCACCACCGCGATGCCGCCACGCTTGTCCGGCATGAACAGGTCGCCGGACCGGGTGGCCATGATGCATTCGGGGCGCGAAAGCCCCTCGCCCACGAAGGTGAGCGCGCTGCTTGCGACGGAGAACATGAAACCTCCCGGTAGACGTAACCTGCCCAGGCGGCTTGCTCCGGCCGCCGCATTGTGATCGATCGTCGTGCTTCGTCCGACGTTGGCCGGTGACACTATGCAAAGTCGGGCGTGCGAATAGTCGTGAATCGGAATGCGTGCGTTCGCGTTCGGTGAACACACGGCCAACCAGTGGCGAAGAGCATGAATTTCCGGCCGGATCTGACGACGCTGCGCATGTTCCTGGCGGTGTATCGGCAGGGGAACATGACCAAGGCGGCCGAGCGCGAGCACATCGCGCCCTCGGCGATCAGCAAGCGCATCCAGGATCTCGAATTCGAGATCGGCACGCCGCTGTTCTACCGCCACGCCCGCGGCATGACCGCGACGCCCGCCGGCGAGGTGCTGGCCCGGCACACGGCCGGGCTCTTCGACGACGTGAACCGCATGGCGGCGGAACTCAGCGGCTTCAACAGCGGCGAGGAGGGCCAGGCCCGGCTGCACGCCCACCAGTCCGCCGTCGTCCAGCACCTGCCGCGCGAGCTCGCCGCCTTCCGGGATCTCTACCCGCGCATCCGCGTGGTGCTGCGCGAGGAGACGACGCCGAACGTCATCCAGTCCATGTATGACGGCCTGGGCGATATCGGCATCTTCGCGGAGCCGACCCATATGCCGGAAGGGCTGCAGATCTTCGAATACAAGAGCGACGCCCTCGTCGCGCTGCTGCCGGTCACGCACGCCCTCGCCGGGCGCGACAGCCTCACCCTGCAGGACATCGAAGGCTACGACTTCATCAGCCTGGAGACGGGCTCGTCCCTGCAGGTGCTCGTCGCCGATTCGGCGGCCGGGGCCGGGATCGCCCTCTCCAACCGGATCGAGGTCGTCACCTTCACCGCCGCGGTGCAGATGGTGGAATGCGGCTTCGGGCTGACGATCGTCCCCGCCGGCATCGCCCGCATCTACTGCTCCAATCCGCACGTCACCAGCGTGCCCTTCTCCGAGCCCTGGGCGCTGCGGCGGCTGATGATCTGCACGCGCGACGAGCCCAAGCTCACCGCCTCGGCCAGGCTGCTGCTCAACCACCTGCGCGGGCCCTCTCCCGTCGCCCTACCTTTTCGACCCGCGAAGGGAGCGCTTCCCAATCGATAATGGTCCCGGCCGCCCGCGGGCCTTAAGCCTTCCCGCAACGCGACGCCGCCAAATCGCGTCGCCAAGGGAGGATGATGCCATGAGCAAGGTCGAGATCGTCGAGGTCGCCCCGCGCGACGGGTTGCAGAACATCGCGTCCTTCGTCCCCACCGCCGCCAAGATCCAGCTGATTCACAAGCTGGTCGATGCCGGCGTCACCCGGATGGAGATCGGCTCCTTCGTCAGCCCCAAGGCGATCCCGCAAATGGCGGACATGGACGAGGTCGTGGCCGGCATGGGGCAGCTGCCCGGGCTGCACAAGGTCGCGCTGGTGCCCAACGGCAAGGGCGCGCGCCGCGCCATCGAAGCGGGTATCGACGAGCTGATCTTCGTGATCTCGATGTCGGACGCGCACAATATGAGCAATGTGCGCCGGCCGACCGCAGCCTCGATCGACGATCTTGCCGCGACGCTGGCGGAAGTCGATCCCGAGCGGCGCCTCACCGTGCGCATCGGGCTCGCCACCAGCTTCCACTGCCCCTTCGTCGGCACGATGGACGAGGAGGCGGTGATGGCGACAATCGCGCGCATCGCCGCGATCCGCGACGACATCGAACTGACGCTGGCCGACACCACCGGCATGGCGCTGCCCGACCATGTCGGTCGGCTGGCCCAGCGCTGCCTCTCGGCCTTCCCGCAGACGCGCTGGTCTTTCCACGGCCACGACACCGCCGGCTTCGGCATCGCCAACGTGCTCGCGGCCTATCAGGCCGGCATCCGCTCCTTCGACGGCGCGGCGGGCGGCCTCGGCGGCTGCCCCTTCGCGCCGGGCGCTACCGGCAACATCGCCAGCGAGGACCTCGTCTACATGTTCGAGCGCATGGGCGTCTCGACCGGGATCGACCTCGCCAAGCTGCTCGACGCGGCCGCCTTCGCCGTGACCTTCGCGCCCGACACCACCGGCAGCCATGTGCTCGCCATGCCGCGGGAGCGGGCGCTGGCCGGCGGCGGCCCGGCCGCTGCCTGCGCCGCCTGACCCGGCAGCTCAGCCGCCGCGGTTACTGTAGCTCGCCTCGTCCCCCGCGCCCTCCCCGGCGCGGCGGGCCTGCTCGGCGAGCTGGTGCTTCAGCCGCTGGACCGCCTCCGCGCTCCAGCCCTCGACCCCGGTCACCGCCAGCCAGGCATCGACATAGTGCTCGGGCGCGTAGACGTGCCCGTAGCCCATGGGCGGCGTGGTCGCGACCGCCATGTCGAGCGCGATCTGCAGAGCCGTCACCACCGGATACCAGCGCAGCCGCGGCGAGACGTCCGGCCCGCGCGGCGCGTCGAGCCAGGCCGGGCGGCGATAGAAGTCGCGATAGTCGAAGAAGGTCACCGCATCGCTGGCATATTGCAGATAGACCAGCCGCAGCGCGCCCCAGGGCGCATCGGCCGGCACGCTCGTGCCGTGCTGGTTCATGAAGCGCACGAAGCGTCCGTCGCGGTATTCCGGACGCCAGGCCGGCGAGCCGGGATTGCGGCCATTGGTCAGCGAGCGCCACAGCCGGCTGCCGAAGGGCGGTCCGCTCCACAGCGCACCGTCGATCGGGTCGCCGATCATCTCCAGCATCTCGACCGAGCTCTGCGAGTTGAGCGCCCCGAGGCTGAGCCCGTGCAGGTAGAGCTTCGGCCTCTGCTCGCGCGGCAGGGTCGTCCAGTGGGCATAGACGGCGTTGAACAGCGCGCGCGCCGCATCGGCCCCGTATTCGGGATGCGCCAGCAGCGAGAGCGGGCTCGACAGATAGGAATATTGCAGCCCGATGCTGGCGACGTCGCCGTCGAGCAGGAACTCGGCCGCGTTCATCGCCGAGGGATCGACCCAGCCGGTGCCGGTCGGGGTGATGACCACAAGCGCCTTGCGGTCGAAGGCGCCCGCCCGCTTCATCTCCTCGAGCGCGATCCTGGCCCGTCCCTCGGTATCCTCCGCCGCGCGCAGGCCGACATAGAGCCGAATCGGCTGCTTGGCCGGGCGCGCGCTCAGCGCGGATATCTCGGCCGCCGTCGCGCGCGAGGCCACGAATTCGCGCCCCGCCCGCCCGAGTTCCCGCCAGGAGACCAGCGAGTCCGGCCCACCCGATTGCAGCGGATCGTCGGGCCGCGGCCGCTCCGGTTCCAGCAGCGCGTCATAGCGCTGGAAGGAGGAATCGAGCAGCGGGAAGGCCGCCCGGATCAGGACGCCGTTGGCGAGCGACCAGAACAACAGCGTCGCCAGGCCGAGGCCGACGACATTGGCGACGCGCCGCGGCACCAGCCGGTGCGCCCGCGCCGCGATCGCCCGTGCGGCCAGCGCGAACAGCCGCCCCAGCGCCAGCAGCACCGCGAAGGTCGCCAGCGCGGTCAGGCAGAGCTTCACCGGATGGGCGCTCTCGACCGGCGCCATGCCCATCACGGCGCGGATCGAGTTCTGGCCGTCGGCTGCGCGCAGCAGGAAGACCAGCGCCACGCCGAGGCAGATCACCGCCATCACGGCGTTGACCCGCCGGCGCCAGAACTCCTGCGGCGCCGGCAGTTCGAGATAATGCCAGAGCCAGCGCCAGCCGACGCCGAGGCCATAGCCGGCGGCGAAGCTCGCCCCGGCGAGCACGCCTTGGGTCAGATAGGTGCGCGGCACCAGGCTCGGCGTCAGGGAGGCGGCGAAGAACAGCGTGCCGAGCATCAGCCCGACGCCGGAAAGCGAGCGCAGCGCCCGCATGGCGAGCCGCATGCCCCACATCGCCGGGCCGCGCCCCGCCGTCACCGTTCCCGCCATGCCGCACTCCGTCTCGCCAGCGCGGCCTGCCCCTGTGAGCGACACCGCGAGAGCCAGCATAGCGGCTCGCGTGGCGATCCGCGCGGGCGTGATGACGGATCTGGATGAAAAACGGGCCGGTCCAGGGGACCGGCCCGTTCCGGGTCAGTGCTGGCCGAGATAGAGCTCGGCCGCCTTGGGATCGTCGAGCAGGCTCTTGGCCTGCCCCTCGAGCGCGACCTTGCCGCCATCGAGGATGCAGCCAGTATCCGAGATCGCCAGCGACTGCCGGGCGCGCTGCTCGACCACCAGCACCGAGACGCCGAGCGTCGGCAGGCGCTTGATCAGCTCGAAGGCCTCGGCGACCTTCGCCGGCGCCAGCGCCGCGGTCGGCTCGTCGAGGATCATCATCCGCGGCCGGGTCATCAGCGCCCGCGCGAAGGCAAGCTGCTGGCGCTCGCCGCCGGAGAGCGAGCCGGCGCGGGTACGCTTGCGCTCACCGAGCAGCGGGAAGGCCTCGAACAGCTCGCGGATGCGGGCCGCCTGGTCGCGCACGCCGACCACCACCTGCAGGTTCTCCAGGATGGTCATCGAGCCGAACACGTTGGCGACCTGCGGCACATAGCCGATGCCGGCGGCGACGCGATCCTCGGTCGAGAGCGGCAGCAGGTCGCGGCCCTCGAAGCGGATCGTGCCGGAGACGCGCGGCAGCAGGCCGACGATCGCCTTGGCCAGGGTCGACTTGCCGGCACCGTTGGTGCCGGCGACCGTCAGGATCTCGCCCTGCGCCAGCGAGAGCGAGATCCCGTTGAGGATGTCGACCTCGCCATAGCCGCCGCGGACGTCCTTGATGTCGAGCAGCGTCACGACGCACCTCCGAGATAGGCTTCACGCACGACCGGGTCTTCCAGCACGGCGGCCGGCGCGCCCTCGGCCAGCAAGCGGCCGCGATCCATCACCGCCAGACGGGGCACGAGCCGGGTCAGGGCCTGCAGGTCGTGCTCGATGATGACGAAGCCGATGCCGCGCGTGTTCAGCTCGGCGATGCGCTCCATGATCTCGCCGATCAGCACCGGGTTCACGCCGGCGAAGGGCTCGTCGAGCAGGATCAGCGTGGGGTCGACCATCAGGGCGCGGCCGAGTTCGAGCAGCTTCTTCTGGCCGCCGGAGAGCTTGCCGGAGGGCACGTCGGCGACCTTGCCGAGCCGCAGGAACTCGATCGTGGTCGCCACCTTCTCGGCGATCGCCGCCTCTTCCTTGCGGACCTGGCCCGGCCGGAAGAACAGGCCGACCAGGCTCTCGCCCGCCTGCCCCGGCGCCGCCGCCATCAGGTTCTCCCGCACCGTCAGGTGCGAGAACTCGCGCGGCACCTGGAAGGTGCGGACCATGCCGGCGCGCGCCCGCTCGGGCGGCGACAGCTTGTCGATGACCTTGCCGTCCATCCGGATCTCGCCGGAATCGGCATGCTGGAAGCCGGAGACCACCGAGAACAGGGTCGACTTGCCGGCGCCGTTCGGCCCGATGATGCCGAACAGCCCCTTGCTGTCGATCGTCAGGGTCATGCCGTCGAGGGCCTTGAAGCCCCCGAAGGACTTGCTGATATCGCGGATCTCGAGGGTCATCGCTTTGTGTAGTCCCCCATCAGGCCCTGCGGCCGGTACAGCACGAACAGGATCAGCAGCAGACCGACGAGCCCGATGCGGATCGAGGCCATGTCGACCGCCGAGATGCCGGGAATCACGTCGCGGATGAAGCGCGAGCCCTCGAGGAAGGCGACGAGGATCACGGAGCCGACCACGGCGCCCGAGACCCGGCCGACGCCGCCCATGATGACCGCCATCCAGACGTAGAAGGTGACGAGCGGGATGTACTGCTCGGGCACGATGTAGGTGATGTAGTGGGCGTAGAACGCACCGGCGATGCCGGCGAGCGCAGCGCCGACCACCAGCACCTGGATCTTGAAGCGCGGCGGATCCTTGCCGAGCGCCTGCACCGCTTCCTCGTTGTCGCGGATCGCCTCGATGATGCGGCCGAAGGGCGATCCCGCGATGCGGCGGATCATCCAGGCGGCGGCGATCGTCACCACCAGCACGGTGGCGAAGGTGGCGAGCTGCCCGGTCGTTCCCTTGAGGCTGTCGAACAGGCGCGGGATGCCCGGGATGCCCTGGACGCCCTGGGTGAGCCAGCGCTCGCTGGTCAGGACGATGCGGACCACCTCGGAGAAGCCGAGCGTGACGATGGCGAAGTAGTCGTCGCGCAGCCGCAGCGCGACGAGCCCGATCGGCCAGGCCGCGATCCCCGCCAGCAGCGCGGCGGCGGCGAAGCCGACGATGAACGGCGCGCCGTTCATCACCAGCAGCGTGCTGGTGTAGGCGCCGATCGCGAAGAAGCCGACATGGCCGAAATTGATCAGCCCGGTCAGGCCGTATTGCAGCGTCAGCCCGAGGCTGAGCAGCACGTAGATCAGCGCGATGATGCCGATCGCGAGGAGATAGGCTTCCATCAGCGCACTCCCTCGAGTCGGCCGAACAGGCCGCGCGGACGCAGCAGCAGGACGAGCAGCATCACCACGAAGGCGATGGCGATCTTGTAGGTGAAGCCGACGAAAGGCGTGGCGACCTCCTGCATCGCGCCAAGGATCAGACCGGCGACGACCGCGCCGACCGGCGAGCCGATGCCGCCGAGGATCGCGGCGGTGAAGGCCGGCAGCAGCATCTCCCAGCCGAACTCCGGCGTGACGATCGTCTTCATGCCGAGCATCATCCCGGCGATGCCGGCGACCGCGCCGGCGAGCAGCCAGAGCGCCACCATGACCCGGCCCGGGCGGATGCCCGAGACCCGCGCGAGATCGCGGTTGTCGGCGACGGCACGCATCTGGCGCCCGATCGGCGTCAGGTAGAGCAGGCCGAAGACGGCGATCAGCGTGACCAGGGCGACGGTCGCCATCTGCAGGTCGAGCGGCAGGATGCGCAGCCCGCCGAACACGTGCGGACGCGACAGCGGCATCTGGAAGACCTGCTGGCCGTGGCCGAAGGCCACGCCGAGCACGGCACGCAGGAAGAAGGCGATGCCGATCGAGGCGACGAGCAGCGCCACGACCGAGCGGTTGGCGAGCTTGCGGAACACCAGCCAGTAGGCCAGCAGCATGGCGATGCCGGTGGCGCCGGCGGCGCTGACGCCCGCGAGCAAGAAGGAGCCGCTGGCCTTGTGCGCCGACAGGGCGGCATAGGCCCCCAATGTCATGGAATCGCCGGTCGCCGCATTCGGGAAGCGGGCGATACCGAAGACGAGCGTGATCGACAGCGCGGCCAGGCCTATGACGAGGCCCTGGAACAGGCCGTTCACGAAGAGCTGGGCGTAGAACATGAGCAAGCCATTGGGGGGCACCGGGACAGGGAGCGGGTTCCGCCGCCTCGTAGGCGACGGAACCCGACGTTTCAGATGTTGACGACGTAGCGGCGGTTCAGCTTGCCGCCCTCGATGAAGAACACGCCGAAGGCCGGCGAGACGTCGCCATACTGGTCGAAGTCGAGCACCGAGGAAGCGCCCTCGTAGTTGATCGGGCCCTTCTTCAGCGCCTCCTTGCCCTCGGCGAAGCTGTAGACCTTGGTGCCGTCGGGATTGGCGACGTCGCGGATCTTGGCGTTGATCGAGGCGGTGTCGGTCGCGTTCGCGGCCTCGATCGCCAGGGCCAGCGTCACGACCATGTCCCAGGTCATGGCGCTGAAGATGTTCGACTGGCCCGACTGGTTCATCGCCTTCTGGTAGGCCTCGTCATAGAGCTTGAACGAGGGGGCGGTCTCGTTCGAGATCGTGTCGACCGAGATGATGCCTTCGCAGACCTCCGGGCCGAGCGCCTTGACCAGCTCCTGGTTCGCCGCCCAGCCGGGGATGATCCACTTGACCGGCTGGCCGCTCTGGAACCACTCGCGCAGGATGATCGTGGTGTCCGACAGATAGGAGCCGGTGACGATCACGTCCGGGTTGGTAGCGAGAACGCGCTGCAGCTCGGAACGGTAGGAGGGCTGGGCCGGCTCGTAGACGATGTTCTCCAGCACCTTGTTGCCCTTGGCCTCCCACGCCTTGCGGAAGCCCTCGGTGTTGCCGATGCCCGAGGCGTTGTTGAAGGCCATGGTGGCGGGGCGCTTGAAGCCTTCCTTGACGCAGATCTCGGCGAAGGCCTTGCCGAAGCGGTCATTGGTCGCCTGGAAGCGGTAGGACAGGCCCTTGGCGTTGGCCGGCGGCACCGACAGCGCCGGGGCGCCCGAGGTGTTCATCAGGATCATGTTGGCGTCGTTGGTCAGCGGCGCGACCGCGAGCGAGACGCCCGACGACCAGGTGCCGAGGATCGCCTGCACCTTGTTGACGTCGATCAGCTTCTTGGCGGCGAGCACGCCGGCCTGCGGGCTGGTCTGGGTATCCTCGGCGACGACTTCGAGCTTGCGGCCGGCGGCCCCGCCGGCGGCGTTGACCATCTCGGCGGCGGCCGTGATCATCTTCTGCATGCCGGAGCCATAGGGCGCACCGGCGCCGGTGACCGGGCAGAGCGCGCCGATGCGGAAGGTGCTCTGCGTCTGGGCGCGCAGGACGGAGGGGGCGGTGATCAGCGCCGAGGCGGCGCCGAGGGTACCGATGAACTGGCGGCGATTGGTCGTCATGGCTGTTCCCTTTCTGATTAGTTCAGTTCGTTCTTGATGAAGTCGCCGCCCTTCATGATGAGCGGCATGTGGCGACCCTGCTCGGTCAGCAGCGCGAGGTCGGCGAGCGGGTCGCCGTCGACGACGATGAAGTCGGCATAGGCATCGGGCCTGATCACGCCGATCTTGCCCGTCATCCCGATCAACTCGGCCGCGTTGACGGTGGCGGAGCGGATGACCTCGATGGCGGGCAGCACGCGCCCGCGGATCACGAACTCCTCGGACTGGTGGCGATGCATGGCGCCGAGCAGGTCGGTGCCGTAGGCCATGGTGACGCCGGCCTCCTGCATGATCTCCAGCGATTTCAGCCCGCGCAGGCGGACATCGTCGATCTTGGCGACGGAATCGGCCGGGAGCCCGTAGGTCGCGCCCTCGTTGTTGAGCGCCTCGTAGGTGACCAGCGTCGGGCAGGCGATCGCCTTGCGCTCTCGCATCAGCCGGGCGGTGGCGGGCTCGATCAGGTTGGCATGCTCGACCGAGCGCACGCCGAGCTTCACCGCCCGGGCGATGCCGTCATCGGTGTAGAGATGGGCCGAGACATAGGTCTGGGCGTTGCGCGCCTCCTCGACGATCGCCGCGATCTCGGAATCGCTGAAGCCGAGGAAGGCGATCGGGTCGGTCGGCGAGGCGACGCCGCCATTCGCCATGATCTTGATGAACTGCGCGCCCTGACGGATTTCGTCGCGGGCGGCGGCACGGCAGGCGTCGACGCCGTCGCAGATCCGGCCGAGCGAGCCGAGCTGATAGGTCTGGTAGTCCGGCACGCGATTGTCGTAGCGGCCGCGGAAGTCGGAATGGCCGCAGGTCTGCGACAGCGCCTTGCCGCAGATCACCAGCCGCGGCCCGACATAGAGCCCCTGCTCCTGGGCATCGACCAGCGCATAGGTCGCGCCGCCGACGTCGCGGACGGTGGTGAAGCCGCGCGAGAGCATCTCGCCCATCAGCTTGACGGCGCGCAACGCCACCAGCGCGTCGGGCAGCATGGCGTTCTGGCCGAAATTGGCGGTGCCGGCGATGACGTGCACATGGCAGTCGATCAGGCCGGGCATCAGGGTCTTGCCCTTGAGGTCGATGCGGCGCGCGCCGGTGTCGGCGATCGGGCGATCCGACACCTCGCGGATCAGCCCGCCCTCGATCCGCACGAAGCGGTCGTGCTCGCCCTCCGCGCTGGTGCCGTCGAGCAGTCGTGCGTTCTCGAAGATGATCGCGTCAGTCACTTGCTGTCGTCCTTGTCTGGCCGTTCGCTCGTCATCGGGAGGCTCGCCCCGGTTCCCTGCGCGGAATGGTTCGCCAGCACGCTTTTCCAGAAGCCGAGCAGGCGCGCGTAATAGGCGGGATCCTCGCGCAGAATGGTCTGGAGGCTCATGCCGCGCATCAGGCACAGCGTGGCGTTGAAGGCCGCCTCGACCTCGGGCTCGCGCAGGCCCGTGCCGTCGAAGAAGTCGCGCCAGGTCTCGTCGAGCGCGCTGTGGAACTGGCGCGTCACCGGCACGAGCTGCTCGCGCAGATAGGGATTGTGGCGGGCGGCCGTGATGTGCTCGAGCGTCACCAGGAAGAGCCGGCCGGAGAACAGCTCCCACATCCGGTCGACGAAGGCCGAGAGCGACAGGCTGCCGCCCTGCACCTGGCGGGCGACCTCGCGGATCTCCTCGATCCAGCCGCGCAGCTGATGGCAGACCGACTGGGCGATCAGGTCGTCCTTGCCCGAGAAATGATGGTTGAGCGCGCCACGCGTCACGCCGGCCCGGCGGGCGATGTCGGCGGTCGTCGCCAGTGCGTAGCCGCGTTCGACGAGCAGATCGAGAGTCGCGTCGACGAGGCGTCCGCGCGTTTCGGCGGAACGCTCCTCCTGTGTCCGACGCTGCTTCTCGACCAGGTGAACCATGCGCTCCCTCTAGCAGAAAGTTACAGACAGACAAGTATGCATGTTTCTTGCCACACTGGCTCGAACAGCATGTGCAAAGCTTGCGCCGACCGCGCCGGCACGGGCACCATGGGCCGACCAAACCAGGGAATCGCCAGCATGCGCATCGAGATCGACGGGGCCGCCTTCGAGGTCAGGAGCGACGGGCCGGAGACGGCACCCGCCCTCCTCCTCTCCAACTCCCTCAGTTCCGACATGACGATGTGGGAGGACCAGCTGCCGCTCTGGACCCGCCATTTCCGCGTGATCCGCTACGACCAGCGCGGCCACGGCCTCAGCGCGGTGACGGCGCCGCCCTATACGATGGAGCGGCTGGGCCGCGACGCGCTGGCGGTTCTGGATGCACTCGGCATCCAGCGTGCCCATTTCTGCGGCCTCTCCATGGGCGGCATGGTCGGCATGTGGCTGCTCACCCATGCGCCGGACCGTCTCGACCGGGCCGTTCTGGCCAATACGGCGCCCTATATGGGCCCGACCAGCCTCTGGGACGGGCGCATCGCTGCTGCCGAAAACGGCGGCATGGAAAGCCTCGCAGAACCGACGATCACGCGCTGGTTCCCGCAATCCTTCCGCGAGGCCGCTCCGGAGACGATGGCGCGGATGCGCGCCATGATCCTGCGCACGCCGGTCGACGGCTATCGCGGCTCCTGCATGGCGATCCGCGACATGGACCAGCGCGAGAGCATCGCGATGGCGCACAATCCGGTTCTGGTGATCATCGGCGCCAAGGATCCCGCGACCACGCCGGCCGATGGCGAGCTGATCGCCGCGACGATCCCCGGTGCGCGCACGCAGGTGCTCGACGCCGCCCACATTTCCAATGTCGAGCAGCCCGAGGCGTTCGGCACTGCGGTGCTCGATTTCCTGCGCGGCTGAGTAGCCAGACCGCGACGATCGCGCGTCGCGGCGCGCCTACCAGCGCGTCGTGGCCGCCAGCGAGAAGCGATGGGTCATGGCGCCGCGGCGCAGGTCGCCGTCATAGGAGCCGATCAGCTCGACCGAGGGCGCCAGCCGTGCCGCCAGGCTGGCGCCGACCACCGCACCGTCGCGTCCCGCCTTGGCGCCGCGCGTGACGAAGCCGGCGCCGAGCAGGCTGGCCTGCTGCACCACGCGGGCGTCGCCGAGCTCATGCGCCCAATACGCCTTGAGGTCGAGCCGCAGCCCGTCGCCGGGGCCGAGCGGCGTCGCCAGCCTGATACCGGCCAGCGTCCGCACCGAGGTAGCGTCGAGCGATCTCAGCGAAAGCCCGAAAGCGCCGGCGCCCTGCTCCGTCAGCCCGTCGCGGCGGATATGGTTGACCGAGAGCCCGGCTTCCGGCGACAGCGCCAGCCCGGCGAGGGTCGCCAGCCGGTAGCCCGCCATCGCCGTGCCGAAGATGCCGTAGCCGTCCGCCTCGCCATGGGCCCGCTGGCGCACCGGGCCGAGGGTGATGGTGCGGTCGACCTCCGTGCGGCTGTAGCTCGCGCCGAACGAGCCGCGCAGCGTGAACCGGCCGAACGTCGTGCCGCCATAGAGCGAGGCGCTGTAGCCGTCGACCGCGATGCGCTCGGCCTGGGCCCGCGTGGCGTCGCTGCGTGAGCGCAGGAAGCCGAGCGCGCCGCCGAACAGGCTGCCCTCGCCCGGCGAGACGTCGAGCCCGACCAGCGCGCCGGCCATGTCGATGCCGCCGCCCGGACCGTCGGCATCGCCGCTGCGGCGGCCGAAGCCGTAAAGCCCCTGCCCCCAGAACCGTCCGGTGACGGCGGCCTGCGCCAAGCCCTGCGGCGCCATGGCCACCGGCCCCTTGCCGGCCAGCGCAGCATAACCATTGCCGCCGCCCGCAAGCCTGTCGAAGACGCCGAGATCGGTGGTGAGCCGGCGGTCGATCGCAGCACCGATCACCTGCTGCCCGGAGAGTGCCATCGCTCCGGCCGCGGCATGGCTGCGCCCGGACAGGCCGGCGATCTCCTGGCCGAGCGTCGCCGGCGCGGCCTGATAGAGCGCATCGAAGACCTGCCCGTGCGCCGCGTCGGGCCGCACGCCGGCGGCGGGCCGGGCCGCGTCGAGCGCCTGCGCCACCGACATCCCATTGGCGGAGAGGCCTGCGAGGCCGGCATAGGCCGAGGGCGTCACCACGAGCGACAGGCCGGCCTCGCGATAGAGCGCGTCGAAGCGCGTGCCGGCGGCGAGCCCCTCGCCCGGCTGGTCGAGCCCAACGAAGCTGCCCGCGATTCCGCCCGAGGCGACCAGCACCTCGAAGCTCTCCCCCAGCGTCGGGGTGAAGGCGTTGCCGGCATCGCCCGCGATCCCGCGCAGCACCGGCACCAGCCGGCCGCCCGCCGTCACCGCCGTCGGGCCGAGGACGGCGAGGCGCGAATAGCTGCCGGCGCCGCTTGCCGTGGCCCTGCCGTCGATGTCGAGGACCAGCCGGCTCGACGGGCCGAAGTTTGCCCCGGCCACCAGCAGCGTGCCCGGCGAATTGCCCGGTCGCACCATGCCCTCGGAGGCGAGGTTCGCCACGATCAGCCCTGTGCCGCGCAGCGTGCCGCCCTGCCCCACCGTGACGTCGGAGGACAGCAGGCCGTTGACGACCAGCGTGCCGCCGAGCACGGCGGTGCCGCCGGCATAGCTGTTGCGCCCGCTCAGCGTCAGGCTGCCCTCGCCGCGCTTCACCAGCCCGCCAGCGCCTGCGATGTCATTCGAGAAGGTGCCGGACCAGCCCTTGGTGTCGGTGTCGAAGACGCCGACGAACTGCGCCGGGCCGCGCACCGCCTTGCCGACATTGAGCAGGCCCCAGCCATAGACGTCGTCGACGCCCGGCGCGCCGAGATCGGTCGCGGTTGTCAGGAGCGTCTGCTGCAGCTCGGGCGCGGCGAACCAGGGGAAGGCCTCCTTGACCAGCGCCGCCGCCCCGGTCACCACCGGCGCCGCCATCGAGGTGCCGCTATCGAGGCCGTAGCGCATCTGCGCCGGCGGGCCGGGCAGGATCGGCAGGGTCGAGTAGATGTCGACGCCCGGCGCGACGAGGCACCAGTCCCGCGCCACGCCGCAGCGATTGCTGAAGCCCGCGATGACGTTGTTGGCATCGACCGCGCCGACCGCGAGCCAGCTGTTCTTCAGCTCCGGAAAAAGATGCGGCAGGGCCGGCAGGGCGTCGGGATTGGGCAGCGAGGCGTTGCCGTTCGCCACCACCATCAGGATACCGGCATCGGCGAGCCCGCGCGCGCCGTCCAGCACCTTGGGAAACTGCGTCTGGATGTCGTTGCGGGTGACGCTGGTGACGTCCGGCGCCAGGGGCGAGGCGCCGCCACCGATGCCGTAGCTCGCATTGATCACCGAGACGCCCTGCGCGGCGAGGAACGGCCACGGCGTCGAGAAATAGAGATCGAGCCCGCCGAGCGCACCGAGCTTGGCCGGCACGACCTGCGCGGCGAAGGCGACGCCGTGCATGCCCTGTCCGTCGCGAGCCGCGGCGGCGATGCCGGTGACATGCGTGCCGTGCGGCGTGAAATCGGAGTTCGTGCCCGGCAGCAGCGGCCGATCCCGCAGGAAGTCATAGCCCGGCAGCACCCGCCCGAGGAATTCGCTGTGACGGGAATCGAGGCCGCTATCGGCGATGCCGATCAGCACGCCCTTGCCGGTGAGGCCGAGTGCATAGGCCTCCGACGCATTGACCTGCGCCAGCGCACGCGAGGCGAAATACTCCGGCGTCTCGAAACTCGCCGCTCCCTGCGCCAGGGCGGAGCCCGCGGCCAGCATCAGCGCCGCGAGCGAGATCGCAGGAGCGGCGGCGGGGCGAAGGGAGGCGGAAAGGCTGCGCACGGTCGGTCGATCCAGCGGGAGACAGCGCCGTGAGGCCGGAGGGAGCCCGGCCGCCGGCACGATTCGCCCGCGGATCATCGAGTAATCGCCCCACCGGCGTCCAGCGGAACCTGCCCTTTGGAGAGCGCGCTCAGTCGAGCGGCACCACCAGCCCGTCGCGGATGGTGACCTGGCGGTCCATGCGCCGGGCCAGGTCGAGATTATGCGTCGCGATCAGCGCCGCCAGCCCCGAGGCGCGCGCCAGCGCCATCAGCGTCGAGAAGACGTGCAGCGAGGTCTGGGGGTCGAGATTGCCGGTCGGCTCGTCGGCCAGCAGCACGCGCGGCGCATTGGCGACGGCACGGCCGATCGCGACGCGCTGTTGCTCGCCGCCCGAGAGCTCGCTCGGGAAATGGTCGAGCCGCTCGCCGAGACCGAGGAAGGTCAGGAGCTCGCGCGAACGCGATTCCGCCTCGCGCTTGCCCAGCCCGCGAATGCGCTGCGGCAGCACCACGTTCTCCAGCGCCGTGAGTTCGGGCAGGAGATGATGGAACTGGTAGACGAAGCCGATCTCGGTACGCCGCATCCGCGTCAACTCGGCATCGTCGAGCTGCGAGGTCGCGGTGCCGCCGACGAAGACCTCGCCGGCATCGGGGCTTTCGAGCAGGCCGGCGACGTGCAGCAGCGTCGACTTGCCGGTGCCGCTCGGCGCCACCAGCGCGACCATCTCGCCCGGCCAGATCGCGAAATCCGCCCGGCGCAGGATCTCCAGAGGGCCGTCGGCCTGCGGATAGTAGCGCTCGATCTGCGAGAGAAAGAGCGCGGGAACCTCGGTCGCCATCGCCTCTCTCCTCAACCGAGCCGCAGGGCCTGGACGGGGTCGAGCCGCGCCGCCTTCCAGGCCGGATAGAGGGTCGCCAGCAGCGAGAGCACCAGCGCCATGATCACTACGGTGGCGACCTCGCGCGCGTCGATCACCGAGGGGATGTCGCTGAGGAAGCGCACGGTCGGATCCCAGGGGTTGATGCCGAGCAGCGAGCTGAGCCCCTGATTGATCGTCTGGATGTTGCGGGCGAAGACGATGCCGAGCACCAGCCCGGCGAAGGTCCCGACCACGCCGATCGAGGCGCCGGCGATCAGGAAGATGCGCAGCACCGAGCCGCGCGTCGCCCCCATGGTGCGCATGATCGCGATGTCGGCGGTCTTGTCCTTCACCAGCATGATCAGGCCCGAGACGATGTTGAGCGCCGCCACCAGCACGATCAGGGTCAGGATGATGAACATCACGTTCCGCTCGACTTCGAGCGCGTTGAAGAAGGTGCGGTTGCGCTGGCGCCAGTCGGAGAGCACCAGCGGCCGCGGCGGATCCTTCTCGATCGCGTCGCGCACGGTCTGCGTGCGGTCGGGATCGTCGATGAACACCTCGATGACGTTCACGTCGCCGTCGCGGTTGAAATAGGCCTGCGCCTCGCCCAGCGGCATGAACACGAAGGAGGCGTCGAATTCCGACATGCCGATCTCGAAGATCGCCGACACCGGATAGACCTTGATCCGCGGTGCGGTGCCGAACGGCGTAGACGGCCCCTTGGGCGTGACGATCGAGACCGTGTCGCCGACCTGGACGCCGAGCGAGCCGGCGAGCCGGCGGCCGATGGCGATGCCGCCCGCGGCCTCGAACCCGTCCAGCGTGCCCTGCTTGATGTTGCCGGCGATGAACGGGATGCCCTTGATGTCGGATTCGGCGATGCCACGCACCAGCACGCCGCTGCTGCCGCCGGAGGGGGCGGAGGCCAGCGCCTGCCCCTCGACCAGCGGAATCGCGAGCTTGACGCCGTGGATCTTGCGCAGGTGCTCGGCCACCGAGACGTAATCGTCGAGCGGCCGGTCGATCGGGGTGGCGAAGATGTGGCCGTTCACGCCGACGATCTTCTCGAGCAGCTCCTTGCGGAAGCCGTTCATCACCGACATCACGATGATCAGCGTGGCGACGCCGAGCAGGATGCCGAGGAAGGAGAAGCCGGCGATGACAGAGACGAAGCCCTCGCGCCGGCGCGTGCGCAGATAGCGCCCGGCGAGCAGCCATTCGAAGCCCGCGAAGGGCTTCGTGCCGGTCTGCCGCGTCCCCTCGTCCTCGGGAACGCTTGCAGCGGTGCTGGTCGCCATGTCCTACACTCCCGTCCGCGAGCCCGGGCGGCGCCCTGAGGCGCCGCGCAGGATGTTCGATCCGCCCCCGCAGCCGAACCGCCGTCGCCGAAGCTCCGCCGCGATCACGCAGCCTTGCCCGGGAAGCGCGCGAGCGCGGCCTCCAGCGAGACCAGCTCGCGCTCGCCGCCGGCGCGGCGCTTGAGCTCGACCTTGCCCTCGGCCAGCCCCTTGGGGCCGACGATGATCTGCCACGGAATGCCGATCAGGTCGGCGGTGGCGAACTTGCCGCCCGGACGCTCGTCGCGGTCGTCGTAGACCATGTCGTAGCCCTTGGCGGCGAGGCCGCGATAGAGCTGCTCGCAGGCCGCGTCGGTCGCCGCGTCGCCGGTCTTGAGGTTGAGCACCGCGATGTCGAAGGGTGCGATCTCCTCCGGCCAGGCGATGCCGGCCTCGTCGTGCCCGGCCTCGATAAGCGCGGCCACCAGCCGGCTCGGCCCGATGCCGTAGGAACCCATATGGACCGGCACCAGCTGGCCGTCGGGGCCCGCCACCGTCGCGCCCATCGGCTCGGAATACTTGGTGCCGAAATAGAAGATGTGACCGACCTCGATGCCGCGCGCCGAGACGCGCTTCTCGGCCGGGATCGCCTCGAAGGCGCCGGCGTCGTGCATCTCCTCCGTCGCCGCATAGAGGCTCGTCCACTTGTCGACGATGCCCTGCAGCCCGGCATGGCTGTCGAAATCCGTGTCGGCGGCCGGCGTCTGGAAGTCGAGATAGTCGCTGTGGCAGAACACCTCGCTCTCGCCGGTCGAGGCGAGCACGATGAATTCGTGGCTGAGGTCGCCGCCGATCGGGCCGGTGTCGGCCCGCATCGGGATCGCCTTCAGGCCGAGCCGCGCGAAGGTGCGCAGATAGGCCGTGAACATGCGGTTGTAGGCATGGCGGGCCGTCGCCTGGTCGATGTCGAAGGAATAGGCGTCCTTCATCAGGAACTCGCGGCCACGCATCACGCCGAAGCGCGGGCGGACCTCGTCCCGGAACTTCCACTGGATGTGGTAGAGGTTGAGCGGCAGGTCCTTGTAGGACTTGACGTAGGAGCGGAAGATCTCGGTGACCATCTCCTCGTTGGTCGGCCCGTAGAGCATCTCGCGGTCGTGCCGGTCGCGGATGCGCAGCATCTCCTTGCCATAGGCGTCGTAGCGCCCGCTCTCGCGCCAGAGATCGGCCGACTGGATCGTCGGCATCAGGATCTCGATGGCGCCCGAGCGGTTCTGCTCCTCGCGCACCACGGCGCAGATCTTGTTGAGCACGCGCAGGCCGAGCGGCAGCCAGGAATAGATGCCGGCGGACTGCTGGCGGATCATGCCGGCGCGCAGCATCAGGCGATGCGAGACGATCTCCGCTTCCTTGGGCGTATCGCGCAGGAGCGGCAGGAAATAGCGGGAGAGACGCATCGCGAGGCTCTTCAGGAGGAGACGGAGCGCCGGGCGGCGCAGCGATTCAACGAGGTCAAGACACACCATTGCGGGTGCGAAAATGCAACCCGCGCTGTGGTTTTCGCACCGCTTTCGCGGCTCAGCGGGCGGCGACCGCAGCCTTCAGCGCGCGCTCCACGGCCGGCGGCACGAAGGCGGAGACGTCGCCCCCCATGGTGGCGATCTGGCGGACCAGCGTGGCGGTGATGTGGCGGCTGGCGGGCGCGGCCGGCAGGAACACGGTTTGGACCTCCGGTGCCATCGCCGCGTTCATCCCGACCATCTGCATCTCGTAATCGAAATCGGTGCCGTCGCGCAGGCCGCGCACGATGGTGGTCGCGCCGGCCTTGCGCGCGGCGTCGACGGCCAGCCCGTCGAAGGTCACGACCTCGACAGCGGCGCCGCGCGCCTGCGCCAGCGGCGTCGCGACGGCGCGCAACAGCGCGGCCCGCTCGTCGACGCCGAGCAGCGGCTTCTTGCCGGGATGGACCCCGATCGCCAGCACGAGCCTGTCGCAGAGGCCGGCGGCCGCCGCGATCACGTCGGCATGGCCGTTGGTCACGGGGTCGAAGGAGCCGGTGTAGAGGGCGATGCGCTGCATGCGCCAGCGTTAGCCAAATCGCCGGCCTGCCACAAGCCGGGCGCCGGCACGCGACAGGACGAAGGCGCCAGCGCCGCGAGCGCGGCCATGGTGCCGAGCAGGAGGGCGGCGAAAACGACGAGGATAGCCAGGACCGATACGCGACGCGGACGCTGCAACAGGAATCCGAGCTGCATGGATTGCTCTTTGCGAATCAGCAGGTTGACGCTGATTCCTGCCTGAGCGCTTCGGCGGGCGTCGCCGTGGCCGCACTGTGTCGAATCCGTGACGGGGCGGCATGCTGCGCTTTCCCCGTTGCATCGCGGGGGTGAACACGCCTAAAGCCCCGCGGATGCTCACCCTCAACGACATCACCTACCGCCTCGGCGAGCGCCTGCTGCTCGACAAGGCCAGCGCCTTCCTTCCCACCGGCTCGCGCGTCGGCCTCGTCGGCCGCAACGGCACCGGCAAGACCACCCTGTTCCGCATCATCACCGGCGAGCTCTCGCCGGAGGGCGGCAACGTCGCCCTGCCGCGCGGCATGCGCATCGGCGGCGTGGCGCAGGAAGCCCCGGGCGGCCCGGAATCGCTGATCTCGGTGGTGCTCGCCGCCGATACCGAGCGGGCTGCGCTGATCAAGGAGTCGGAGACCGCGACCGATCCGATGCGGATCGCCGAGATCGAGACCCGCCTGGCAGACATCGACGCCCACTCCGCGCCGGCCCGCGCCGCCACCGTGCTGCACGGCCTCGGCTTCGACGAGGCGGCACAGCAGCGCCCCTGCTCCGACTTCTCAGGCGGCTGGCGCATGCGCGTCGCGCTCGCGGCCGTGCTCTTCGCCCAGCCCGACCTGCTGCTGCTCGACGAGCCGACCAACTATCTCGACCTCGAGGGCACGCTCTGGCTCTACGACTATCTCGAGCGCTATCCGCACACCGTACTGGTGGTCAGCCATGATCGCGAGCTGCTCGACACCTGCGTCGACCACATCCTGCACCTCGACCAGGGCAAGCTGACGATCTATCGCGGCGGCTACAGCGATTTCGAACGCCTGCGCGCCGAGAAGCAGATGCACCTCGCCAAGCAGCGCGAGAAGCAGGACGCCGAGCGCAAGCACCTTCAGGCCTTCGTCGACCGCTTCAAGGCCAAGGCCAGCAAGGCGCGGCAGGCGCAGTCCCGCGTCAAGCGGCTGGAGAAGATGCAGGACATCGCGGTGATCGAGGACCGCGACGTGCAGGCCTTCTCCTTCCCGGCGCCGGAGCGCCAGCTCTCGCCGCCGATGGTCGTGCTGGAAGGCGCCAGCGCCGGCTATGGCGAGCGCACCGTGCTGTCGCGCCTCAACCTGACGCTGGCGCCCGACGACCGCATCGCCCTGCTCGGCTCCAACGGCAACGGCAAGTCGACCTTCTGCAAGCTGATCGGCGGGCGTCTGCCGCCGCTCAGCGGCCAGATGCGCCGCTCGACCAAGCTGGAGACGGCCTATTTCGCCCAGCACCAGCTCGACGAGCTGCGCATGGAGGATACGCCGGTCGGTCATATCCGCGACCTGATGCCCGATGCGCCGGAAGCGCGGGTGCGGGCGCGCACCGCGCAGGTCGGCTTCCCGGCCAACAAGGCCGACACGCCGGTGAAGAACCTCTCCGGCGGCGAAAAGGCGCGGCTCATGCTCGGCATCGCCACCTTCGGCGGCCCGCATCTGCTCATCCTCGACGAGCCGACCAACCATCTCGACATCGACAGCCGCACCGCGCTGGTCAAGGCGATCAACGAGTATCCGGGCGCCGTCATCCTGGTGAGCCATGACCGCTTCCTGATCGAGGCCTGCGCCGACGATCTCTGGCTAGTCGGCGACGGTACGGTGAAGCGCTTCGACGGCGACATGGACGACTATCGCGACTACGTGCTCGGGCGCGACAAGCCGGCCAGGCGCGAGAAGGCCGCGGCCGAGCCGGCCCAGGGCGCCCGCAAGGAAGCGGCGAGCAAGCGCCAGTCGCAAGGGCCGCTGCGCCAGAAGCTCAACCTGGCGGAAGCCCGCATCGCCAAGCTCGAAGGGCTGATCGGCAAGGTCGACGCGGCGCTGGCCAACGGCGCCTTTGCGCGCGAGCCGGACAAGGCGCTGCTGCTCTCGCGCCAGCGGGCCGAGCTGGCGGGCGCGCTGACCGCCGCCGAGGAGGAATGGCTGGCGCTCGGCGCCGAGCTCGAAAACAGCTGAGCCACCCGCCCCTTCACCCTGAAGCGCAAACGAAAAACCATCCGGGCCCAGCCCGGATGGTTTCACTGCGAGGCCGGCGCGGAGGCAGGGCTCAGGGCAGCGGCGCCAGCTTGAGGTCGAGCTGCTGGCGTTGCTCCGGCGTCAAGCGCTTGAGCATCACCCGCGTGGTGTAGCTGCCATGGTCGAGGCCGCCCTCGCGATAGGTCCAGTCGCTGATCTGGGCCTTCGGGGCGCTATAGACGTCGCCCTGCTCGTAATCGATATAGACCGGCTCGTTTGCGATGCGCCCGACGAAGACATCCCCCTCGATGCCGGTGAGGCTCATCCAGATGTGCTCGTTGCCGCTGTCGGGCCGCGGGATCGCGACCTTCACGGCATGGCGCTCGCCGCGCCCGGCACGGAACTGGCTCACGAAATGCGGCAGCGATTGCCTCGCCTGCGCGATCGCGGCGTTCATCGCCCGATCGGAGTTCTCGTAATCGATCACCTGCGCACGGGCCACGCCGGCCGCCAGCACGGCGGCGGCGAAGGCGGCGGCAGACAGCGCGCCGAGAGCGCGCCGCGACATCACGGAGGTCATGGCACCCGCCCCGGCCTCAGCTCTGCTGCTCGCCCTGACCGGGCTTCACGATCCGGCTCAAGCGGTTGTCCGTGAACATGTAAATCTCGCGGCCGCCCGGCTCGGCGTAGAGCACCTGCACCTCACGCTGCCCCTTGCCGCTCTCGCCGATCAGCACGTCGGTCGGACGCTTGGCCTTGGCGCGGACAAGCTCGCATTCGGTCATGCCGACGGCGATCTCGGCCGGCTGCGGCCGGCTCGACGGATCGAGCGAGACATTGGCCTGGCACTCGCCCTCGGCCGTCAGCAGCGCCTCGCTGGTGGCGACGCGGGCTGTGGCGGTCGACGTCGTCGTCCTGTTGCCGTCCGAGACGAAGGAATATCCGCCCATATCGACGGAGCAGGCGCCGAGGCCGGCGGCCAGGGCGATGACGAGGATTGGCTTCACGCTTTCTTCTCCCAGCGCCCCGTCTCGTCCTGCTGCCAATACGTGGCGGCGACGCCGAGCGCGCGCATTCGCTTCCAATCCTCGCGGGCGGAGGCGAGCGCCTCCGGATCGTCACCGTCGAAGATCAGGATGACGCGGTCATAACCGTCCAATGCGTCCGGAATGCGAACCCCGTCGACGCAGAAGCGGATCTGCGCCCCGTTCGGGTTCTCCGGCCCCAGCGCCAGCACCACAGGGCTGGCGCCGGCGTCCGGCTCGGAAGCCGGCGCATGCGGCAGGAAGGCCTCGTCGGCATAGGTCCACAGCCGCTCGTCGACCGCCGCGAGCCGCTCGGCGCTGGAGAGCTCCACCACCGCCTTCCAGCCGCGCGCCAGCGAGCGCTCCAGCAGCGTCGGCAGGACCTGCTCGAGCGAGCGTCCCTGCAGGTGGTAGAACCAGGCTTCCGTCACGGGGGCTACGCCGAAGGAGTCGGATTACAGGAGCTTGCGGGCAGAACCTCGCAAGCCGGATCAGGACTCGTAATGGTCCGCGACCAGCCGTTCGAGCAGGCGCACGCCCCAGCCAGAGCCCCAGGACCGGTTGATCTCGCTGGCGGGCGAGCCCATGCCGGTGCCGGCGATGTCGAGATGCGCCCAGGGCGTGTCGTCGACATGGCGCTGCAGGAACTGGGCGGCGGTGATCGAGCCGCCATGGCGGCCAGCCGAGTTCTTCATGTCGGCGAACTTGGAATCGATCATCTTGTCGTAGGCCGCCGAGAGCGGCATGTGCCAGACCGTCTCGCCGGTTGCCTTGCCGGCGGCGGCCAGCCGCTCGGCCAGCGTGTCGTCATTGGAGAACAGGCCGGCGTTCTCCTGTCCGAGCGCGACGAGGATCGCACCTGTCAGCGTCGCCAGATTGACCATGAACACCGGCTCGAAGCGCTCCTGCGTGTACCAGAGCACGTCGGCCAGCACGAGGCGGCCCTCGGCGTCGGTGTTGATGATCTCGATGGTCTGGCCGGAGAGCGAGGTGACGATGTCGCCCGGACGCTGGGCGTTGCCGTCCGGCATGTTCTCGACCAGGCCGATCACGCCGACCGCGTTCACCTTCGCCTTGCGGGCTGCGAGCGCGTGCATCAGGCCGGTGACGCAGGCCGCACCCGCCATGTCGCCCTTCATGTCCTCCATGCCGCCGGCCGGCTTGATCGAGATGCCGCCGGTGTCGAAGGTCACGCCCTTGCCGACGAAGGCGACCGGCTTCTCGCCCTTGGCGCCGCCGTTCCAGCGCATCACTACGACGCGGCTCTCGCGGCGCGAGCCCTGACCGACGCCGAGCAGCGCGCGCATGCCGATCTTGCCGAGTTGCTTCTCGTCGAGAATCTCGATCTCGACACCGAGCTTGCCGAGCTTGTCGGCCCGGTCGGCGAACTCTTCGGGGTAGAGCACGTTCGGCGGCTCGTTCACGAGGTCGCGAGCCAGCTCGACGCCGGCGGCGATCGCCTCGCGGGCCTTCAGCGCCTTGCGCAGCGCCGACGGGTCCTCGACGCGCAGCGTCACCGCCTTCGGCTCGGCCTGGTCCTTGTCGCGGCTCTTGGTCTTGTAGCGGTCGAAGCGATAGCTGCGCAGGCGCAGCCCCAGCCCGATCTCGGCGACCTCGTCGGCGGTGAACGCCGCGTCGGGCGCGACGCAGAGCACGTCGGCGCTGCCGCCGGCCGAGAGCTTGGCCGCCGCCGCCCCGCCCAGCATGGCGAAGTCGAGCCGGTCGCGCTCGGTTTCGGCCCCGAGCCCGACCAGGATCAGGCGCTCATAGCCCGCGCCTTCGGGCGCCAGCACCGCCAGGGTCGAGAGCGCCTTGCCCTTGAAACGCTCGGCCGCCGCCGCCCGTGCGACCAGGGCGCGCGCCCCCTCGCCGAGGATCTCGTCGAGCGCCGCCGCCGGGGCCAGCGTGTCGGAGACGAACACCACGACGTCGTACCCGCCGACGCCGTTCAGGGCTTTGACCTCGAGTTTCAGGCGCGACGACATTGGCAGCTCATTTATGGTCTGTGGCGAGGGATCGGTCCGGCGCAGAGGCCGACACCGGAGGACCGCAAACGATTCCCGTTTGCGCCATGTTTCAAGCTATACCATAGGAACGGTATGGCGAGCCTTCAACGCGGCCCGTCCCGGGTAACTCACCGTCGTTCAGGGTCGGCTCGCGTGCGTTTTGGACTGCTGGATCGCTATATCCTGAAGATCGCCACCGGGGCGGCGATCATCCTCCTCGTCGGCCTGACCAGCGTGATCTGGGTCACGCAGGCGCTGCGCGAGGTCGATCTCGTCACCGGCAAGGGCCAGACGGCGGTGATCTTCTTCACCGTGACGCTGCTCTCGCTGCCGGCGCTGATCGCCGGCATCGCGCCCGTCGCGCTGTTCATGGCAACGCTCTACACGCTGAACAAGCTCAACAGCGATTCCGAGCTGATCGTGATGAACGCGACCGGAATCGCGCCGCACCGCATCACGCGCCCCTTCATCGTGCTGACGCTGGTGACGGCGGCGCTGGTCGGCTGGATGTCGATCTCGGTGATGCCGGCCGGCTTCCGGGCGCTGCGCGACCTGATCACCCTGATCCGGGCCGATTTCGTCGCCAACGTCGTCAAGGAAGGCCAGTTCGTCACGCTCGATTCCGGCGTCACCTTCCATTACCGCGAGCGCCAGGGCCAGGCGCTGCTCGGCATCTTCATGCAGGACCGGCGCGACCCGAACCAGCCGGCGGTCTACATCGCCGAGCGCGGGCAGACCGCCGAGGCCGGCGGCAACAGCTTCCTGATGCTGGAGAAGGGCACGATTCAGCGCGAGAGCCGCGACCGCAACTCCAGCTCGATCATCTCCTTCGAGCGCTATGCGCTGAACCTCTCGGCTCTGTCGGGCGATGCCGACGGCGCCGGCGGCGGCGATGGCGACAAGGTGATCTATAAGCCGCGCGAACGCTCGACCTGGGCCCTGCTGAACCAGGATCCGAACGAGCCATACTACACGATCCAGGCCGGCCGCTTCCGGGCCGAGCTGCACAACCGGCTCTCCGCCCCGCTCTATCCGATCGCCTTCATGCTGGTCGCCTTCGCCATTCTCGGCGAGGCCCGCACCACCCGCCAGGGACGCGCGGTCGCGATCCAGCTGGCGATCTTCCTGGTCGGCGCGATCAGGATCGGGGCCTACGCCGCCTGGACGGCAAGCGTGCGCTCGGTCTTCGCGACGATGCTGCTCTACATCCTGCCCATCGCCACGATCGTGATCTCGGCGCTGGTCATCGCCTACGGCGCCCGTGCGCGGGCGGTGATCGACCGCCTGACCGAACCGCTCGTCGCCCCCCTGCTCGCCCTCACGGCCAGATTCCGGCGCGCCTGATGCTCCTGTTCAAGACCTTCGGCCGCTATCTGACGCAGCGCTTCCTGCGCGCCATCGTCAGCGTGTTCGGCACCTTCTTCTTCCTGATCCTCACCCTCGACTTCGTCGAGTTGATGCGGCGCGCCGGCGACTCGCCGATGGCGACGACGCCGAGCATCATCCAGCTGGCGCTCTACCGCGCGCCGTCGGTCGCCGAGCAGATCTTCCCCTTCGCGGTGCTGTTCGGCGGCATGTTCGCGCTGCTCAGCCTCAGCCGGAAGCTCGAGCTCGTGGTGGCGCGCTCGGTCGGCATCTCCGCCTGGCAGTTCCTGCAGCCGGCGGTGCTGGTGGCGGGCCTGGTCGGCCTCGTCTCCGTCGGCCTCTACAATCCGCTCGCGGCCGAGCTGAAGCAGCGCGCGACCACGCTCGAGGCCTCGCTCTTCGCCCGCACCGGCCAGGTAGTCGGCGACAAGGAGATCTGGATCCGTCAGCGCAGCCTCGACGGCCAGGCGGTGATCCGCGCTGCCGCGACGCTGGAGGACGAGATCGGGCTCGCCCGCGTCACCTTCTTCACCTACGGCGCGGATGGCGGCTTCCAGGACCGGATCGAGGCTCGCAAGGCGGTGCTGTTGCGCGGCTACTGGGAGCTCACCGATGCGCGCGTGACCTCCGTCATGGAAGAGCCGCAGACCTATTCGACCTATCTGGTCGCCACGAATCTGGAGCCGGAACAGGTGCGACAGAGCTTCACGCCGCCGGATTCCGTGGGGTTCTGGTCGATGCCGGCGGTGATCCAGCGGACCCGCGAGGCCGGGCTCGACACCACCCGCTACGAGCTGCGCTACGAGTCCCTCAAGGCACGCCCGATGCTGCTCGTCGCGATGATCCTCGTGGCCGCATCCGTTTCCTTAAGATTTTTCCGATTTGGTGGCGTGACCCGTTTGGTGGTGGGTGGCGTAGCAGCCGGGTTCGTGCTCTATGTGGCGACGCAGTTATCTGAGGAGCTGGGCTCATCGGGGATCGTCAATGCCCCGGTGGCCGCGTGGCTGCCCGCAATCGTGGGAAGCCTGCTCGGCGCTCTTGCCCTCCTCCATCAGGAAGACGGCTGATAATACGGTGCCTATGGTTAATTTTGGATTGAGTTCATGGCGGCCCGCGTGAAGCGCCTCGTACGCCTCGCAGCGGCGACGGCGCTTGCGACGTCGCTTGCCCCGGTTCTGGCTGGCATGAGCGACGTCCGCGCGCAGGACGCTGCCAAGCCGCAGGAGCGGATGGTCGTCGACGCGCGCGAACTCGTCTACGACCGCGACAAGAACACCGTCTCCGCCGTCGGCGACGTCCAGATCCTCTATCAGGGCCGCACCATCGAGGCCGACCGCGTCGTCTATGACCGCCAGAGCAAGCGCGTCGTGGCGACCGGCAACGCCCGCATCACCGAGTCGAACGGCACGGTGATCACCGGCGACCGTTTCAACCTGACCGACGACTTCCGCGACGGCTTCATCGATTCCCTGCGCGTCGTGAACACCGACAAGACCCGCTTCTCCGCACCGCGCGCCGAGCGCACGGACGGTGAGGTCTTCGTGTTCGACAAGGGCATCTACACCGCCTGCGAACCCTGCGTGGACAATCCGGAAAAGCCACCCTTCTGGCAGGTGCGCGCCGCCCGGATCATCCACAAGAAGTCCGAGCAGATGATCTACTACGAGGATGCCCGGCTGGAGTTCGCCGGCGTCCCGATCGCGTATGTCCCGTTCATGTCCGGCCCGGACGCGACGGTGAAGCGCAAGACCGGCTTCCTCTCGCCGGTCTTCATCAACACCTCGGCGCTGGGCTACGGCATCGGCCTGCCCTATTTCATCAACCTGGCGCCGAACTACGACGTCACGCTGACGCCGACCTATCTGACCCGCCAGGGCCTGCTCGGCCAGGCGGAATGGCGCCATCGTTTCTCGAACGGCTCCTACAACATCCGCGTCGCCGGCATCTTCCAGCAGGACAAGAAGGCGTTCCTGTCGAGCCCGTTCGGCGCGGGCGACGACAAGTTCCGCGGCTCGATCGAGACCTCCGGCAAGGTGTTCCTCAACCCGCGCTGGAACTTCAACTGGGACATCGCCGGCTCGACCGATCGCTTCTTCTTCAAGAACTACCGCATCCGCAGCGAGAGCATCACCGCCTCGACCTACCTGCAGGAATCGACCTCGACCGTCGCCCTCAGCGGCCAGAGCGACAGCGCCTGGTTCGACATGCGCGGCTACTACTTCCAGCCGCTCAGCTATGTGGATTGGC
The DNA here is from genome assembly GCF_039673065.1 of Allobosea sp. TWI1241. Classification (NCBI taxonomy): domain Bacteria; kingdom Pseudomonadati; phylum Pseudomonadota; class Alphaproteobacteria; order Hyphomicrobiales; family Alloboseaceae; genus Allobosea; species Allobosea sp. TWI1241. The sequence continues at coordinate 168,704 of NZ_JBDJKW010000002.1, read as the reverse complement.
AGAAGCAGCAGCCCGTCGTGCTGCCGACGGTCGACTACAACAAGCGGGTGCACAAGCCGTCGATGATCGGCGGCGAGCTGTCGTTCAACGTCAACATCACGCATCTGACGCGTGAGGCGGCGGCGTTCAAGGAACTGCCGCAGCAGAAGACCTATCTGATCACGACGCCGCAATATTCGCTGTTCGACGGCTGCGCCGTCTACCAGAAGGACACCTGCCTGATCCGCGGCCTGGCCGGCAGCGTGGCGCGCGCCACCGCCGAGGTGGCCTGGCGCCGCAACTTCGTCGATCCGGCCGGCCAGATCTGGACGCCTTACGCCTCGGTGCGGGCCGACATCTTCTCGGTCAACCCGAACACGACGAACTACGCCAACGCCAATGTCCGCACGATCGCGGACGCCTCCGACGAGGTGTTCGGCCGCGTCATGCCGACCGCCGGCCTGCTCTATCGCTTCCCCTTCGTCGCCTCGAACGCCTGGGGCACCCATATCCTCGAGCCGGTCGCCCAGATCGTCGCCCGGCCGAACGAGACCAACAGCTACCGCGTCGCCAACGAGGACGCGCAGAGCACGGTGTTCGACGACACCAATCTGTTCGAGTGGAACAAGTTCTCCGGCTACGACCGGGTCGAGGGCGGCGTGCGCGGCAATATCGGCCTGCGCTACTCCGGCACCTTCGGCAAGGAATCCTACGCCAACCTGCTGGTCGGCCAGTCCTACCATCTCGGTGGCCGCAATCCGTTCGCCACTGGCGACCTGGTCAATGCAGGCCTCGATTCCGGCCTCGACACCCGCCGCTCGGACTATGTCGTGCGCGGCCAGTACTCGCCCTTCGCCGGGCTGCTCTTCCAGGGCGGCGCGCGCTTCGACGAGTCGAATTTCGAGGCGCAGCGCATCGACGGCTCGGCGGTGTTCTCGCACAGCGTCTTCAGCACGAGCATTGGCTACAGCCGCTACGAGCCGCAGCCCAAGCTCGGCATTCCGCGCCGTCGCGAAGGCCTGCTGCTCTCGCAGTCCTTCAAGTTCGCCCAGTTCTGGAGCGTGCGCGGCAGCGTCCTGTTCGACCTCGACAAGTTCAAGTACGACCGCGAGCGCTATCGCGACGCCTACACCACCTATATCGCCAACCCCGCTTCGATCACGGCGCCGATCTACCCGAAGACCGGCCCGTTCCAGACGGCTTCGCTCTCGCTCGGCCTGCGCTACCAGGACGAGTGCACGATCTTCGACATCGCCTATTCGCAGTCCTATGCCGACCGTCAGGCCGGCGCGAAGGAGGACACGCGCACGGTGATGTTCCGTCTCGAGCTGCGCACCCTCGGCGAGATCAGCTATTCGCAGAATCTCGGCGCGACCAGCACGGGCGACGGCGTCGCCAGCAAATGACGGTCACGGGCGGAGGCTGCTCCGCCCGCTTGCGGGAGATCACGCTTGCGACATGCCCCGCTGGCCCTGAGCCTGGGCGATCCGGCGGGCATCGGGCCGGAGATCACGCTGGCGGCCTGGGCCGAGCGCCGTGCGCGCGGCCTGCCGCCCTTCGCCGTCGTCGGGCCGGCCTCCGTCCTGATCGCGACCGCGCGCCGGCTCGGCCTCGATATCCCCGTCAAGGACGTGTCCTGGGCTGAGGTCGCCGCAACCTTCGACAGCGCGCTGCCGGTGGTCGCCACCGGCGTCGGCTGCGACCCTGAACCCGGCAAGCCCGACCCGGCCAACGCGCCCGCCGTCATCGCCGCGATCGAGCAGGCCGTCGCCGCCGTCCGCCGCGGCGAGGCCGGGGCGGTGGTGACGAACCCGATCGCCAAGAGCGTGCTCTACGCGGCCGGCTTCACCCATCCCGGCCATACCGAATTCCTCGCCGAGCTCGCCCGCCCGGCCGATGGCGGCGCCGCGCCGCGTCCGGTGATGATGCTCTGGTGCGAGGAGCTGGCGGTGGTGCCCGTCACCATCCACGTGCCGCTCTCGGCCGTTCCCGGCCTTCTGACCACCGAACTGATAGTCGAGACCGGCCGGATCGTCGCCGTCGACCTCCGGCGCTATTTCGGCATCGCGCAGCCGCGGTTGGCGCTGGCGGGGCTCAACCCCCATGCCGGCGAAGGTGGCGCGCTCGGGCTGGAGGACGACGCCGTCGTCGCCCCCGCGGTGGCAGCACTGGAAAGGCTCGGCATCGCCGCCACCGGGCCTCACCCTGCTGATACGATGTTCCATGCCCGCGCCCGCACCGGCTACGATGCGGCGCTCGCCATGTATCACGACCAGGCCCTGATCCCGATCAAGACCATCGCCTTCGACGAGGGCGTCAACGTCACGCTCGGCCTGCCCTTCATCCGGACCTCGCCCGACCACGGCACCGCCTTCGACATCGCCGGACGCGGCATCGCCCGCCCGGACAGCCTGTGCGCGGCGTTGCGGCTGGCGTCGCGGATGGCGGCGGCCGGCAGCAGCAGCGGAGCATCCCCCTCGTGAGCGCCCCAGACGACCTGCCGCCCCTGCGCGAGGTGGTCGAACGCCATGGCCTGATGGCCCAGAAGGCCCTCGGCCAGAACTTCCTGTTCGACCTCAACCTGACCGGCCGCATCGCTCGGTCCTCCGGCCCGCTGGAGGGCCGCACCGTGGTCGAGATCGGGCCGGGTCCGGGCGGGCTGACGCGCGCTCTGCTCGCCAACGGCGCCGGCAAGGTCATCGCGGTCGAGCGCGACCGGCGCTGTATGCCGGCGCTTGCCGAGGTCGCCGCGCATTATCCCGGCCGGCTCGAGGTGGTCGACGGCGACGCGCTCGCGGTCGATCTCGCCGCGCTGACCGGCGGGCAGGAGGCGCGTATCGTCGCCAACCTGCCCTACAACATCGGCACGCCGCTGCTGGTCGGCTGGCTCAGCGCCGAGCCCTGGCCGGCCTGGTGGAGCTCGCTGACGCTGATGTTCCAGAAGGAGGTCGCCGAGCGCATCGTCGCGACCCCGGAGCAGCGCGCGGACTATGGCCGCCTCGCCGTGCTGGCGAACTGGCGCTGCGAGACGAGGATCCTGTTCGACGTGCCGCGCAGCGCCTTCGTGCCGCCGCCGAAGATCACCTCCTCGGTGGTGCAGCTGGTGCCCCGCGCCCATCCGGAGCCCTGCGACCGGCGCATGCTGGAACGCGTCACGCTCGCCGCCTTCGGCCAGCGCCGCAAGATGCTGCGCCAGAGCCTGAAGGCCGTGGTGCCCGATCCCATCCCGGTGATCGAGGCGGCCGGGCTGGAGCAGACCGCGCGCGCCGAGGAAATCCCGGTTTCGGGCTTCGTCAGGCTGGCGAATGCCCTGTCGGCCGCCCGTCAGGACGCTTCTGCCAGGACCTGAACCGGCCTCAGGACAAATCCTCGGTCAGCAGGCCATCGACGAACGTGTCGAGGCCGACCGCACGCGTGCGCTTGAAGCGCTCGGCGATCAGGATCGAGCGCACCACCTCATAGGCCGTCTCGAGATGGTCGTTGACGATGACGTAGTCGTAGACGGCGTATCGCGCGATCTCGTCGCGGGCGTTCGCCAGCCGCTTGGCGATCACCTCCGGCGCATCCTCGGCCCGGCGGACGAGGCGCGAGCGCAGCTCCCGCATCGAGGGCGGCAGGATGAAGATGGTGACGACGTCTTCCCGGGCGCGCTCCAGGATCTGCTGGGTGCCCTGCCAGTCGATGTCGAACAATACGTCCCGCCCGGCCTTCAGCGAGTCCTCGACCGGCTTGCGCGGCGTGCCATAGCCGTTGCCATGGACTTCCGCCCATTCCAGCAACTCGTCGTGCGCCCGCATCCTGTCGAAGGTCTCGCGGTCGATGAAGTGATAATGCACGCCCTCGATCTCGGAGGGCCGCTTGGCGCGCGTCGTCACCGAAATCGACAGGTCGAGATTGGCCTCGCTGGACGACTTCAGCGTCCGGGTCAGCGTCGATTTGCCCGCGCCCGACGGCGAGGACATGATCATGATCAGGCCCCTGCGGGCCGGACGGACGGGCTCGGCCATCGTCGTCACTCCACGTTCTGGACCTGCTCGCGCAACTGGTCGACCGTCGTCCTGAGGTCGAGCCCGATGCGCGAGAGGCCGGGATCACCGGCCTTGGCGCAGAGCGTCGAGGCCTCGCGACCGAACTCCTGCGCCAGGAAATCGAGCTTGCGGCCGATCGGGCCGCCCTGGACCAGCAATGCGCGCAGCGCCGCGACATGCGCGTGCAGCCGGTCGATCTCCTCACGGATGTCGGCCTTCACCGACAGCAGCGCCGCCTCCTGGTGCAGGCGCTGCGGATCGAGCGCCGCATTGCCTTCCATCAGCGCCGCGACCTGCCCGGCGAGCCGCTCGCGGATCGCCTCGACGCTGCGCGCCGGATGCGCCTCCGCCTCGGCGGTCAGCCGCGCGATCGTCTCGAGATGACCGCGGAGCACCGCCTCCAGCGCCTGCCCCTCGGCGCCGCGCGCCTGCTTCAGCGAGGCGACCAGCGCCGTAAGCGCCGCCGTCAGCGGCGCCTCCAGCGCTCCGGCCGCATCCTCGTCCTCCTCGGCGATCTCGACCACGCCGCGGATCGCCAGCAGCCCGTCGAGCGAGGCCGGCGCCATGCCCGGCGGCAGAGCGACCCGGCCGGCTTCCGCCACCAGCGCCTCCAGCGCCTCGCGGTTGATGCGCGGGCGGGCCGAAGCGGCCTGGCTGGTTACGGTCAGGTTGATATGCAGCGTGCCGCGCGAGAAGGCGGACGAGACCAGCTTGCGCGCCGCTTCCGAGAACCGGTCGAAACCCGGCGGCACGCGGACGCGCACGTCGAGCCCGCGGCCGTTGACGCTGCGGACCTCCCAGGCGAAGGCGTGGCCGCCGACGGCCCCCGCCTCGCGCGCGAATCCGGTCATGCTCTCGATCGACATGCGATTGCCCCCTGCGACCCCGGTCCGGCGGGAGGCGGCTGGCCCCGCGCCGGATGTCGCGTCGCGTAAACTGCTGGTGCAGCGATAACGTCCGGCGGCCGATCAGGCCACTGCGGCCCGAGGCATCGGCCGGCCTGACCTGTGGACAGGCTCAGGGCCGCAGCGGCGGAACCGTCTGCGGGCTGTTGAGGTCGAAGCTGCGGTTGAGCAGCGGATCGCGCTCGGTGCCCTCGGAGGCGTCGAAGGCGCGGCCGCGCCCGCCGGTCGCGGTGTTGCTCGCAGCCGTCGCCGGCTGCGCCGCGGGCGCCTCGGTGCGGCTGTCCGGCGAGGGCAGCGGCTCGGCCTTGTCCACGCCGGACTCGCCCGCCGGGCGGGTGCCGTCGCGACGCCCGGCCTCGATCTGCCGCCATTTGGCGACGTTGCGGTTGTGCTGCTCCAGCGTCTCGGCGAAGGCGTGCCCGCCGGAACCGTCCGCCACGAAGTAGAGGTCCTTCGTGCGCGAATGGTTGACCACCGCCTCCATCGCGGCACGGCCGGGATTGGCGATCGGCCCGGGCGGCAGGCCGTCGATCGTGTAGGTGTTGTAGGGCGTCGCCTGGGTGATCTCGGCGCGCATGATGCCGCGGCCCAGCGTGCCCTTGCCGCCCACCAGCCCGTAGACGATGGTCGGGTCCGACTGCAGGCGCATCTTGCGGTTCAGCCGGTTGATGAAGACGCCCGCCACGCGGGTGCGCTCGTCGGCGCGGCCGGTCTCCTTCTCGACGATGGAGGCCAGGACGACCAGTTCCTGCGGCGTCTTGATCGGCAGGTCCGCCGGCCGGCGCGCCCAGATCTCCTTCAGGATGCGGCTCTGGTCGCGCATCATGCGGTCGACGATCGACTGGCGGCTGGCGCCGCGCTGGAACTTGTAGGTGTCGGGCAGCATCACGCCCTCGGGCGGCGTCTTGCTCACCTCACCGGTCAGGAGCTCGTTCTCGGCGAGGCGCGCGATGATCTGCTCGCTGGTCAGCCCCTCCGGCACGGTGACCGAATGCTCGACAGCCTTGCCCTCGGCGATGATGTCGATGATCTCGTTCTGGCTGCTGCGAGCCTTGAACAGGTACTCGCCGGCCTTCAGACGGGCGCGGTTGCCCGACAGCATGGCCGAGAGCCGGAAGGCCCAGGAATGCTCGATCAGCCCCTCGCGCTGCAGCAATTCGGCGATGTCGGTCAGGCCGCTGTCGCGCGGGATGATCACCACCTTGTCGCTGGCGAGCGGGCCCGGTGCGCGGCTGCGGTTCTCGACGAAGGCGATGCCGCCGCCGACGAGGCCGGCGAGCACCAGCAGCGCGGTGAACAGGCCGCTGAGCAGCGCGACGAAGGGCGAGCGACGGCGGCGCGGCTTCTTCGGCGGCGGCGGCGACGGCGGCGCCACCGGCTTCAGGGCTTCGTTCGGACTTCTGGGAGCGACCCGGGGCGACTGGTTCATGCTGCTCTCGCCCGTTGTTCCGACATCAGGTCCTGCTCGTCAGCATAGCGTTCGGCCGGCCGCAGCATGCGCCGCATACTGGCAGGACGGCTGCGACAGGCTAGCGAAAAATGTGGCGAAACCGCGCTGTCCCCGCCTAGTCGACGAAGCGGCGCATCACCAGCGAGGCGTTGGTGCCGCCGAAGCCGAAGGAGTTCGACAGGGCGATGTCGACCTTGCGCTTCTTCGCCTTGTGCGGAACCAGGTCCAGCTCGGTCTCGACCGACGGATTGTCGAGATTGATCGTCGGCGGGACGATCTGGTCGCGGATCGAGAGCACCGAGAAGATCGCCTCGATCGCACCGGCGGCGCCGAGCAGGTGGCCGGTCGCCGACTTGGTCGAGGACATGGCCGGACGCTCGGGCGCGTTCGCCAGCAGGCGCTCGACGGCGCGCAGCTCGATCTCGTCGCCGACCTGCGTCGAGGTGCCATGGGCGTTGATGTAGTCGACGTCCGAGGCGCGCAGGCCCGCGCGCTTCAGCGCGGCCTGCATGCAGCGATAGGCACCGTCGCCATCCTCGGCCGGCGAGGTGATGTGGTAGGCGTCGCCCGACATGCCGTAGCCGACGATCTCGGCATAGATCCGGGCGCCGCGGGCCTTCGCGTGCTCCAGTTCCTCGAGGACGACGACGCCGGCGCCCTCGCCCATGACGAAGCCGTCACGGTCGCGGTCATAGGGCCGGGAGGCCTTCTCGGGCGTGTCGTTGAAGCCGGTCGACAGGGCCCGGCAGGCGCAGAAGCCCGCGATCCCGATGCGGTTGATCGCGGATTCGGCTCCGCCGGCGACCATCACCTCGGCATCGCCGAGCGCGACCATGCGGGCGGCGTCGCCGATGGCGTGCGCGCCGGTCGAGCAGGCGGTGACGACGGCATGGTTCGGCCCCTTGAGGCCGTGCTCGATCGAGACGTAGCCGGCGGCGAGATTGCTCAGCCGGCCGGGAATGAAGAAGGGCGAGAGGCGGCGCGGGCCGCGCTCCTTGATCAGGATCGAGGCTTCGTAGATGCCGCCGAGCCCGCCGATGCCGGAGCCGATCGCGACGCCTGTCGCGATCTGGTCCTCGTAGCTATCGGGCTTCCAGCCGGAATCGCGCAGCGCCTGCGTAGCGGCCGCCATGGCGAAGACGATGAAGTCGTCGACCTTGCGCTGCTCCTTCGGCTCCAGCCACTCATCGGGATTGAAGGTGCCGTTGGTGCCGTCGCCGCGCGGAATGCTGCAGGCGATTCGCGCGGGCAGGTCAGAGACATCGAACGTGGTGATCGGACCGGCACCGCTCTCGCCGGCCAGAATGCGCGACCAGCTCGCCTCCACCCCGTTAGCCATCGGGGTGACCATGCCAAGTCCGGTGACGACGACACGCCGCATCGGTTATCCTCGCTCTGTGCCGGCGCGCCGAGGCGCGCCGGTCGCGGAGCCGCTCAGGCGGACTTCGACAGGAACTTGACCGCGTCGCCGACGGTCACGATCGTCTCGGCGGCGTCGTCGGGGATCTCGACGCCGAACTCTTCCTCGAACGCCATGACCAGCTCGACGGTGTCGAGGCTGTCCGCGCCCAGGTCCTCGATGAAGTTGGCGCCTTCCACGACCTTCTCCGGCTCAACGCCGAGATGCTCGATCACGATCTTCTTCACGCGCTCGGCGACATCGCTCATGGGTTTTTACCTCTGAACCTAGAAACACACCGCTGGCAGCGACGCGTGGTTGAAATCGATCTCCGGCCCGGGGCCGCGCGATGACGCGGCGGGTCGGCTGTTCACGGCTGCACAAACGCAACAACCGGGTTGGCGTCAAGTCCCCCGGGGGTCGCGGAGGCCACCGCCGGCTGGGTCATTAACACACTCGCGAGGGGCTGGCGAGAGCATCGCGACACTCTGGAACGGCTTGCGGACATATCCACAAGCCATTCAGATCATTGCCATTCCGCCATTCACATGAAGCGTCTGGCCGGTGACGTAGGCCGCCTCGTCGCTGGCCAGATAGGCCACGGCCGAGGCGATCTCGTCACCGACGCCGAGGCGGCCCATCGGCACGCTGGCGAGGATGCCTTCGCGCTGCTTGTCGTTCAGCGCGGCGGTCATCGGCGACTCGATGAAGCCCGGCGCGACGACGTTCACGGTGATGTTGCGGCTGGCGACCTCGGCGGCGAGCGCCTTGGACATGCCGACCAAGCCGGCCTTGGAGGCGGCGTAGTTGCCCTGCCCCGGATTGCCGGTCGTGCCCACCACCGAGCCGATCGAGATGATGCGGCCATAGCGGCGGCGCATCATCGTCTTCACGGCGGCGCGCGACAGGCGGAAGGCGGCCGTCAGGTTGACCGCCAGCACGAAGTCCCAGTCCTCGTCCTTGAGGCGCATGAACAGGCCGTCGCGCGTCACGCCGGCATTGTTCACCAGGATGTCGAGCCCGCCGAGCGCCTGCTCGGCCGCCGGCACCAGCGCCTCGACCGACTCGCGGTCGGAGAGATCGCAGGGCGTCACCACCACGCGCTCGCCGAGCTCGGCCGCCAGCGCCTCCAGCGCCTCGACGCGCGTGCCGGAGATCGCGACCGTCGCGCCCTGGGCATGCAGCCGCCGCGCCGTCGCGCCGCCAAGCCCGCCCGTGGCGCCGGTGACCAACGCCTTCTTACCCGTGAGATCAAGCAATGCTGCCTCCCTGTCGTTCGGCGTGCCGCCGCTCAGCCCTGGCGGGCCTTATATGCCGTGACGTCTTCAGGCGTGCCGACGGTCGCCGCGGTGGCGCCGGAGGCGATCCGCTTGACCAGCCCGGACAGCACCTTGCCGGAGCCGACCTCGAGGAAATCGGAGACGCCGGCGGCGGCCATCGCCTCGACGCATTCGCGCCAGCGCACCGTGCCGGTCACCTGGGCCACCAGCGAGGCGCGAATCGCGTCAGGGTCGCTGAGCGGCCCGGCGCCGACATTGGCCATCACCGGCACCACAGGCGCCTGCATCGCGACATCGGCGAGCGCGGCGCGCATCGCGTCGGCGGCCGGCTGCATCAGGGCGCAATGGAAGGGAGCGGACACCGGCAGCAGCATGGCGCGGCGCACGCCGCGCTCGCCAGCCAGCACGATGGCGCGGTCGATCGCCGCCTTGGCGCCCGAGAGCACGACCTGCCCGCCGCCATTGTCGTTGGCGGCCTCGCAGACCTCGCCTTGCGCCGAATCGGCCGCGATGGCCCGCGCCTGATCGAGATCGACGCCGAGCAGCGCCGCCATGGCGCCCTGGCCGGCCGGCACCGCCTGCTGCATCGCATCGCCGCGGATGCGCAGCAGGCGCGCCGCGTCGGAGATCGAGAACGTGCCGGCGGCGGCGAGCGCCGAATACTCGCCGAGCGAATGGCCGGCGACGAAGGCCGCGTCGCGGGCGAGCGACAGGCCGGCCTCGGCCTCGAGCACCCGGATCGCCGCCAGGCTCACCGCCATCAGCGCCGGCTGGGCATTGGCCGTCAGGGTCAGCTCCTCGGAAGGACCTTCCCACATTAGGGCGGAGAGCTTCTGCGAGAGCGCCGCATCGACCTCGTCGAAGACCGCGCGCGCGGCCGGAAAGGTCTCGGCCAGGCTCTTGCCCATGCCCACGGACTGAGAGCCCTGCCCCGGAAAGATGAAAGCCGTCGCCATGCCGAACTGGTCCTGAAGATCACATTTCGTTAACCGTCGCGGCGCAGTCGCACCGTGCGGCAGGGCAAGTCAAGGCGCCGCCTGCACGATTCTCCTCTTGTGCGGGCGTTTTCCGATGGTTTCGTCTTGCGTCAGGGCCCGTTCGGCTGTAACGACCGCCCTGCTTGTTCGGCCGGAGGCTGAACGGATGGCGTCGGTCGTCCCGGTCTGCGGGGCGGCCGTCGTGGGATCCGCCAGGGCCCGCATCCCGTGTCTCCGCCTTCGATGAAATCCTGTCGGGCCTTTATCCAGGGCTCGAAGGGCTCCGCGCCGAACGAAGCATGTGAAGAGAGAAAGGCCACACATGGCATTGTACGAGCACGTCCTGCTCGCGCGCCAGGACATCAGCGCGCAGCAGGTCGACACCCTGATCGAGCAGTTCAAGGGTATCATCGAGGCGAATGGCGGCTCGGTCGCCAAGGTCGAGTACTGGGGCGTCAAGTCCCTCGGCTATCGCATCAAGAAGAACCGCAAGGCTCACTACTCGCTGCTGAACATCGACGCCCCGCCGGCCGCCGTGGCCGAGCTGGAGCGCCAGCTGCGCATCAACGAGGACGTCCTGCGCTTCCTCACCGTGCGCGTCGAGGCGCTCGAGGAAGGCCAGTCGGTCATGATGCAGAAGCGCGATCGCGACGATCGTGGCGACCGCTTCGACCGTGGCGGCTCCGGCTTCGATCGCGGCCCGCGTCGCGAGCGTCCGCGCCGCGAGGACGAGTCCACCGAAACCGCCGCCGTGGAGGCCTGATCGATGTCGACCGCTTCTGCCGGCGCCCGTCGCCCCTTCTTCCGCCGTCGCAAGTCCTGCCCGTTCTCGGGCGAGGGCGCGCCGAAGATCGACTACAAGGATGTGCGCCTGCTCTCGCGCTACATCTCCGAGCGCGGCAAGATCGTGCCGTCGCGCATCACCGCCGTCTCGGCCAAGAAGCAGCGCGAGCTCGCCCAGGCGATCAAGCGCGCCCGCTTCCTGGGCCTGCTGCCCTATCTAATCCGCTGACACGGATTACGGGACCGGCGGCGCTCAGCCGCCGGTCCCACTGACTTTACGCAATCGAGACCAGGTCGCCCGGGGGTGGAATTCCCTCCGGGTATGTTGAGGCCGAAGCGCCTCTCACCCTGCCATCATGGCGCCACCCCGGTCGGGGATGCAGGCGCCGAGCAGCGGGACAGCAGGACGGACATGTTACCCATCGTAGGCATCGGCGCAGGGCTGGTATCGGCCCTTCTGTTCGCAGTGGTGATCACCGGATCGCCGCTGGCGCTGCTGTTGTCCTATGTCGCACCCCTGCCCGTCTTCATCGCGGCCCTCGGCTGGAACCACCGCGCCGGCCTGATCGCCGCCGCCGCCGGCACCGCCGCCGTCGCGATCGTGCTGAAGCTGCCGCTCGGCCTCGCCTTCGCGGTCGGCGCCGCGCTTCCGGCCTGGTGGATCGCCTATCTCGCCTTGCTGGCCCGCGTCGACGACAAGGGCCATGCCGAATGGTACCCGCTCGGTCGCCTCCTCGTCTGGATCGCCTGCGTCGCGACGCTGGTCACCGTCGGCGGCGCGATGGCGATCTCCACCGATTACGAGACCTATCGCAGCGCGATGGCCCGCGGGCTCGAGCTCGTGCTGACCGGTGGCCAGGGCGCCGGCGCCGAGATGCGGCTGCCGGCGCACATCAACGTGCCGGAGCTGTCGGCGCGCCTCGCCGCGCTGGTGCCCGCTGCGGCCGGCGCCTCCTTCGTGCCGATGATCGTCGCCAATCTCTGGCTGGCGGCGCGCACGGTGCGCCTTTCCGGGCGCCTGCCCCGGCCCTGGCCGTTCATTCCCTCGACCCGCATGCCGGCCAAGGCGGTCGGCGCGCTCGGGGCCACCGTCATCCTCAGCTTCGTCGACGGCTATGCCGGCCTTGCGGGCATCGCCGCGACCGGCGCGCTCGTCGCCGCCTTCGGCCTCTCGGGGCTGGCGGCGCTGCACGATCTCAGCCGCGGCAAGGCGTGGCGGGCGCCGGCCCTGCTCGGCGTCTATCTCGCGCTGCTGATCATGCTGGTCACCGTCTTCCCCTTCCTGGCGCTGTTCGGCATCGCGGACGCGCTGATCGACCTGCGCCGGCGCAGACCGCCGGCAACACCCGCCGCCTGACTTTTCCAGAAACCTCACGGCACATCTCAAGGAGACCACATCATGGAAGTGATCCTGCTCGAACGCGTCGCCAAGCTCGGCCAGATGGGCGAGACCGTCCGCGTGCGCGACGGCTACGGCCGAAACTACCTGCTGGCCCGCGGCAAGGCCCTGCGCGCCACCGAGGAGAACAAGAAGCGCTTCGAGACCCAGCGCGCCCAGCTCGAGACCCGCAACCTCGAGCTGAAGCAGGAGGCCGATTCGGTCGCCGAGAGCCTCGAGGGTCACAGCGTTGTCATCCTGCGCCAGTCGGGTGAGTCGGGCGTGCTCTACGGTTCGGTCTCGCCGCGCGACATCGCCGCCGCGCTGGAGGAGGACGGCTACACCGTCGAGCGCAGCCAGATCACCATGAACACCCCGATCAAGACCCTCGGCCTGCACCCCGTCCCGGTCGTGCTGCATCCGGAAGTCTCGGTGTCGATCACCGTCAACGTCGCCCGTTCGGCCGAGGAAGCCGAGCGCCAGGCCGCCGGCGAGAACGTCACCGCCCGCGAGGAGCTGGATCTCGACGATCTCGGCCTCGAGGTCGGCGCTGCGCTGGCCGAAGCCGGCGACGACGACGACCGCTGAGGTCCACCGGCTTTCGCCGCGTACAAGTCAAGGGGCGCCGTGGCGACACGGCGCCCCTATCCTGTTGAGCGGTGTGGACAACCCGAGGAAGGATAGCGTTCGCTTTTCGTTCAGGTTCATGATAAGCTTCCACTGACTTATCCAGAGCCATGTCCACAGCCACAGCCCTCGTCGCCCGCCTCGACACCCCCGAGGCCAGCTATCGCGTCCAGCCTCACAATATCGAGGCTGAGCAGGCGCTGCTCGGCGCCATCCTGGTCAACAACGACGCGCTCTACCGCGTCTCCGACTTCCTGCTGCCGGACCACTTCTTCGAGGAGCTGCACCGGCGCATCTTCGAGCTGATGTCGAGCCTGATCCGGGCCGGCAAGATCGCGACGCCGATCACGCTCAAGACCTTCCTCGGCGAGGTCGATCTCGGCGGCATCACCGCCCCGCAATATCTCGCGCGGCTGGCGGCGGAGGCGACCACCGTCATCAACGCCCAGGACTACGGCCGCACGATCTACGACTTGGCGGTGCGCCGCCAGCTGATCACCGTCGGCGAGGACCTGGTCAACACCGCCTATGACGCGCCCGTCGAGATGGAGCCCCGCGCCCAGATCGAGGAGGCGGAGCGGCGCCTCTACGAGCTGGCGGAAAAGGGCCGCTACGAGGGCGGTTTCCAGAAATTCGACCAGGCGATGCGCCTCGCCATCGACATGGCCGCCAACGCCTTCCAGCGTGCCGGCGGCCTCTCGGGCATCTCGACGGGCCTGCGCGATCTCGACCACCGCATGGGCGGCTTCCAGCACTCCGACCTGATCGTGCTCGCCGGCCGTCCCGCCATGGGCAAGACCTCGCTCGCCACCAACATCGCCTTCAACATGGCGAAGGCCTGGCGGGCGGAGCGGCAGGACGACGGCTCGCTCAAGACCGTGGACGGCGGCATCGTCGGCTTCTTCTCGCTCGAAATGTCGGCCGACCAGCTCGCGACCCGTATCATCGCCGAGCAGGCCGGCATCTCCTCGCACAAGATCAGGCAGGGCCGCGTCACCGAGGCCGAGTTCGCCCGGCTCTCCGACGTCGCCGCCCAGATCGAGAAGCTGCCGCTCTATATCGACCAGACCGGCGGCATCTCGATCGCCCAGTTGATGGCCCGCGCGCGGCGCCTCAAGCGGCAGAAGGGCCTCGACGTCCTGTTCATCGACTACCTGCAGCTGCTTTCCGGCTCGGCCAAGAAGGGCGAGAGCCGCGTGCAGGAGCTGACCGAGATCACCACCAGCCTGAAGGCGCTGGCCAAGGAGCTCGCGGTGCCGATCATCGCGCTGTCGCAGCTCTCGCGCCAGGTCGAATCGCGCGACGACAAGCGTCCGCAGCTCTCGGATCTGCGTGAATCCGGCTCTATCGAGCAGGACGCCGACGTGGTGATGTTCGTCTACCGCGAGGAATACTACCTCAAGGGCAAGGAGCCCCGGCCGGGCACCGAGGACCACAACAAATGGGTGATGGAGATGGAGGCGGCCCATGGGCTGGCCGAGCTCATCATCGGCAAGCAGCGTCACGGCCCGACCGGCACGATCAACCTGCAGTTCGACGCGGAGGTGACACGCTTCTCCGACCGCGCCGACGACGCGCATCTTCCGGAGCAGATGTGACCGAGTTCGACACGCCCGCTCAGGCGGGCCACGGCGCCCTCCTCTCCATCGACCTCGCCGCCCTGGTCGCCAACTGGCGCGATCTCGGCCGGCGCGCCGGCACCGAAGCCGCCGCCGTGGTCAAGGCAGATGCCTACGGGCTCGGCATCGAGCCGGTCGTCACGGCGCTCGCGCGCGCCGGCTGCCGCAGCTTCTTCGTCGCCCATCTCTCCGAGGCCGTCCGCGCGCGCAAGGTCGCCGGAGACGCCACGATCTACGTCCTCAACGGCCTGCCGCCGGACAGCGCCGGCCTCTTCGCCGAGCACCGGCTCTCCCCCGTCCTCGGCTCCCACGCCGAACTGCTTGAATGGGCCTCCTTCCGCCAGAGCGGCGCCCAGCTCGCCACGGCCGCGCTGCATGTCGACACCGCGATGAACCGGCTCGGCCTCTGGCAGGGCGAGGGCGTCGATCTCGTGCGCGAGCGCGACGGCGTCATCGCAGCCGCCGGCATCGGGCTGGTGATGAGCCATTTCGCCTCCTCGGAGGACGAGGCCGACCCGGCCAACGCCCGCCAGATCGAAGCGTTCGCGGCCGTGGCCGCCGCCCTGCCCGGCATCCCGGCCTCGCTGAAGAACTCCTCCGGCCATTTCCTGCCGGGCTGCCCCTCCTACGATCTCACCCGGCCGGGCTATGCGCTCTATGGTGGCAACCCGACGCCGGGCCGGCCCAATCCGATGCGCCCGGTGGTCGGCCTCACCGCCAGAATCATCCAGACGCGCGAGGTCGAGGCAGGGATGCAGATCGGCTATAACGGTCGCTGGACCGCCAAGGGCCGCCGCCGCCTCGCCACGATCAGCCTGGGCTATGCCGACGGCTATCCGCGCAATGCGAGCTGGACGGACGCCGCCACCGGCGGCTCGGCCATCGTCGGCGACGTGCTCTGCCCCTTCGTCGGCACGGTCTCGATGGACCTGATCATCGTCGATGTCAGCGACGCCCCGGCCGAGGCGACGGTGCGCGGCGCGCCCGTCACCGTGATCGGCGGCGCGCTCGATCTCGAGACGGTCGGCACGGGGGCGAAGTCGATCGGCTACGAAATCCTGACCAGCCTCGGCCGGCGCTACCAGCGCCGCTATACGGGGCTCTAGCGGGTGGCCAAACGCGGCCCATCCTACATCTGCCAGGCCTGCGGCGCGGTCTATCACCGCTGGCAGGGCAAGTGCGACGCCTGCGGCACCTGGTCCTCGCTTTCGGAGGAGGCCAAGGCCGCTCCGGTCCCCGGCGGCGGGCGCGTTCCCTCCGGCGGCCGGGCCCGGGGGCGGATCTTCGCGCTGGAGAGCCTGAAGGGCGAGACGCAGGACGCGCCGCGCATCGTCTCCGGCATCGGCGAGCTCGATCGCGTCACCGGCGGCGGCTTCGTGCCGGGCTCGGTCCTGCTGATCGGCGGCGATCCGGGCATCGGCAAGTCGACCCTACTGATGCAGGCCTGCGCCGCCATGGCGGTGCAGGGCCGCCGCGTCGTCTATGTTTCGGGCGAGGAATCGACCAGCCAGGTCCGCTTGCGCGCCCAGCGCATGGGGCTGGCTGAGGCGCCGGTCGACCTCGCAGCCGAAACAAACGTCGAGGACATCATCGCCACCCTCGGCCAGGGCGAGCGCCCGGCGCTGGTGGTGATCGATTCGATCCAGACCATGTGGTCGTCGGAGGTCGAGAGCGCCCCGGGCACCGTGACCCAGGTGCGCGGCTCGGCGCAGGCGCTGATCCGCTACGCCAAGGTGTCCGGCGCCTGCCTGATCCTGGTCGGCCACGTCACCAAGGACGGGCAGATCGCCGGTCCGCGCGTCGTCGAGCACATGGTCGACGCCGTGCTTTCCTTCGAGGGCGAGGGCACGCACGCCTTCCGCATCCTGCGCGGCCAGAAGAACCGTTTCGGCGCCACCGACGAGATCGGCGTGTTCGAGATGACCGGGCTCGGCCTTTCGGAGGTCGGCAATCCCTCCGCGCTCTTCCTCGCCGGCCGCGACCAGAGCGCGCCGGGCGCGGCCGTGCTCGCGGGCATCGAGGGCACGCGGCCGGTTCTGGTCGAGATCCAGGCGCTGGTGGCGCCGAGCGCGCTCGGCACGCCGCGCCGCGCCGTGGTCGGCTGGGAGAACAGCCGCCTCGCCATGGTGCTGGCGGTGCTGGAGACCCATGGCGGGCTCAAGCTCGGACAGCACGACGTCTATCTCAACGTCGCGGGCGGCCTGCGCGTCGGCGAGCCCGCGGCCGATCTCGCCGTCGCCTCGGCGCTGATCTCCTCGCTGACGGGCGCGATCCTGCCCTCGGGCGCGGTCTATTTCGGCGAGATCGCACTCTCGGGCGCGATCAGGCCGGTCTCGGTCGCTTCTGCGCGGCTGCGCGAGGCGGCGAAGCTCGGTTTCGAGAGCGCGGTACTTCCCGCGGCGGGCGCCGATATCGGCGATGGCGGCGGGCTCAGGCTGCGCCGGCTGGCCCATGTCGGGGAACTCGTCGCCGAGATCGCGGCCACGGCCCCGCGCCGCGCTGCAAAATGAGCCGACTGCATGGGTGACGCGCACCCTGCGACCGAGTATAGCAAAAGCCGTCCGGCCTCCCCATTTGACGCGGGCCGGCCCCGGTTTCTCAGCGAAGCGGCCCAGACATGCCTGTGACCATTCTCGATCTCGTCGTCATCGGCGTGGTGCTCATCTCGGCGTTGCTCGCGGCAGTGCGGGGGCTGACGCGCGAGGTTCTCGCGATCGCCTCCTGGGCGGCCGCGGCCGTCGTCGCCTGGATCTTCCATCCCCAGCTGATGCCCTTCGCGCAGCAGCACATCCCCAACCAGACGGTGGCGCTGGTGGCGGTGATCGCGGCGCTGTTCCTGGCGACGCTGATCGTTGTCTCGCTCATCACCGCGCGCATCTCGGACTTCGTGCTCGATTCCCGCATCGGCGCGCTCGACCGCACGTTGGGATTCGTCTTCGGCGCGGCCCGCGGCCTGCTGCTCGCCGTCGTCGGCTACCTGTTCTTCACCGCGCTGGTGCCCGAGAAGATGCAGCCCGTCTGGGCGCGCGAGGCGCGCGCCAAGCCGATTCTCGAAGAGACCGGCCGCAGCCTGCTGGCCATGCTGCCGCAGGACGTCAACTCGGACTTCTTCAAGAAGCTGATCCCGTCCAAGGCCGGCCCGGAGCCGACCGAGGCGCCAGCCGAGGAGCCGCGCACCGCGCCGGGGCAGACCCCGCCCGCGCAGTCGCCAGCCCCGACCGGGACCGACCGCCGCAGCCAGGCCCCGGCCACCGACAGGCAGGCGCTGCAGCGCGTCATCGATTCGACCGGTTCGACGGCTAAGCCCGCCCGGCCCTGACCGGCGTCCCCCGTCCCATGGAGCCAGCGATGAACCAGTCTCGCGTGTCCGACGACGTGTTCGACCCCAATGCCGACCGCCTGCGCGAGGAATGCGGGGTCTTCGGCATCTTCGGCCATGCCGACGCCGCCGCGCTGACCGCGCTCGGCCTGCATGCGCTCCAGCATCGCGGCCAGGAGGCGACGGGCATCGTCTCCTTCGACGGCAAGCGCTTCCATTCCGAGCGCCGCCTCGGCCTGGTCGGCGACGCCTTCTCCGACGCCAGCGTCATCGAGAAGCTCAAGGGCGCGCAGGCGGTCGGCCATGTCCGCTATTCGACCACCGGCGAGACCATCCTGCGCAATGTGCAGCCGCTCTTCTCCGAGCTGCATGGCGGCGGCTTCGCGGTCGCCCATAACGGCAATCTCACCAACGGGCTGACGCTGCGCCGCAACCTGGTGCGCGACGGCGCGATCTACCAGTCGACCTCGGACACCGAGGTGCTGCTGCATCTCGTCGCCCGCAGCCGCAAGCCGGTCTTCATCGAGCGCTTCATCGATGCGCTGCGCCAGATCGAGGGCGCCTATGCCTTCGTCGGCATCACCAACAAGAAGCTGGTCGGCGCGCGCGATCCGCTCGGCATCCGCCCGCTGGTTCTCGGCGAGCTCGACGGCGCGCCGATCCTGGCGTCCGAGACCTGCGCGCTCGACATCATCGGCGCCAAGTTCGTCCGCGAGATCGAAAATGGCGAGGTCGTCGTCATCTCCGAGAGCGGCATCGAGAGCCACAAGCCCTTCCCGCCGGTGGCCGAGCGCCCCTGCATCTTCGAGTACATCTATTTCGCCCGCCCGGATTCCGTGGTGAAGGGCCGCAGCATCTACGAGCGCCGCAAGGCGATGGGCGCGGTGCTGGCCGGCGAGGCCCCGGCCGAGGCCGACGTGGTCGTGCCCGTGCCGGATTCCGGCGTGCCGGCGGCGCTGGGCTACGCCCAGGCCAGCGGCATCCCCTTCGAGCTCGGCATCATCCGCAACCACTATGTCGGCCGCACCTTCATCGAGCCGACGCAGAAGGTCCGCGAGCTCGGCGTGCGGCTGAAGCACTCGGCCAACCGCAGCGTGGTCGAGGGTAAGCGCATCATCCTGGTCGACGATTCGATCGTGCGCGGCACCACCTCGTTCAAGATCGTCAAGATGATGCGCGAGGCCGGGGCCCGCGAGGTGCATTTCCGCATCTCCTCGCCGCCGATCACCCATCCCGACTATTACGGCATCGACACGCCCGACCAGAAGAAGCTGCTCGCCGCGACGCATTCGCTCGAGGAGATGCGGCAGTTCGTCGGCGCCGATTCGCTCGCCTTCATCTCGGTGGACGGGCTCTATCGCGCCATGGGCCACGAGCGGCGCGATGCCACCCGGCCGCAATTCACCGATCACTGCTTCACCGGCGACTATCCGACCTCGCTGACCGACGTGGTCGGCGAGAGCGCCAAGCAGGAAATGTCGCTGCTGGCCGAGGCGGGCTGACCGGCCTTCGCCAAGCACGGCCACCGGCAGTTGGCCGCGCGCCTTGCCTCTCGGGCGGCCGCGTGGTCATGAGGTCGGGGCGCGGGCAGATCGCGTGACCCGGCAGCGACGATGCGGACGGCGGCGACGCCGCGCAGCACAGGACCAGACGACATGACCAAGCCTCTCGCTGGGCGCATCGCGCTCGTCACCGGCGCCTCGCGCGGCATCGGCCGTGCCGCCGCCCTCGCCTATGCGCAGGCCGGCGCCCATGTCGTCGCGCTGGCGCGCACCAGCGGCGCGCTCGAGGAACTCGACGACGAGATCCGCGCCGTCGGCGGCAGCGCCACCCTCGTTCCCGCCGACCTCGCCGATGCCGCGGCGATCGAGCGGCTCGGCCCGGCCCTGCTGGAGCGCTGGGGCAAGCTCGACATTATGCTGGCCAATGCCGGCATCCTCGGCCCGCTGGCGCCGCTGACCCATGTCAGCCCCAAGGAATGGGCCCAGGTCTTCGACATCAACGTCACCGCGAACTGGCGCCTACTGAAATCCGTCGAGCAGGCGCTGAAGGCCTCCGATGCCGGCCGGGCAATCTTCGTCTCCTCTGGCGCCGCCCATAGCTGCCGCGCCTATTGGGGCCCCTACGCCGCCTCCAAGGCCGCGCTGGAGGCGATGGCCCGCAGCTACGCCGCCGAGACCGAGAGCACGCCGCTGCGCGTCATGATGGTCAATCCAGGCCCGCTGCGCACCCGCATGCGCGCCAACGCCATGCCGGGCGAGGATCCAATGACGCTGCGCACGCCGCAGGATCTCGCCCCGCATCTGGTCGCGCTTGGCGCGCCCGACTGGGCCGAGACCGGCAAGATCTTCGATTTCCCCAAGGGCAAGGTGCTGACGCCGCAGATGCCGGTCTGAGGCGGACTGCATTCTGGGGCTGCGCGCCGGCGCTCAGCCGGCGCGATAGGCCTGCACCACCGCGATCAAATCCTGCACCGTCAGGTTCGGCAGGCGCGCCATCTCGTCGAGCGTGAACCAGCCGATGCGGACATGCTCGTCGCAGAGATTGGCGGGCTCGCCGCCCTCCCAGTCCGAGACCACGTAGATATGGTGCAGCGCCGCGCCATGGCGCTCGGGGAAATACTCCGGCGCCGAGAGCATCAGCCGGTAGCGCAGCGGCGTCAGCCCGACCTCCTCGCGGCACTCGCGCAGCAGCGCCTGCTCCAACCCCTCGCCCGGTTCGACGCGGCCGCCGACGGCGTCCCAATGGTCGGGCCAGGCGCGCTTCCACGGCGCGCGCAGGCCGAGCAGCACGCGTCCGTCGACCGCCAGGAACAGCGCGCTCACCGTTTCCGGCGGCGCCGTCGTCATCCCTTAGACTTGTCGTAGGGGTTTTGCCCGCCGCGGCGGTGCAGCCTGACCGGCGTGCCCGGCAGATCGAAGGCGTCGCGCAGATTGTTGGTCAGGTAGCGGATATACGACACCGGCAGGTGTTCGAGCTGGTTGCCGAACAGCGCGAAGGTCGGCGGGCGCGCCTTGGCCTGCGTCATGTAGCGGATCTTGATGCGGCGCCCGGCCACGGCCGGCGGCGGATGGGCCGAGAGCACGCCTTCGAGCCAGCGGTTGATGCGCGCGGTCGAGACACGGCGGTTCCACACCGCGTAGGCGCGGAACACCGCCTGCATCAGCCGGTCGATGCCATCGCCGGCGAGGCCGGAGAGCGGCACGATCTCGACGCCGCGGACCTGCGCCAGCATGTAGCCGGCCTTCTCCTTCAGTTCGGCCAGCAGGCCCTGCCGGTCGGCGACGAGGTCCCATTTGTTGAGGCCGATCACCACCGCCCGACCCTCGCGCTCGGTCAGGTCGACCAGGGTGAGGTCCTGCTTCTCGAAGGGGATCGTCGCGTCCAGCAGCACGACCACCACCTCTGCGAAACGGATCGCCCGGATGGAATCGGCGACGGCGAGCTTCTCCAGCTTCTCGTCGATGCGGGCACGCTTGCGCATGCCGGCGGTGTCGAACAGCTTCACCGGCTTCTCGCGCCAGCTCCAGTTCACCGAGATCGTGTCGCGGGTGATGCCGGCCTCGGGACCGGTCAGCAGCCGCTCCTCGCCGAGCATGCGGTTGACCAGCGTCGACTTGCCGGCATTGGGGCGGCCGATGATGGTGACACGCAGCGGCCGGTCCGGGCCGATCCCGTCCTCGTCCTCATCCGTGTCCGCCGCGTCTTCCGGCGCCTCGTCGAACGCGTCGAAGGCCTCCTCGTCGTCGGCGTCTTCCGAAGGGAAATAGGGCGCCAGCGCCTCGTAGAGGTCGGACGTGCCCTCGCCATGCTCGGCCGAGAACGGCACGGGGTCGCCGAGGCCGAGCGAGAACGCCTCGAAGACGCCGTCGCGGCCCTTGTTCCCCTCGGCCTTGTTGGCGAGCAGGATCACCGGCTTGCCGGAACGGCGCACCAGATCGGCGAAGCCCTGGTCCATCGGCGTCAGGCCGAGCCTGGCGTCGATCATGAACAGCACGACGTCGGCCTGCGCGATCGCCGTCTCGGTCTGGGCGCGCATGCGCCCGGCGAGCGCGTGCGCGTCGTCCTCCTCGAGGCCGGCGGTATCGATCACGGTGAAGCGCAGGTCGCCCAGCGTCGCCTCGCCCTCGCGCCGGTCGCGGGTCACGCCCGGCCGGTCGTCAACCAGCGCCAGCTTGCGGCCGACGAGGCGGTTGAACAATGTCGACTTGCCGACATTGGGGCGGCCGACGATGGCGATGGTCGCAGTCATGTTCCGTCCCGTCACGCCGGCGGCCGCCGGTCGGGACCGGCGGCGCGGGGCTCAGTTCTTCGTTTCGACGGCGCCGCCGCGAACCAGCGCGAGATAGAGCTCGACACGCTGGCGCAACGCCTGCGGCGCCTGGGGATCCGTCACGATGGCATCGAACCAGCGGCCGGCGTCGTCGTATTGGCTCGCCTTCATCGCCGAAATGCCGAGCAACTCGCGGGCGGTGTGGCGCCAGGAATTGGTGCCCGTCGTCAGCGGCTCGAGCGTCGTCTTCAGCTCGGCATAGGGCGCGATGTCGACGCGCAGCAGGCCGGCCCTCAGCCGGGCCAGGTCGCGATAGGCCTGGTCGAGCGTGGTGTCGGCCGCCAGCGCCTCGAAGGCGGCGGCACCGGCCGCCGCATCGCGCTTGCCGACCTCGGCCGCCAGCCGGAACCGGGCGAGGCGGGCATAGCCACCCTTGCCGGCGCCCGCGAGCTCGGTGAGCATGGCTTCCGCCTCGGTGGCGTTGCCGTCCGAGGAGGCGCGCAGCGCGGATTCGAAGCGCGAGCCGAGGCCGGACGCCGTCTGGCGCTCCTGATGCTGCCAGAACTGCCAGCCACCGACGCCGGCGACGGCGACGACGGCCACGACGGCGAAGACGTTGCGATACCTGTTCCAGACGGCGGCCGCCTTGGCGCGGCGGACCTCGTCGTCGATCTCGCGGAAAATATCGGTCATGGGGCCTCGGACATGCGTTCCGCCAGCCGGGTAGCACTTTCGGCCGCGGAATGCGAGCCGGAACGCGCTCGCCGCCCGCATACGTCGCGCGCGCCCTTGGCTTGACCTGCGCCGCCCCCGCCCTCTAGAGCCGGAGCGCCCACCGCCAGCAGGATCGAGATGCCATGAGCGCCAACGCCGTCGTCACCGCAGGCGCCGACCTCGCCAGCCCCGTCCGCTTCGGCAACGCCCTGCCGCTGGCGCTGATCGCCGGCCCCTGCCAGATGGAGAGCCGCGACCACGCGCTCGAAGTCGCGCTGGCGCTGAAGGAGATGGCGACCGGGCTCGGCATAGGCCTCGTCTTCAAGACCTCGTTCGACAAGGCCAACCGCACCAGCGCGCGCGGCCAGCGCGGCATGGGGCTCGAGGCCGCCCTGCCCGTCTTCGCCGAGATCCGGGCCCGCACCGGGCTGCCGGTGCTGACCGACGTGCACGAGGCCAGCCAGTGCGCCGCCGTCGCCGAGATCGTCGACATCCTGCAGATCCCGGCCTTCCTGTGCCGCCAGACCGACTTGCTGGTCGCGGCGGCGAAGACCGGCCGGATCGTCAACGTCAAGAAGGGCCAGTTCCTCGCGCCCTGGGACATGGTCAACGTCGCCGCCAAGGTGACCGAGAGCGGCAACCCCAATGTGATGCTCACCGAGCGCGGCGCCTCCTTCGGCTACAACACGCTGGTCTCCGACATGCGTGCCCTGCCGATCATGGCACAGGACACCGGCGCGCCTGTGATCTTCGACGCGACGCATTCGGTGCAGCAGCCGGGCGGCAAGGGCTCGTCCAGCGGCGGCCAGCGCGAGTTCGTGCCGGTTCTCGCCCGCGCGGCCGTGGCGGTCGGCGTCGCCGGCGTCTTCATCGAGACCCATCCCGACCCGGACAAGGCTCCGTCCGACGGCCCGAACATGGTGCCGCTGAAAGAGTTCCCTGCGCTGGTTGCAGAGCTGCAGGACTTTGATCGCCTTGCCAAGCGCCGGACGCAGGATACGCTTCGCGCATGAACGACGCGCCAGG
Organism: Allobosea sp. TWI1241; assembly: GCF_039673065.1. Classification (NCBI taxonomy): domain Bacteria; kingdom Pseudomonadati; phylum Pseudomonadota; class Alphaproteobacteria; order Hyphomicrobiales; family Alloboseaceae; genus Allobosea; species Allobosea sp. TWI1241. The sequence continues at coordinate 144,947 of NZ_JBDJKW010000002.1, read as the reverse complement.
TCCCACCCCGCCCCAGAGCCCCGCAGAGGGGCGCGCCGCGGGCCGGGACCTGTCCGTCCTGATCGCGGTGCTCGGCGCCTGCGGCTTCGCCTCCAACTTCACCCTGCGCCTCGTCGACCCGATCGTACCGACGCTGGCCGAAGAGTTCGGCCGCTCGATTCAGCAGACCGCGATCCTGGCGACCGCCTTCTCCTTCTCCTACGCTTTCGGGCAGCCCTTCCTCGGCCCGATCGCCGATTCCATCGGCAAACTGCGCAGCATCGCGATCTGCCTCGGCGGCGTCTGCGTCGCGGGGCTGCTGGCCACCATGGCCCGCAGCTTCGACGCCATGCTGGTGCTGCGGGCCGTGGCCGGCATCTTCGCCGGCGGCATCATCCCCGCCGCCATGGCCGCGATCGGCGACCGCGCCCCGATGGCGGAGCGCCAGATCGCGCTCGGCCGCTTCCTCGTCGTGATGATCTTCGGTCAGATGAGCGGCGCGGCGGTCTCCGGCGTGATCGCGCATCATCTCGGCTGGCAGGCCGTCTTCGCGCTGGCGGCGCTGCTGGCGCTGGCCAGCCTCGTCCTGGTGCTGGTGCTGCTGAAGCCGCGCGCCATCGCCGACCGCCCCAGGCTGAGCCCGGCCGCCGCGCTCGCCAGCTATCGCAAGGTCTTCGCCAATCCCACCACGATCGTGCTCTACGCGCTGGTGCTGACCGAGGGCGCGCTGGTCTTCGGCCTGCCGCCCTATGTCGCGGCGATCCTCAATGCGCGCTCGGGCGTCGGCTCCTCCGAGGCCGGGCTGGTCATCGGCTCGCTGGGCCTCGGCGGCATTCTGTACGGCATCCTGACACGCAAGCTGGTGAAGCGGCTCGGCCCCGCCCGGATGACCACGACCGGCGGTCTACTCATGGCCAGCGCCTATGCCGTCTTCGCGCTGCCCCTGCCCTGGTGGACAGCGATAGGCGTGTTCCTGACCCAGGGCTTCGGCTTCTTCCTGATGCACGGCACCTTCCAGGCCGTGGCGACGGAGCTGGCGCCCGAGGCGCGCGGCTCGGCGGTGGCGCTCTTCGCCTGCTCGCTCTTCGCCGGTCACGCTTTCGGGCCGCTCCTGATCGGCGCGGCCACGCATCTGGTCGGCACGACGGGGGCGATCCTGTTCTGCGCGATCGGGATCGCCCTGCTCGGCGTCGTCACGCCGCGCGTGCTGCCGCTCGGCGGCAGCCGCAGCTGAGCCGGCTCAACGGCCGCGATACGGCGCCACGCCCTGGTCGGGCAGCCAGAGCCCCTTCGGCGGCTCGCCGGTCTGCCAGAACACGTCGATCGGGATGCCGCCGCGCGGATACCAGTAGCCGCCAATGCGGAACCATTTCGGCGCCAGCAATTCGACCAGCGTCTTGCCGATCGTCACCGTGCAGTCCTCGTGGAAGGCGCCATGGTTGCGGAAGGCGCCGAGATAGAGCTTGAGCGACTTCGATTCCACCAGCCAGTCGCCCGGCAGGTAGTCGATCACCAGGATGCCGAAATCCGGCTGGCCCGTGACGGGGCAGATCGAGGTGAACTCGGGGCAGGTGAAGCGGGCGAGATAGTCGGTGCCGGCATGCACGTTGGGCACGCGGTCGAGCCGCGCCTCCTCCGGCGAGCGCGGCAGTTCGCTGGCCTTGCCGAGCTGAAGGGTCGCGGCGTCGATGGTCATCGGGGGCTCCTGTCCAGGCGCGGCCCCGAGCGGCGGGCGCCGTCGCGAGGGCCGTGTTGTGAGGCGGCCGCTGAGCGGCGTTTCATGCGCGGCTTTTAAGGCGCGGCCCGGATAAATGCCACCGCCCCTTCCCGCCGCCGCCGCTTCTGTCTAGAAGCGCCTTGTTCCCTACCCGATCCTGCTCGGAGCCTGCCATGACCGCGATCATCGACATCATCGGCCGCCAGATCCTCGATTCCCGCGGCAATCCCACGGTCGAGGTGGATGTGGTCCTGGAAGACGGCTCGATGGGCCGCGCGGCGGTTCCCTCCGGCGCCTCGACCGGCGCGCATGAGGCAGTCGAGCTGCGCGACGGCGACAAGAGCCGCTATCTCGGCAAGGGCGTGCTGAAGGCGGTCGAGGCGGTCAATGTCGAGATCGCCGAGGCGCTGGTCGGCATGGACGCCGAGGACCAGACCGGCGTCGACGCGGCGATGATCGAGCTCGACGGCACCCCCAACAAGAGCAAGCTCGGCGCCAACGCCATCCTCGGCGTCTCGCTGGCCATCGCCAAGGCCGGGGCCGAGTGCTCGGGCCTGCCGCTCTATCGCTATGTCGGCGGCACCTCGGCCCGCGTCCTGCCCGTGCCGATGATGAACATCGTCAATGGCGGCGCCCATGCCGACAACCCGATCGACTTCCAAGAATTCATGGTGATGCCGATCGGCGCGCCCAGCTTCGCCGAAGCGCTGCGCATGGGCGCCGAGGTCTTCCACACGCTGAAGAAGGCGCTGCACGACGCCGGCCACAACACCAATGTCGGCGACGAGGGCGGCTTCGCCCCCAACATCAAGTCGGCCGAGGCCGCGCTCGACTTCGTCATGGGCGCGATCGAGAAGGCCGGCTACCGCCCCGGCGAGGACATCGCGCTGGCGCTCGACTGCGCCGCGACGGAGTTCTTCAAGGACGGCGCCTATGTCTATGCCGGCGAGCGCAAGACCCGCGATCCGAAGGCCCAGGCCAAGTACCTCGCCAAGCTGGTCGGCGCCTATCCGATCGTCTCGATCGAGGACGGCATGGCCGAGGACGACTGGGAGGGCTGGAAGGCGCTGACCGATCTCGTCGGCGACAAGTGCCAGCTGGTCGGCGACGACCTGTTCGTCACCAATGTCACCCGCCTGTCGCAGGGCATCAAGGCGAAGACGGCGAACTCCATCCTGGTCAAGGTCAACCAGATCGGCTCGCTGACCGAGACGCTGGCCGCCGTCGACATGGCCCATCGCGCCGGCTACACCGCCGTGATGTCGCATCGCTCGGGCGAGACCGAGGACACCACCATCGCCGATCTGTCGGTCGCCACCAATTGCGGACAGATCAAGACCGGCTCGCTCGCCCGTTCGGACCGGACCGCCAAGTACAACCAGCTGCTCCGCATCGAGGAGGAGCTCGGCGACCAGGCGATCTATGCCGGCCGCGCCGCGCTGAAGGCGCTGGCCTGAGCCTTGCGCCCCGGGGCGCGCCGCGCGCGCCCCTCAAAGACCCGACAGGAGACCGCCGGCGAGCCCGGCGGTCCACCGCCCCGCGGAGACCAGCCCGTCCGCCGTGCCGGAGGCCAGCCGCAGCGTCGCATCGACCGGCAGGCGCGCCAACGACGCGGTCCGCTGCCAGAACCCGTCCTCCCGCATCGCCGCGTCCGCCTGGGCCAGCGGCGCGATCTCGAGCGGCGGCGCCAGCGCCACCGCCTGGATCGCCGGCAACGCCCGCGCCTCCTGGACCCTGACGCGCACCGGCGCCGAAACCCGCATCGGCTCGGAGACCCGCACCAAGCCGGGATCGCCCTTGCGCCGCGCCGCGACCGGGGCGGCCGGCGCCTCGTCGCGCTCGCGCCAGCTCGCCGTCTCCGGCCAGCCGGCATTCAGCGGCATGATGACGCTCGCCGGCTGCAGCAGGCCGTGCATGGCAGCGGACGACGGCGCGGCCGCATGGCGCGCGACGATCTTGCCGCCCACAATCTCGGGAAGCTCCGCCGCCGCCCGCTCCGACAAATGCTGCACCAGTCCCTGGCCAGCCCCGACCGTGATCGCTGCGAACGCGGTAAGGGCGAACGTGACGGACAGGCGCGAGGGTCGGCGGGCGACCGGCTGGGTGCGGGGAACGAACAGGCCCATGACGGCGGCTCCGATGGCAGGACGGCGCCACTCAAGCCGCCCATCCTTGACGCGCGCAGGGCGCCATTTCGGCGGGAGTTGGGCAGGGCATGGCGAAGCCCGGACGCGCCCGGCGCGGGCATGGCATGCTCCGCCCCGCCTACCGCGGCAGCAGCCCAGCGACGTAGGATCGCCCTTGCATGGAATCCTCGTCTCCCCGCGCAGCGGCCGACGATCGGCAGCGCTGGCGTCTCGCCTTCGCCGGGCTGGCCGTCGCGATCCTGATCTTCGGCGCCAACTTCCCGATCAGCCGCCACGCCGTCCTGAACGGGCTGACCTCGCACGACGTGCTGGCACTGCGCTTCGCCACCGCCGGCGCCATCCTGCTGCCGACCTTCCTGATGGCCGGGGGCGTGCGCAGCTGGGGCGGTCTGGGCTTCCGCCGCGCGCTGACGCTCGCGGTCATGGGCGGCTTTCCGATGAGCTTCCTGGTGATGACGGGGCTGACCTACGCGCCCGCCGCCCATGGCGCCGTGATCGGCCCCGGCACCGTGACGCTGATCGGCATCGTCGGCGGCGTCGTGCTCTTCGGCGCCAAGCTGACCCGCAATCTCGTGCTGGGCGTCGTCGCGGTGCTGATCGGCCTCGCCTGCCTCGGCATCGCCGGCACCAGCCAGGCCAGGCCCGAAATCCTGTTCGGCGATCTCTGCTTTCTCGGCGTCGGGCTGATCTGGGGCGGCTATCCACTGGCGATCCAGCTCTGGCGCGTCGACCCGCTGAAGGGCACGGCCGTCGTCTCCGTACTCTCGATGCTCTATTTGCCGTTCTACTTCCTGTTCTGGTTCCGCGGCTTCGACGTCGCGCCCTGGTGGGTCCTGCTCGTCCACGCGGTCAATCAGGGCGTGCTCAACGTCGTCGTCGGGCTCTGGCTCTGGAGCTGGTCGGCTCCGATCCTGGGCCCCTCGGTCGCCGGGCGCTTTCCGCCGATGATCCCGGTAGTCGGCACCGTGCTGGCGATCCCGCTGCTCGGCGAGATCCCCGGCTGGCTCCAGATCGTCGGCATCGTCTTCATCGTATCCGGCCTGTTCTTCGCATCGCTGCGACGGCCGGGCGTGCAGCCCCGCCAGGCTCGCGACTCATAGCCGGAAGGAGCGCGGTCGCTGCGAGGGCCATGGCAGCCAGGCAGACGGTCGGGCAGCGATCGTAGCGGCCGGCGCCCCGTCGCCACCCGTTCGGCCTGCCGAGCAGGATCCCTCTGCGATTGCGCCGCAATGCGGCCTGAGCCCGGCAGGGGCAGCAGAACACTGACGATACTCCGGCAGGGCCTTGACCGCATCGTCGCTCGAGTAGCCCGGCTCGACGCAATGCCTGATCAGGCCGAGCCGGGGTCTCAAGGGGTCGTACCGCTGCTGCGTTTCATCCGCCGATGCGGCCGATGCCAGCATCATGTGCGGAACAGTTGCTGCCGGAGAAGAGAGCGCGGCAACGGCTTTGCATCGCGCCTCGTCTTGCTGCGCCGATTACTTGCCGGCCTTCCTTTTTGCCATCATGCGTCCAAGGGTGATCTGAGTCTTGTACTTGCCGCAGACCTCGGCGACGCTGACGTCGTTCGCTTCAGCCAGATCGGCCAGTGACTGTTCCTCGCCCTGGAGATAGGAAATCCCATCGCGGCCCTTCTGTTCATGCAGGTCGGCTTCAGGCGTGTTCTTAACTTCGCCAAACATCTCGTCCGTGCCGACCTTGAAAAACTGCTCGGCATCCGCGTCAAGCAAGCCCTTGCTGCTGCAATACACAACGATGCCGTGATCGTTGCGTCGCTCCAGATAGGCGGAATCCGCTGTGCTTTGCGCGCCAGCGCCCGACAATGAGACCCCAAGGGACAGCGAAAGAGACAAGACAAAAACGGGCGCTTGAAAAGTCTTCTTGATCATATGTCGATACCTGTATCCGGATCTTGTGAAGCGAGAGCGATTTTGTCTTGTCAGCATTCACAAGTTCATTTGGCTCGCTTTACCGTCATTTTGGCAAACTGAGCGCCAGTCAGGATCGTATGCTTGCGATGCCGGCGGCTTATGGCTCAGATTTTGGGCAACTGCAATGACTTTGACATGCCGTTTCCACTTGAATCCGCCGGCGCTGTTTGACCAAGTGTATCCATATTTCAAGTGCAGCGAGATCACGCATATCCAAACTCCTCATGAGCCTGCATCAGATCCGGCGCCCCTCCTGAATAGGCCCTAAGCCTGGGCGCGGCGCGCGCCGGCGGTGCGGCGGCGCCAGTCCAGCGCCATCAGCATGCCGTTCCAGGCGACGCAGATCACCAGGCCGACCGCGAGCGCCCCCCAGACGCCGAGCGGCAGCGCCGTGACGTGGAGCGAGGCCAGTCCGAACCCGAAGCCGATCAGGCCGAGCTGGCTGTTGGCGATCACCGCCGCCGTGGCCGGCCCGCCGATCCGCGGCTGCAGGAAGGCGCACAGGCTCGACAGCACCACCGGCATGGTGGCGAGCACGCCGGTCAGGCTCGGCCCCGCGGCGTTGCTCAGCGCGGTGACGCCGCCGGCGACCAGCGCGACGATCGCCGCCCGCATCGGGATGATGAACCAGGCGCGCGGCGGCGGCGCGCTGGGCCGCGCCGCGAGATAGGGCCGCGCCCAGAGATGCACGGCGCCGAACACCACCGGCAACAGCACGACGAGCACCAAGAACGGCAAGGCGAGCCAGCGCAGCACCACCACGGAGGCGAGCCAGCCGGCCAGCGCCGTGCCGAGGCTGACGACGGTGCCGAAGCGCTGCGCCATCAGGATGTAGCCGACCGAGAAGCCGGCATTGGCGAGGTCGGCGACGACGCTGCCGGGCGAGCCGGCGGCGATGAAGGCGGCATCGTGCTCAAGTGCCAGGAAGACGTAGACCGGGCCGGACGAGATCGGCAGCGTCGCGATCATGGCGGCCAGCAGGGGCCCGCTGCGCTCGGCGATAACCGAGCAGGCGACGACGATGGCGGCGGCCGCCGCCATCTTGAACAGCAGGGCCGCCAGCCAGAGGTCGATCACGCGGGGTCGCCCCGTTCCCAGCCCTCGCGGGTCTGCACCACGAAATCGGCGAGGCGCCCCTCGGCGATGGCGGCGCGCAGTCCGGCCATCAGCTCCTGGTAATAGGCGAGGTTGACGCAGGTCAGCAGCATCTTGCCGAGCATCTCCTCGGCCTTGACCAGATGGTGCAGATAGGCGCGCGAATAGCCATTGGCCGCCGGGCAGGACGATTCCGGATCGATCGGCCGCGGATCCTCCGCATGGCGGGCGTTCTTCAGGTTCATCCGGCCGAAGCGGGTGAAGATCTGGCCATGGCGGCCGGCGCGCGTCGGCATCACGCAGTCGAACATGTCGACGCCGCGGCAGACCGCCTGCACGATATCGTCTGGCGTGCCGACGCCCATCAGGTAGCGCGGCTTCTCCTGCGGCAGATGCGGCTCGACCACCTCGATCGTCGCCAGCATATCGGCCTGCGGCTCGCCGACGGCCAGCCCGCCGATCGCGTAGCCCTTGAGATCCATGGCCGCCAGTTCGCGTGCGCTCTCGACGCGCAGCCGCGGCACGATCCCGCCTTGCACGATGCCGAACAGCGCCCGACCCGGCTGGGTGCCGAAGGCGGTCTTGCAGCGCTCGGCCCAGCGCAGCGACAGGCGCATCGCCTTCTCGGCGACCTTGTCCTCGCAGGGCAGCGAGACGCACTCGTCGAGCTGCATCACGATGTCGGAGCCGAGCAGGTTCTGGATCTCGACCGAGCGCTCCGGGCTCAGCACATGCTTCGAGCCGTCGATATGCGAGCGGAAAGTCACGCCCTCCTCGGTCAGCTTGCGCAGATTGGCCAGCGACATCACCTGGAAGCCGCCGGAATCGGTCAGGATCGGGTGCGGCCAGTTCATGAAGCGATGCAGCCCGCCGAGGCGCGCCACCCGCTCGGCGCCCGGCCGCAGCATCAGGTGATAGGTGTTGCCGAGCACCACGTCGGCGCCGAGCTGGCGGACCTGCTCGGGATACATGCCCTTGACGGTCGCGGCGGTGCCGACCGGCATGAAGGCCGGCGTGCGGATCGTCCCGCGCGGCATGCGGATCTCGCCGGTGCGGGCGGCTCGGTCGCGGCCGAGCAGATGGAAACTGAATTCGCTGGTCATGCCGCCGGCCTAGCCCAAGGCGCGGGCCGGCGGAAGTGCGGCGGATGCCGGGCGGGGCTGTGCGCTCCGCCGCCCGGTCTTGAATCAGCCGGCGAAGGCCTGCGCGTAGGCCTCCGGCTTGAAACCGACGAGGCGCCTGCTTCCGAGATCGAGCACCGGGCGCTTGATCAGGCTCGGCTGCGCCAGCATCAGCGCGATCGCCTTTTCGGCGTCGAGGCCCTGCCTGTCGGCCTCGGGCAGCTTGCGGAAGGTTGTGCCCGCCTTGTTCAGCAGCGTCTCCCAGCCGAGCTCCTTCACCCAGCCTTCGAGCCGCGCGCGGTCGATTCCCGCCTTCTTGTAGTCGTGAAAGTCGTAGGCGACGCCCTGCGCGTCGAGCCAGCTCCACGCCTTCTTCATCGTGTCGCAGTTCCTGATGCCGTAGAGCGTGACCATGTCCGGGTTCCCGTCTGCCGCCGGCCTGTCGACCGGCGCCTTCCAAAGCTCTCCGCGCGCTCAGGCGCGCAGCGTCATGCCGTCGTAAGCCGGTTCAACACCTGCCGGCAGGCGCCTGGAAAGACTCGTGTAATCGAAATCGACATGCAGGTTGGTCAGCACCGTGCGCCGCGGCTTCAGCGCCTCGATCGCCTCCAGCGAGCGGTCGAGGTTGAAATGGCTCGGATGCGGCGCCTCGCGCAGGCAGTCGAGGATCAGGAGGTCAAGATCCCGCATCGCTGCCATGGCCGCGGGCGGAATCTCGCTGACGTCCGGGGCATAGGCGACGTCGCCGAAGCGGAAGCCGAGCGCTTGATAGCCCGGCCCGTGCTCGAGCAGGAAGGGCAGCGCGTCGATCGCCCCGCCGGGACCGTTCAGCCTCACCGTCTCACCCGCCGCCATCGGCAGCAGATCGAGGATCGGGGGGTAGAGGCTGCCGGGCGGCGTCTCGAACAGATAGCCGAAGCGCGCCCGCAGCGTCGCGCTGGTCGGCGCGTCGGCATAGACCGGGATGCGCCGGCGCATGTGCAGCACGAGCGCCCGCAGATCGTCGATGCCATGGGTGTGGTCGGCATGGTCGTGGCTGAAGAGGACGGCGTCCAGCCGACCGATCTCGGCCGAGAGCAACTGCTCGCGCAGGTCCGGCGAGGTGTCGACGAGCACGGAGGTGGCGCCGCCCTCGCCCCGGCGCTCGACCAGGATCGAGCAGCGCCGGCGGCGGTTGCGCGGATCGACGGGATCGCAGGCACCCCAGCCCGAGCCCGGCCGCGGCACGCCGCCGGAGGAGCCACAACCGAGGATCGTGATCTCGATCGCCATGGCGGGGCCGCGCGACCTCCTCAGGCGACCTGCGCCAGCGGCGCGGCGTTGTCCATCTTCCAGTAGCAGCGCCGGGCGTTCTCCGAGGTGATGCGCGCCATCTCCTCATAGGAGACGCCCTTCACCTCGGCGAGCACCTTTGCGGTCTCAACGACATAGGCCGGCTGGTTGCGCTTGCCGCGATAGGGCACCGGCGCGAGATAGGGCGCGTCGGTCTCGACCAGCAGCCGGTCCATCGGGACCGAGCGCGCGATCTCGCGCAGCGCCTCCGAGGTCTTGAAGGTCAGGATGCCCGAGAACGAGACGTAGTGGCCGAGTTCGACCCCGGTGCGCGCCAGCATCGAGCCGGCGGTGAAGCAGTGCAGGATCGCCGAGAAGGCGCCCTTGGCCATTTCGGCACGCAGGATCGCCGCCACGTCCTCGTCCGCCTCGCGGGCATGGATCACCAGCGGCAGTCGGCTTTCGCGCGCCGCCGCGATATGGGTGAGGAAGCCCTGCGCCTGCGCCTCGCGCGGGCTGCTGTCATAGTGATAGTCGAGCCCGGCCTCGCCGATGGCGACGCAGCGCGGATGGCGCGACAACGCGACCAGCTGCTCGGCGGTGACGTCGAGTTCCTCATGCGCGGCATGAGGATGCGTGCCGACGCTGCACCAGACCGTGTCGAAGCGCTCGGCCAACGCCGCATAGTCGGCGAAGCGCGCGACGCGGGTGGAAATCGTCACCATCCGCGAGACGCCCGCCGCCTTGGCGCGCGCGACATAACCCTCGATATCCTCGGCGAAATCCGGGAAATCGAGATGGCAATGGGTATCGATCAGCATCAGGCCGCCTCGCCGCCTTCGGGTTCGACGAAGCGCGGGAAGACCGCGCTTGGCGCCGGAAGCGATGTGCCGCTGACCAGCCGGCCGGCCTCGCCCAACGCCGCGAAGGCGCGCCCGTCGGCGTCGACCGCCAGCAGGTCGAGCAGCTTGGCCATCGAGGACGGCATGAAGGGCTGCGTCAGGATCGCGACCTGCCGGATCGTCTCGATGGTGACGTAGAGCACGGTATCGCGCCGGGCCGGATCGCTCTTGGAGAGCTTCCACGGCTCGTTGTTGGCGAAATAGCGGTTCGCCTCGGCGACCACGGCCCAGATGTCGGCCAGCACCAGATGCAGGGCAAACTCGCCCATCGCCCCGCGCGCCTTGGCGACCAGCCCGTCGGCCTGCGCCAGCATGGCTCTGTCGCCCTCGGTCAGCGTGTCGGCCTGCGGCACCCTGCCCTCGCAGTTCTTGGCGATCATCGACAGCGAGCGCTGCGCCAGATTGCCGAGATCGTTGGCGAGGTCGGCATTGATGCGGCCGACGATCGCCTCGTGGCTGTAATTGCCGTCCTGGCCGAAGGAGACCTCGCGCATGAAGAAGTAGCGCAACTGGTCGACGCCATAGGTCTCCGCCAGCGCGAAGGGGTCGACCACGTTGCCGAGCGACTTCGACATCTTGGTGCCCTTGTTGAGCAGGAACCCATGGCCGAAGACGCGCCGCGGCAGCGGCAGGCCGGCCGCCATCAGGAAGGCCGGCCAGTAGACCGCGTGAAAGCGCACGATGTCCTTGCCAATGATGTGCACGTCCGCCGGCCAGTAATGCCAGCGCGGATCATCCTCGTTGGGGAAGCCGCAGCCCGTCAGGTAGTTGTTGAGCGCGTCGACCCAGACATACATCACATGCTTCGGGTCGTTCGGGACCGGCAGGCCCCAGTCGAAGGTGGTACGGCTGATCGAGAGGTCTTCCAGCCCGCCCTGGACGAAGGAGACGATCTCGTTGCGGCGCGTGTCCGGCATGATGAAGTCCGGGACGTCGGCATAGAGCTTGAGCAGCCGCTCCTGATAGGATTTCAGCCGGAAGAAGTAGCTCTCCTCCTCGACCCATTCCACCGGCGTGCCCTGCCCGCCCAGGCGCGTTCCGTCGGGTTGGAGGGTGGTCTCCTCCTCGCCGTAGAAGGCCTCGTCGCGGATCGAGTACCAGCCGGAATATTTCGACAGGTAGATGTCGCCATTGGCCTCCATGCGCCGCCACAGCTCGTGCGTCGAGGGCAGGTGGTCGGCGTCGGTGGTGCGGATGAAGCGGTCGAAGGAGCAGCCCAGGCGCTGCTCCATCTCCTGGAAGCGCGCGGCGATGCCGTCGACGAACTGCTTCGGCGAGAGCCCCTGCTGGGCCGCGGTGCGCTGCACCTTCTGGCCGTGTTCGTCGGTGCCGGTCATGGCGAAGACGTCGAAGCCGTCGAGCCGCTTGAAGCGCGCGATCGCGTCGGACGCCACCATCTCGTAGGCGTGGCCGATATGCGGCGGGCCGTTGGTGTAGTGGATCGCGGTCGTCAGGTAGAACTTCGGGGCCGAGGCCATGGCAGTCCGGTCTCAAACAGGGTTTCAGGCAGCGCGGGACCGGGCGACCGCCTCCGACAGATCGTGAAACAGCGACATGACGAGGGGGCGACGGTCGAGATTGTAGACATCCACCTCGCGGGCCGCGCGGCCAAATCTCTCCCACACCTCCGCCAGAGGCGCAAGTCGCGCCGCCCCGGCCCCGGCATGCGCCCGCAGATGCTCGCCGAGCCAGTTCTGCACGGTCTCGATCAGGATAGCGAAGCCCGCCTCGCCCGCCTTGCCGGCGACCTCCTCGCCGAGCGCCAGCAGCGCCGAGAGATCGACGCTCGGCAAGGCGTCGAGCCTGGCCCTGACCGCTTCGACCAGCGCCAGCGTCGCCGGGTCGACATAGGTCAGCGCGCGACGCACCGAGCCCTCCGCCAGCGCCGCCGCGCGTTCCAGCGCCGACGGGTCGGCCTCGCGCCCGGCGCGCTCCAGCGCCAACTCGGCCGCGCGCACCACCTGTGGCTCTCGCAGCGGCTCGAAGCCGAGGAGCCGGCAGCGCGAGCGGATCGTCGGCAGGATGCGGCCCGGCGCATGAGCGACGATCAGGAACAGCACCCGTGCGGGCGGCTCCTCGAGCAACTTCAGCAGGGCGTTGGCGGCGGAGCGGTCGAGATCCTCGCTGGAATCGACGATGCAGACGCGCCAGCCGCCCTCGCCGGCGCTGGCTCCGAACCGGTCGATGATCCGGCGCACCAGGTCCACCGGGATGTTGCTGGTGTGGCCCTTGCCGTCGCTCTTCAGCACCCGGCGCAGCAAATGGAGATCGGGATGCGACTGGGCGAGCACCTTGCGCACCCCGCCATCGCTGTCGCGCGTCGCCAGGCTCGTCGCGCCGGCAGCCCGCTGCAGCGGATCGCCCTCGGCCAGCATGAAGCGCGCGACACGATAGGCGAAGCTCGCCTTGCCGATCCCCTCCGGCCCGCCGAGCAGCCAGGCATGGTGCAGCCGGCCCGAACGCAGGGCGGCGAGGAAGGCCTGCTCCTGGCGGTCGTGGCCGACGATCTCGCCGGCCACGCGCGGGTGCGGGGCCTTGGGCAGGCGGTCGGGATCGGGCAGCGATTCGGTCATGCCGGCGCAATCTGGGCCAAGCCCAGGCGGCTGGCCAGTGCGTCCCAGGCGGCTTCGGCCAGCGTCTCGGCCGGCAGGCCGGCATCGAGCACGACGCAGCGCTCCGGCTCGGCGGCGGCGATATCGAGGAAGCCCTGGCGCAGCCGGCGATGGAAGGCCAGCGTCTCGCCCTCGAAACGGTCGACCGCCTCGCCCGGCGCCCGCCGCCGCGCCGCGCGCGCCAGCCCGGTCTCGGGCGCGAGATCGAGGATGAAGGTCAGGTCCGGCATGGTCGGGCCGACCGCCACCGCCTCCAGCGCCGCGAGCCTGTCGGGCGCGATCTCGCCGAGCACGCCCTGATAGACGCGCGTCGAGTCGATGAAGCGGTCGCAGATCACCCAGCGGCCGGCCGCCAGCGCCGGGCGGATGCGGTTGTCGAGATGGTCGATGCGGGCGGCTGAGAACATCAGCGCCTCGGCGAAGGCGCCATAGGGCTTCACCTGTCCGCTGAGCAGCGCCTCCCGGATGCGCTCGGCCTTGGGCGATCCGCCAGGCTCGCGCGTCAGCTCCACAGCGATGCCGAGCCGTTCGAGCCTGCCGGCCAGCGCCCTGGACAGGGTCGACTTGCCCACGCCCTCCCCGCCTTCCAGCGTGAGGAACCGGCCCGGCGTCGCGCCCTTGCCGGCCTGACCGCGCCTCGCCATGCCCGTCAGCCCCGCTTGAACGCCTGCCGGATCCAGCCCGTGCCCATTTCGAACAGGGCGTCGAACGCGCGCTGCCGCAGCGTGCCGACGGCGACCGTCTCGGCCGCATAGAGCGGCAGCTCCAGCGTCTTGACCTCGCCGCGCCGCACCACCAGCCGCGCGACTTCGGCACCCTCGGCGACGGGCGCCGTCAGCGGGCCGGTGTAGACGATCCGGGCCGAGAGCCGCTCGCTGCCGCCGCGCGGCATCAGCAGGCTGATCGCCCCCTTGGCCCGCAGCGCGACGCGCCCCTTCGCGCCGCCATAGACGCTCGCCTCGCCGACCGTCTCGCCGGCGGCGAACAATTCCTTCTGCTCGAAGGAGCGGAAGCCCCATTCCAGCAGCTTGCGCGCCTCGTTGCCGCGGTCGCGGGCGTTCTTCAGCCCGTTGACCACCACGACGAGGCGCCGCTCGTTCTGCACCGCGGAGCCGACCAGCCCGTAACCGGTCTCATCGATATTGCCGGTCTTCAACCCGTCGGCGCCGATATCCATCGCCAGCAGCGGATTGCGGTTGTTCTGCCGGATCTTGTTCCAGGTGAACTCGCGCTGGCCGAAATAGTGATAGTGCTGCGGATAGGTCCGGATGATGTGGTCGGCGAGCAGCGCCAGGTCGCGCGAGGTCATCTTCTGCTGCGGGTCCGCCATGCCGGTCGCATTGCGGAACACCGACTTCGTCAGCCCGATCCTGCGGACGCGCTCGGTCATGATCCGCGCGAAGGCGTCCTCGGTGCCGGCCACCGCCTCCGCGAAGGCGATCGAGGCGTCGTTGCCGGACTGCACGATCATGCCCTGCAGGATGTCGCCAAGCTTCACGCGGCTGTGCACGATCGCGAACATGGTCGAACCGCCCGAGACGCCGCCGCCCTTTCGCCAGGCGTTCTCCGAGATGGTGATCTCGGTCTCGAGCGTCATCTTGCCGCCGGCGATCTCCTCGAAGGCAACCAGCGCGGTGGCGATCTTGGCCATGCTGGCCGGAGCCACCAATTCGTCGGCGGCCTTCTCGTAGAGGACAGCGCCGCTGCCGGAATCGAGCAACACCGCATAGGGCGCGGCCGACTGGAAGCCCTGCGCCGCGGCGAGCGTCGGCAGCAGCGCCAGCGCGGACGCCAACGCCAGACCGAGGCGCAGGCGCCTCGGCGGATTCGGGATCGAGAAGAGCAGTGCCCGCGCCATGCCGCGATCAGATGCCGGCAAGGCGCAGCGGGTCAAGCGTGCCGCGGATCAATTCCGCGACAGGGGGCGCAGGGCGTCCGACTTGACGCCCGAGAGCGGATGACCGGCCGAGAAACGCTCGCTTGGCGCCCGCTCGGGCGCGGCGAACAGGCTGGCCACGCTGGTGCGCGGCCCGGAAACCGGCTGGGAGGCGGCGGCGCGGCGCACGGCCGGGACCGGCTTGCCGGCATTGGCGATGGTGTCGAGATCGAACGGACGCTCTGGCGGCAGGCGCACGCCACGCACCGGCACGCCGCCGGCGGGGATGCTGGCGCTGACCGGGATGATCGGGCTCTGCACCGTGCGCGGCGCCGGCTGCTCGGCATAGGCCTGCACGACCGGCTGCGACGGGGCGGCGCGCGGCGCCGGCGGCGCGGCACGAACCGGCGTCGCCTCCTCGGCCGGCTCGGCCTCGGCGATCTGGGCGGTCGAGCTGCGGCCCGGGATGGAGGCCGGGCTGCCGTCGGTGCGCAGCGAGGCGAGCAGCATATTGTCGTCGGAACCGCCGAGCGAGGCGCGGCCCATGTACTCGATCTTGACCCGCGCGGTGCCGAGATGCCGGAAGGCCAGCGCCTCGGCGGTCTTCTGCGACACGTCCATGATGCGGTTGGAATGGAACGGCCCGCGATCGTTCACGCGCACGATGATGGAACGATTATTGGTGACGTTGGTTACCCGGGCATAGGCCGGCAGCGGCATGGTCGGATGCGCGGCGCTGATTGCATGGCGGTCATAGACCTCGCCATTCGCCGTGCGGCGGCCGTGGAAGGCGACGCCGTACCAGGAGGCGAGACCGGTGCGGGTGTAGCCGACCGGCTTCTCGTAGGGCGTATAGCGCTTGCCCGCGACGGTGTAGCTGCGGCCGACGAGTTCGCGACCGCCGCCCTTCGGTACGGGCTTGCCGTCCTCGACCACGCGCGGGCTGGCCTGGCCGTATTTCGGATGGGAGAAGGCGCCGATTTCCTTCGACTTGCCGCGACGCGCGACCTGATCGTTGGCGCAGTTGGCGAGGAAGACGCCGGCGAGAACGACGCAGCCGAGGCGGACGGCCGTGCGGTAGGCGGGCTGTCCGGTGAAGGCAGGATCGCTGACCGACTCTGCGTGGGCCAGGGCCTCGGCCGGTGAGCTCTCGCCTCGCATCATGCCTGAATCTCGCTTCTGCGCCAAAAACGATGCCGGTTTCGCCGCGATCGCGCGGTGAAAGCAAAGCCTTCGGCCAATTCCGTTAAGAGGTCGTTAAGCCGAAGGCACGCGACGGCGCGACTCCGGTGAACGACACCCTTAGCCCTGTTTGGCGGGCACAAAGGTGTCGGAAATGCGACCGCTGTCAACCCGGCTCCATCGCCGCGCCATCTTTCCGCGCCGACCAGGGCGCTTTCGCCCCCGAAAATCCGCATTCCGACAGGGGTTTCGCCGCGCTGCCGCAAAGTCGCCTCAGCCGCCCGCCTGCGGCGTTTCGCCATGGCCGCGTCCATAAGGATTGCGCTCCGGCCCACGCCAGCCGTCCAGCGCGCCCGGGGCAGGTCGCCAGATCTCGACCCTGAGCGGATGGCAGGCGGCCCTGTCGCTCGAGTGAGTCTCGCCGCAATCGCCGCCCGGACAGGCCGAGAGCGCGGCGAGCAGATCGATCTCGGCGAAGAGCTCGAGATAGTCGCCGGGCCGCACCGGGCTCGCCTTCATGAAGTACTGGTGGGTGTCGCGGGTGAAGCCGGTGCACATGAAGACGTTGAGCACGTCATGCACGTGATGCTCGACCTCCGCGGCCTTGCGCCCGAGCGCCTGCCCCAGCGCCCGCGCCAGGTTGGAATGGCAGCACTGGTGATAGTCGCCGCCGCCCAGCAGGCGATGGGTATAGGGATCGCAGCGCGTGCCGATCACGTCGTGGACGCCGGCCCCGTCGTCGTCGAAACCGTACCAGCCCAGCGTGTCGTGCGTGATCGTCGCCATCGGCCGCAGCCAGGGCAGCGTGCTCCACAGCCGGTCGCCCGTGCCGACATGGGTGGCGTGCAGCGCGCGCGTCTTGCCGCTGAAGAAGCGCTCCGAAAGATCATGCACGTTCCACAGGTTGAGATCGCCGACCTGCGGCCCCTCGATGCTGACGATGCGCGCGAAATGGCCCGCCGGCACGCGGAAGGCGCGGGCGTCGCGCGGCGGCACCTCCAGCGCCTCGACGAGCGTCATGCCGAGGCGCGCCGCGCCGAGCAGCGCCATGTCGGCGCCGGGCAGCGTGCCGTTCGGATAGACGACGACGGGGCGCCGGGCCCGACGGGCCCCGGCGTCGGCGGGTGGTGTGAGCGGCTGTTGCGACATCGTCCGACAAATCCTTCCGCACCAATGGCGGGCGGACTGTCACCGCCCCGCGGCGCGGGGGCAAGCCCATGCCGCAGGGCGGTGCAGATGTCGGTGGCGGTCCGGCGACGCCCGTCGGCCTCCCCCCGGACCCGTCCGCGGTGAGCGGACGAGGACGGGACGCCCCGGACCGCCCATGCACCCCGCAGGCAAGCCGCACGGGACGCATGATCGGGGTGATGCGCTGTCTACGCGCTCAATGCGCCAGGAAGAGCGGCACCGGGCTGCTCTGCAACAGCGAACGCGTGACGCCGCCGAGTACGGCCTGCCGGAAGCGCGAGTGCACGAAAGCGCCCATGACGAGCATTTCGTCCTTGGCCGCGACGAGATGCCGGCGCAGCGCCTCGGCGACGTCGCCGCCGACCGCCTGGATCGTCGCCAGTTCGCCGGTGACGCCGTGCAGCGCGAGATAGGCCAGCAGGTCGCGGCCGGACGCGGCGCGGCTGAGATCCTTCTCGCCTGCCACGACGATCACCGAGACAGCCCGCGCCGCCTTCAGCAGCGGCAGCGCGTCGCCGACGGCGCGCGCCGAGCGGGCGCTGCCGTCCCAGGCGATGGCGATGCGACGCGGCTCGGCATTGCCGCCGGTCTTCGGCACCACCAGCACCGGGCGGCCACTGTTGAACAGCGCCTCCTCGATGACGTGGCCGCCACCGGCCAGCTTGTCGTCGCCGGCGTCGAGCACCACGAGATCCTGCAGGCGCGACAGCTGGTCGAACCGGTCGCTGAGCTCGTCGAAGGGCAGGTCCGGCACGTCCACGACATGGGCAATCCCGGCGGCGGTCGCCGCCTCGGCCGCGGCTGCGGCCGCTGCCGAGGCCAGCTCGCGGCGGCGCGCATTCTCGCTGGCGACGAGGCCGGAGGCGAAGCCGCCGACCGCGCTGTAGGGCGCAACGACGCGCGGAACGAAGGCATGGACGGTGGCGCGCGCCCCGAAGCGCCGGGCCAGCGCGATGCCGCAGGCGACGGCGGGCGTCACCGCGCCGGCATCCTCGTCCGACGGCAGAAGGCCGATCAGCAGGCTCTTGAAATCATGGGCCATGATGGCGGGCTCCCTCTCGTTGTTCGGTCTGGTGCCACAGGGTCAGAGCGGCAGGACGGAGACGACGCGATAGGTATGCATCTCATCGTCCTCATTGCGGATCGAGGCGTATTCGCCCGGCACGAACCGCTCCTCGGAAAAACGGAAGCCCGCCTCGTCGTCGGCGTCGTGGCCGCGCTGGTAGTCGAAGAACCACTGGCCGCCGGGCTTGCGCGCCAGCCAGCCGGAGCGCTGCTCCGCGTCGTCCTGGAAGCGGCGCACGCGGCAATGCTCGCGATGCTCGCGCCAGGCGGCGGCGTCGATGCGGCCGTCGAGCAGCAGCGGCGCCACGAACTCGTAGCCGTCGTTCGGATTGCCCTGGGGGTGCCCCGGTTCACGGGCGAGCTCGAGCCGGATCTTGCGAAAACTGGTCGGCAGCGCGGTCATCGGTTCCTCCTGGTGCGTCTCCGCCGCTTGGGATCGGGCGGCGGCGGCGTTGCGGCGATCGGCCGGGACTAGAACCGGCTTTCGCCGCCATGCCATTGATCCGACGCAAATCAGCCCGGCCGATGCAGGCACCCCCTACCAAAGTTTACGTAGAGGCAGCCGCGGCCCTGACCAGCAGCAGGTCGCAATGCACCTCGTCGAGCACGGCCCGCGCACGGCTGCCGATCAGCGTCTCGACCACGAAGCCGCGCTGCGGCAGGCCGAGCACCACGAGATCGACCTGCTGGCTGGCGACATGGGCCTGCAAGAGCGGGCCGAGCGTGCCGTTCTCGGCGATCGAGACGATGCTCGCCTTGGCCGCTTCGGGGATCGGCGCCTCCGCCAGGAAGGCGGCCGACCGCTCGAGCGCCGCCGCCTGCGCATCGGCGAGGTACTGCGTCCGCCCGGTCCAGCCCGAGAACGGCGCATCGAAGGCATGGAAGAGGGTCAGGCCGTTCGGCGCGATCCGCACCGCCATGGCGAGTGCGGCCTGCGCGTCCCCCGAGAAATCGGTCGCCACCAGCACGCGCTCATAGGCGCCGTGCGGACGGTCCTTGACCACGAGCAGCGGCACCGGCGCGGCGCGCAGCAGCGCATCCACCGTATTGCCGAGCGCGATCCGGCCGAAGATCTCGTCGCGCGCAATGCCCGCGACGATCAGGTCGCAGCCCTGCTCGGCGACGCTGCGCAGCACGAGCTCGGCCGGATCGCCGGGCTCGACCACGATCGTCGGCTGCAGGAATGCCCCGGCGAGGTCGCGCTTCAGGCGCCCTTCCACCTCGGCGATGCGCGCCTCCGCCGAGATCTGCTCGCGCGGGACGATCGCCCGCTGGCTCTCCAGCGCGTGGACCACGACCAGCTCCGCCTGCCACTGGCGGCAGAGCGCCACGGCGCGATCGAGCGCCCGGTCGCAGCGGCAGCTCAGATCGGTCGCCAGCAGGAGCCTGCGCGGCAGGTTGGCGGTGGCGGGGGTCGAAGGCATCGCTCTCTCCTTGAAGTCCGTGGTCTCGCGCAGCCGCGGCGTCAGACGCCGCCGAGCCGTGCCATCAGCCCCGTCCGGCGCAGGACGAGCTTCTCGCCCTCCAGCAGGCCGAACATGGCGACGCCGATCAGCACGATGACGACGCCGTCGGCCAAGGCGACCGGGCGCGTGCCGAACAGATCCTGCATCCAGGGAGCATAGGTGAAGCCGAGCTGCGCCGTCACCACCGCCGCGATCGCCAGCAGCACGCTCGGCGTGCCCAGCGCGCCGCGCCAGCTCAGCGAGCGCCCGTGCAGGAAGCGGACGTTGAACAGGTAGAAGATTTCCATGACGACCAGCGTGTTGACCACCATGGTGCGTGCGGTCTCGTCGGAGAGGCCCTTCGCCCGGGCATAGGCGAAGATGCCGAAGCCGCCCAGCATGAACAGTGCCGAGACCAGCACCACGCGCCAAAGCAGGAACGGCGTCAGCAGCGCGCTGTCCGGCGCCCGCGGCATGCGCCGCATCGTATCGGGCTCAGCCGGCTCGAAGGCGAGCACCAGGCCGAGCGTCACCGTCAGCACCAGGTTGAGCCAGAGGATCTGCACCGCCGTCATCGGCAGCGCCATGCCGAGCGCGATCGCGGCGATGATCATCAGCACCTCGCCGCCATTGGTCGGGATGGTCCAGGCGATCACCTTGCGGATGTTGTCGTAGACCGTGCGGCCCTCGTGCACGGCGGCGACGATCGTCGCGAAATTGTCGTCGGTCAGCACCATCTGCGCGGCCTGCTTGGCGGCTTCCGTGCCCTTTCGCCCCATGGCGATGCCGACATCCGCCTGCTTCAGCGACGGCGCGTCGTTGACGCCGTCGCCGGTCATCGCCACCACCGCGCCGGTCGATTGCAGGGCCCGCACGATGCGCAGCTTGTGCTCCGGATTGGCGCGCGCGAAGACATGGGTCGCCAGCGCAAGCGCCGGAAGCTCGTCCTCGCTCACCGTCTCCAGCTCGGCCCCCGTCACCACGCGTGGCGCCTCGGCCAGGCCGAGCTGGCGGGCGATCGCCGCGGCCGTCGCGCCATGGTCGCCGGTGATCATCTTGACCCCGATCCCGGCCGAGCGGCATTCGCGGACCGCAGCCACCGCCTCGTCGCGCGGGGGATCGATGAAGCCGACCAGCCCGAGGAAGACGAGACCGTCCGCCAGCACATCACGGGCGATCGTCTCGACCTCGCCCGCGACAGGCTTCGCCGCGAAGCCGAGCACGCGCTCGCCGGCGCCGGCCGCCTCGGCGATCGAAGCCGTCCAGAAGGCATGGTCGAGCGGCTGGGGCTCGCCCGCCCCCGCCTGGAGCGCGCACATGGCGAGCAGCCGCTCTGGCGCGCCCTTTACCAAGATCGTGCGACGGCCGGCGCCGTCCTCGTGCAGCGTCGCCATGAAGCGGTGCTCGGCGTCGAAGGGAATCTCGTCCAGGCGCCGGTGCCCGCCGCGCACAGCCTCGCCGTTGCAGCCGGCGCGCCCGGCGAGCGCGACCAGCGCGCCCTCCATCGGGTCGCCCTCGACATGCCACTCGCCCCCGCGCTGGCGCAGCACCGCGTCGTTGCAGAGCAGCCCGCAGCGCACGAGTTCGGCGACCGGGACTGCGACGGTGTCGCCCGCCGGAACGGCCTCCCCGGCGCCGTCGGCCAGCCTGCCGGCCGGTGCATAGCCAACGCCTTCGGCGAAGATCGTCCCATCGGAGACGACGATGCGGCGCGCCGCCATCTCGTTGCGGGTCAGCGTGCCGGTCTTGTCGGAGCAGATGATCGAGGTCGCGCCGAGCGTCTCGACCGCCGGCAGGCGGCGGATGATGGCGTTGCGGGCCGCCATGCGCCGCACGCCGATGGCGAGCGTGATGGTGATCACCGCCGGCAGGCCCTCGGGCACCACGCCCACCGCCAACGCCACCACCACGACGAGCGCATCGTCCCAGGGATAGCCGCGCAGCAGCGTCGCCAGCGCGAAGACCAGCACGGCCCCCGCGATCGCGACAGAGGTGAAGCGCCGGCCGAACTGGTCGATCTGGCGCAGCCGCGGGGTTTCGAGCGGCTGGGCGGCGCCGATCAGCCGGCTGATCCGCCCGAGCTCGCTGGCTTCGCCGGTGGCGACGACGAGCCCGGCGCCCTGCCCGGCCGCGACGAGGCTGCCGGAATAGGCCATGGACGAGCGGTCGCCGAGCGCGGCCTCGGCCACCACCGGCGCCACGGCCTTGGCGGACGCGACCGATTCACCGGTCAGGATCGCCTCGTCGATCAGCAGGCTGCGGGCACGCAGCAGCCGCAGATCGGCAGGCACCCGGTCGCCGGGTTCGAGCAGCACCACGTCTCCCGCGACGATCTCTTCGGCCGGGACCGACAGGCGATGGCCGTCGCGCAGCACCGGCGCGCGCGGCGCGATCATCCGGCTGATGGCGTCGAGCGCCTGCTCGGCCCGCCCCTCCTGCACGAAGCCGATCACCGCATTGACCAGCACCACCGCGACGATGACGGCGGCATCGACGAGATGCCCGAGCAGCGACGAGGCGACCGCCGCGGCGATCAGGAAATAGATCAGCGCGCTGTGGAACTGGCGCAGGAAACGCAGCGCCGGATTGGGGCGCGGCGGCACCGGCAGGCGGTTCGGCCCGTTGCGCGCCAGGCGCAGCGCGGCTTCAGCGCCGCTCAGCCCGCCGGGCACGGCCGCCAGCCTTAAGATCGCGGCCTCCGTGGTCATGGCGTGCCAGGCGGGGCCGGCAGCGGTCGCAGCGGCGCGGTCGGGGGCCTCGGCCATCGTGTCGCATCTCCATCTTTTCGATGGCGGCGCGTCCCGGCCGTAACCCGGCGGGCCGCCCCGTCATGGCAAGCCGGATTATCTGCCGCTAGGTCACCCTGCATTGATCGAGATCAACGCGCGTTGACGCCGACGCCGCTACGCTGCGCCTGCATGCTCGACAGGGATCCCAAGCCGATGCCCGCCCCCGTGACCTCCGGCCGTTCGGCACGCGACACGCGCCAGCGCATCCTGCGCGCCGCGCGGCTGCGCTTCGCCGCGCAGTCCTACGAGGCGACGGCGCTGCGTCACATCGCCGGCGATGTCGGCGTCGATGTCGCGCTGGTGCACCGGGCCTTCGGCTCGAAGGAGGCGCTGTTTCGCGAAGCGGTCGCGAGCGCCTTCGACGACGGCTTCGCGCAAGCTGCGGCCGCGCCTGCCCCGGCCGGGCCCCTCGCCGCCCGGCTCTCCCGCCAGCTTGGCCAGGCGCAGGCCGACGAGCCGGCGCCCTTCGACATTATCGTGCGCTCGCTGTGCAGCGGCCAAGCCAGGCCGATGCTGCGCGAGATGGTGCTGCGCGACTTCGTCGCCCCGCTCGCCGCCCGCTTCGACGAGGACGGCCAGACGCGCGCCACGCTCGCCCTCGCCTGTCTCGCCGGCGTCGCATTGCTGGGTGAGGGTCTCGGCCTCCCGGCCCTCGACCCTGCGAGGATGGAGGAGGTCGTGCCGATGCTCGAAGCCATGCTGAACGCCTGCCTCGGCGTGCCGACCGACGCGACGCCGGCCTGACCGGCCTTGCCAGACGCCGCGCCCAGACCGACCATCCCGCCGAAAGGACCGCCATGCCGCGCAAGTCTCCACCCCACGCCAGCCGGCCCGACGAGACCGCCATCCCGGCGCCGCCGGAAGCGCTCGGGCTGGAAGCCTTCCGCTCCATGGACCGCATGCGCGAGGCGCTGGCTGCCCAGTTCACCGGCGGGCTCTCGCCGCAGGCCCTGGCGCTCGCCTATTACGACTGGGCGATCCATCTCGCCGCCGCGCCCGGAAAGCGCGCCGAGCTGGCCTACAAGGCGACGCGCAAGGCGCAGCGGCTGCTGGCGCACCTGCTGTCGACCGCCTTCGACAAGGACGCGCCCGGCTGCATCGAGCCCCTGCCCGGGGACGACCGCTTCCGGGACGAGGCCTGGCAGCGCTTTCCCTACAATGTCTGGTCGCAGGCCTTCCTGCTCAACCAGCAATGGTGGCACAACGTCACGCGCGAGGTGCCGGGCGTGACGCCGCATCACGAGGCGGTGGTCTCCTTCGCGGCGCGGCAGGTACTCGACATGATGTCGCCGGTCAACCTGCCCTTCGCCAATCCCGAGATCGTCGCGCGCACGCTGGAGACCGGCGGCGCCAATCTGGTCGAGGGCCTGCGCAACTGGGCCGAGGATGCGACGCGGCAGCTCTCGGGCCAGCCGCCGGTCGGCACCGAGGACTTCGCGGTCGGCCGCGAGGTGGCGGTGACGCCCGGCAAGGTCGTCTACCGCAACCATCTGATCGAGCTGATCCAGTACGCGCCGGCGACCGAAACGGTGCACGCCGAGCCGGTTCTGATCGTGCCGGCCTGGATCATGAAGTACTACATCCTCGACCTGTCGCCGGGGAATTCGCTGATCCGCCATCTGGTGGCGCAGGGGCGCACGGTGTTCTGCATCTCCTGGCGCAATCCCGGCGAGCAGGACCGCGATCTCGGGCTCGACGATTATCGCAGGCTCGGCGTGATGGCCGCGCTCGACGCCATCGCCGCGATCGTCCCCGGCCAGCGTGTCCACGCCGCCGGCTACTGCCTCGGCGGCACCCTGCTCTCGATCGCGGCGGCCGCGATGGCGAAGGCCGGCGACGAGCGCCTCGCCAGCCTGACGCTGCTGGCGGCGCAGACCGATTTCAGCGAGCCCGGCGAACTCGCTCTGTTCATCGACCACAGCCAGCTGCACGTGCTCGAGAGCATGATGTGGAACCGCGGCTATCTCGATTCCGGGCAGATGGCCGGCGCCTTCCAGCTGCTGCGCTCCAACGACCTGGTCTGGTCGCGGCTGGTGCGCGACTACATGCTGGGCGAGCGCATGCCGATGAACGACCTGATGGCCTGGAACGCCGACGCGACCCGCATGCCCTACCGCATGCATGCCGAATATCTGCGCAAGCTCTATCTCGACAACGATCTCGCCGCAGCGCGCCTCGTCGTCGAGGGGCGGCCCGTCTCGCTGCAGAACATCCGCGCGCCGCTCTTCGTCGTCGGCACCGAGCGCGACCATGTCGCGCCTTGGCGCTCGGTCTACAAGATCCACAACCTGACAGATACAGACGTCACCTTCGTGCTGACCAGCGGCGGCCACAATGCCGGCATCGTCAGCGAGCCCGGCCATCCCCGCCGGCATTTCCGCATCGCGACGCAGGCCCATGGCGCGCTCAGCCTCTCGCCCGACGAATGGGTCGAGGCGGCTGAACTGCGCGAGGGCTCCTGGTGGACGCCCTGGATCGAGTGGCTCGCCGGCCAAGGGACAGCCGAACGCATCGCCCCGCCGCCGATGGGCGCGCCCGAGGCCGGCTTCGCGCCGCTCGCCGACGCGCCCGGCACCTATGTCCTGCAACGCTGAGGCCTCGATGGACCAACCGCTTCTCAGGAACCGCCCCTTCGACGCGCTCGCCATCGGCGAGAGCGCCTCGCTGGTGCGCATCGTCGGCCGCGACGACATCGACCTGTTCGCCACCGTCTCCGGCGATGTGAACCCGGCCCATCTCGACTCAGCCTTCGCCGCGACCGACCTGTTCGGCCATATCGTCGCTCACGGCATGTGGACGGCAGCGCTGGTCTCGACCGTGCTCGGCACAAGACTGCCCGGGCCCGGCACCATCTATCTCGGGCAGGAGCTGCATTTCCTCAAGCCGGTCTGCCCGGGCGACACGATCACGGTGACCGTCACGGTGCTCGAGAAGCAGGCGGAGAAGCGCCGCGTCCGGCTCGACACCCGCGCCGTCAACCAGACGGGCGAGGAAGTGCTGGCCGGCGTCGCCACGGTGATCGCGCCCGACCGCGAGATCGTCGTGCCGGGCGCGCGCCTCCCGGAGGTCTCGCTGCGCCGCGACGACGACTACCGCGCCTTCGTCGCCAGGGCGCGCGCCCTGCCCGCGTTGACTGCGGCGATCGTCCATCCCTGCTCGCCCGAGGCGATCC
The DNA here is from genome assembly GCF_039673065.1 of Allobosea sp. TWI1241. Lineage (NCBI taxonomy): Bacteria > Pseudomonadati > Pseudomonadota > Alphaproteobacteria > Hyphomicrobiales > Alloboseaceae > Allobosea > Allobosea sp. TWI1241. The sequence goes on along the minus strand of NZ_JBDJKW010000002.1, from coordinate 119,454 downwards.
TCGCCGCGGTCGAAATCCGTGACGAGGGCCTGCTCGAACCGCTGCTGATCGGCCCGGAAGCGAAGATCCGCGCCGCCGCCGAGAAGGTCGGCGTCTCGCTCGACGGGATGGCGATCGAGTCGACCGAGCACAGCCATGCCGCCGCCGCCCGCGCCGTCGAGCTCGCCGTGGCTGGCAAGGTCGCGGCGCTGATGAAGGGCAGCCTGCACAGCGACGAACTGCTCGGCGCCGTGGTGGCGCCCGGCAGCGGCCTGCGCACCGAACGCCGGGTCAGCCATGTCTATGCGATGTCGGTCCCGTCCTACCCGAAGCCGCTGATCGTCACCGACGCCGCCATCAACATCCAGCCGACGCTCGAGCAGAAGCGCGACATCTGCCAGAACGCCGTCGACATGCTGCATGTGCTCGGCATCGCCGAGCCGCGCGTCGCGGTGCTCGCCGCGGTCGAGACCGTCAACGCCCGCATGCCGTCGACGCTCGACGCCGCGGCGCTGACGGTGATGGCGGCGCGCGGCCAGATCACCGGCGCCCGCGTCGACGGCCCGCTCGCCTTCGACAACGCGATCAGCCCGGACGCCGCCCGCACCAAGGGCATCGTCTCGCCCGTCGCCGGCCAGGCCGACATCCTGCTCGTGCCGGATCTCGAAGCCGGCAACATGCTAGCCAAGCAGCTGATCTATCTCGGCGGCGCCGATGCGGCCGGGCTCGTGCTCGGCGCGCGCGTGCCGATCATCCTGACCAGCCGCGCCGATTCCCTGAAGACCCGCATCGCCTCGGCCGCGCTCGCCAAGCTCGTCGCCGCCGGCCGCGATCCAGCGCAGGGTGCCGCATGAGCGACGCACTGCTGCTCACCTTCAACGCCGGCTCGTCCACCGTGAAGATCGGCCTGTTCGCCCTGGAGGCGAGCGGGCCGCGCCGGATCGGCAAGGGCATGATCGACTTCCGCCAGCAGCCGCTGCGCTTCGTCCTCAGCGAGGGGCCGGACCGTTTCGACATCGCGCTGGAGGCCGCGCCCGACGAGGAACTGCACGACGTGCTGCGTGAGGCGCTGCGCCGCCTCTCCTGGCATTTCGATATCGGCGCCGTCGCGGCGGTCGGCCACCGCATCGTCCATGGCGGCGACGGCTTCGCGGGGCCGGTCAGGCTCGACGACGCGGCGCTGGCGGCGCTCGACGCGCTCGTGCCGCTGGCACCGCTGCACCAGCCGCAGGGACTTCGGCTCGTGCGCGCCATCCGGCATCTGCGGCCCGAGCTGCCGCAGACCGCGTCCTTCGACACCGCCTTCCACCGCAGCCAGTCGGAGCTGGTGCGCCGCTTCGCCATCCCGCGCGCGCTGCACGATCAGGGAGTCAAGCGCTACGGCTTCCACGGCCTGTCCTACCGCTTCATCGCCGGCGAGCTGGCGCGGCGCGAGCCCGCTTTGGCCGGGGCGCGCACCGTTGTCGCCCATCTCGGCAGCGGCGCCAGCCTGTGCGCGCTGGAGGCCGGCAGCAGCCGCGACACCTCCATGGGCTTTTCCGCGCTGGACGGCATCCCGATGGCGACGCGCTGCGGCGCGCTCGATCCCGGCGTGGTGCTGCACCTGATCGGCTCGCAGGGCCGTTCGCGCGACGATGTTGAGGCGCTGCTCTACAAGCAGTCCGGCCTGCTCGGCATGTCCGGCATCAGCGCCGACAGCCGCGACCTGATCGAGAGCGCGGCGCCCGAAGCCCGCGAGGCGCTCGACGTCTTCAGCTTCCGCATCGCCGGCGAGATCGCCCGGCTCGCCACCACGCTGGGCGGGCTCGACGCGATCGTCTTCACCGCCGGCATCGGCGAAAACCAGCCGGCCATCCGCACCGCCGTCTGCGCCCGCCTGGCCTGGCTCGGCGTCGCGCTGGACGCGCCTGCCAACGCCGATAACGCCCCGCGCATCTCCGCCGAGGGCAGCCGCGTCGGCGTCTTCGTCATCCCCACCGACGAGGAGCAGATCATCGCCGACGAGGCGGTCTCGCTGCTCCACCCGAAAGGCAGAGCCTCGTGACCGCGATCGTCGATCTCTCCGGCAAGCGCGGCCTCGTGGTCGGCGTCGCCAACCAGCACAGCATCGCCGCCGGCTGCGCCGCGGCCTTCCGCCAGGCCGGCGCCGAAGTCGCGCTGACCTGGCTCAACGACAAGGCCCTGCCGCATGTCCGCCCGGTGGCGGAGGGGCTCGGCGCCTCGCTGCTCGGCCCCTGCGACGTGCGCGAGCCCGGCCAGCTGGAGGACGTCTTCGCGCAGATCGCCCGCGACTGGGGCCGGCTCGATTTCCTGCTGCACTCGATCGCCTTCGCCCCGCGTGAGGATCTGCATGCCGGCGTGATCGACTGCTCGGCCGAGGGCTTCGCCATGGCGATGGACGTGTCCTGCCATTCCTTCCTGCGGATGGCGAAGCTCGCCCGGCCGCTGATGACGGACGGTGGCGCCCTGCTCACCGTGAGCTTCTACGGCGCCGACCGCGTGGTCGAGCACTACAACCTGATGGGGCCGGTCAAGGCCGCGCTGGAATCGAGCGTGCGCTATCTGGCTGCCGACCTCGCCGGCGAGCGCATCCGCGCCTTCGCCATCTCGGCCGGCGCGGTGAAGACGCGCGCGGCCTCGGGGATCGACCGCTTCGACGAACTGCTCGACCGCATGCGCGAGCGCACCCCGGCCGGCCAGCTCGTCAGCATCGACGATATCGGCAAGGTAGCCGCCTTCCTCGCCAGCGAGGCCGCAGCGCCGATGACCGGCTCGGTCGTCTTCGCCGATGGCGGCTTTCACACCATGGCCTGAGCCACCGCCTGGGCCTGAGCGACCGCCTGCAAGGCGGCAGCCCCCACCGCCGCGATCCCGCCCTCGCCCGCAATCCGCCGCCACTCGACCGGACCGGCGCCGCGGGCGAGCTGCGCCGCGACCACGGCGGGTGTCGCGTCCGACGGGTCATCGCGCCGGGCGGCAACCCGCGCCGCCAGCGCGTCTTGCGGCACATCGAGCCAGAGGCCGAGGAAAGGCACGCCAGCCGCCTGCGCCACAGCGGCGGTCCGCGCCCGCTCGTCCTCCCGGTCGAACACCGCATCCGCCACGACGCCATGGCCGCCGCGCAGGATGGTTTCGGCGCGCCGCATCAGCCCGGCATAGATCTCGGCCGAGACCTCCGGCCGGTACGCCTCCTGCGGCAGGCGCGTCTGCGCGGAGACGCCGAAACGCTGCTTGCGCAGCCGGTCGCTCGACAGGATCCGCGCCCCCGGCGCCGGCCCGACCGCATGAGAGAGAGCCGCCGCGACCGTCGATTTGCCCGAGCCCGAGAAGCCGCCGACCGCGATCAGAAGCGCGGGCTGCGGCGCCAGCAGCGCCTCCGCCAGCGCGGCATAGGACAGCGCCTCGGCGCGCTTGTCCGCGTCCTCGCCGGCTTGCGCCGCGGCGACATGCGCCCTGACCGCCGCCCGCACCGCCATCAGGAACGGCAGCAGGCCGAGTCCGGCTTCCTGCTCCGGCGCGGCGTCGAGATAGCGATTGAGCAGCAGGTTCGCCAGCGCCGGCAGGCCGCGATGCCACAGGTCCATCAGCACGAAGGCGAGATCGTAGAGCACGTCGGTCGTCGCCAGCGCCTCGTCGAATTCGAGCCCGTCGAACAGCGTCGGCTCGCCGGCGAACAGGCAGATGTTCCGCAGATGCAGATCGCCATGGCAGAGCCGCACCATGCCGGCGCGGCCGCGCGCATCGAGCAGCGGGGCGTGCCGGGCGAGAGCGTCCTGGAAAGAAGCCTCCAGCCTGGCGAGCGCATCCGGCGCGAAGACGCGGCTGCTGCGGAAGGCTCGCGCATTGACGGCGAGCACCGCCGCCATCGCCGCCGCGCCACCGCTGTCCTGGCGCGGCGCGGCCAGCGCGTGGAAGGAAGCGATCCGCTCGGCGAGCCCGGCGACCAGCGCAGGCGTCAGCGTGCCGGCCTGCGCCATGGCGTCGAACAGCCCCGCCTCGTCGAAGCGCGCCATCTCTACCACCGCGTCGACCAGCTCGCCGGCGCCGTCGAGCCGCAGGCCTCCGTCCGCCTCGCAGGTGATGCGCCGCACGCCGCGATAGAGCGCCGGCGCGGTCCGCCGGTTCAGCGCGAGCTCGCGCTCGCAGGCCGCGAGCCGCAGGCGCGGCGTGGCGAAATCGAGATAGGGCAGCGTCACCGCCCGCTTCAGCTTGAAGACGCGCGTCGCGCCGATCAGCACCAGCGAGATATGCGTGCGCACCAGCCGGATCTCGCCACCGCCGAGCTCGGCCCGCAACAGCGCGATCACCTCGTCCCGGACATCGTCCGCCATCGCGCCGCCTCCCGCCTGTACACCGGAGGCAGCATAGCGCCGGCCGCGGCGCTGGCCATTGACCGGGCGCAAGGCGGCCCTATCCGGCCGGCCGCGCCCGCTCGATGCCCGGCAGGCGGCCGATCGCCTCGGCGAGATCGTCGATCAGCAGGCGGACGCGGGCGATCGCCGCCCGCTCCGGCAGGATCAGCATGCTGAGCGGCACAGGCGGCAGGGCGTAATCCGGCAGGACCACCTCGAGCCGCCCGTCGGCGAGCAGGTCGTCGACCAGCCAGCAATGCGCCGGCGCGACGCCACGGCCCGCCAGCAGCGCCTCGCGCGCGGCGAGGCCGTGGTCGAGCCGCAGCCGTCCGGTGAAAGGCACTTCGTGGCGCGCACCGTCCCGCCCCTCCAGCACCAGCAGGTCGCTGCTGGCGATGTTCGTCATGCGGATCGCCTCATGGCCGCGCAGGTCCTGCGGGCTCGCGGGGCGCCCGCGCCTGGCGAGATAGGACGGCGCCGCCACCAGGGCCCGCCGCGACTGCCCGAGCGCCCTGACCTTCAGCGAGCTGTCGCTGAGCGGCCCGAGGCGAATCGCCACGTCCACACCCTCGCGCACCAGGTCGATCCGCTCGTCGGTGAGGCCGAGTTCGACGCAGATCTCGGGATAGCGGTCCTGGAAGGCGAAGATCAGCCGGCCGAGATGCAGCACCCCGAGCGCGCCGGTGCAGGAGATGCGGATCGCGCCGGCCGGCGCGCCGCGCGCCGCGCGCGCCTCGTCGGCGGCCTGCTCGACCAGCCGCAGGATTTGCAGGCAGTGGGCGTAATAGCCGCGCCCTTCCGCGGTCAGCGTGACGCGGCGTGTCGTGCGGCTCAGCAGCGGCACGCCGACCGCCTGCTCGAGCTCGCGCAGATGCCGCGTGACGCTCGACTGGCCGATGCCGAAGGCGCGCGCCACGGCCGACAGGCTGCCGCGCTCCGCAACGCGGACGAAGCTGCGCATGCGCTCCAGGGTGGCGTCTGGTCTATCCATTTTCCGGCAGGATCATATCCATTGCCGCCGACTTCCGCAGCAACCCCTTATCGGCCATTTCGGGAAGGATCGCATCACCGGAGTTTCCCCATGAACATCCTGCTCGTTTTCGCCCATCCCGAGCCGCAATCGCTCAACGCGGCGCTGCGCGACATCGCCGTCGCCGAACTGGAGGCCCAGGGCCACACGGTCGGCGTCAGCGATCTCTACGCCCAGGGCTGGAAGGCGCAGATCGACCGGGCCGACTTCCCCTCGCTGGCCACCGACTCCCGGCTGAAGGTGCCGGCCGCATCGGGCGCCGACTTCGCGGCGGGGACGCTGACCGACGACGTCAAGGCCGAGCAGGAGAAGCTGCTCTGGGCCGACATGCTGATCCTGCAGTTCCCGCTCTGGTGGTTCTCGATGCCCGCCATCCTCAAGGGCTGGGTCGACCGCGTCTATGCCCACGGCTTCGCCTATGGCGTCGGTGTGCACGACGCGACGCGCTGGGGCGACCGCTATGGCGAGGGCCGTCTCGCGGGCAAGCGCGCGATGCTCGTCGTCACCGCCGGCGGCTGGGCCGAGCATTACGGGCCGCGCGGCATCAACGGGCCGATCGACGACCTGCTCTTCCCGATCAATCACGGCATCCTGCATTATCCCGGCTACACGGTTCTGCCGCCCTTCGTCGCCTATCAGGTCGACCGGCTCGACGCCGCCGGGTTCGAGGGGCTGGCGCAGGCCCTGCGCACGCGCATGCGGACGCTCGAGGCCACCACGCCGATCCCCTATCGCCGGCAGAACGGCGGCGACTACCTCATCCCCACCATGCAGCTCCGACCCGGCCTCGGCGACAGGGGCGCCGCAGGGTTCGGCCTGCACCTCGACGGCGAATCCGAGGCGGCGGCCACGGCGGCATGACGGAGCGAGCGCGGGCCCTCATGCGCCCGGAACAGGCCGGGCCCCACCGGCCGGATTAACCCTTCGCTAACCCAAAGGCGATCCAGTCCAGCAATGCGGACCTGTCGGCCCGTATGCCATCAGCTTTCATGCTGCATTCATCGTCCATACCCGACCGTGACAGCGTTCAAGTGGGCGATTTATACTCAGGAGACATGACATGAACCGCCGTTCTTTCATGACCGCACTCTTCGGCGGCCTCGCCGTGACTGCCGCCGGTGCCACGCTGACCAGCACGGACACGCTCGCAGCCCCGCTGCCGGCCGATACTGCCAGCGATCTCGACACGCTCGAGGCCGAGTTCAGCCAGTATCACCACCGCCGCCGCCCGCGGCGCCACCGCCGCCGCGTCTGCACGGTGCGCCGTGACCGGTTCGGCCGCCCGGTGCGCCACTGCCGCTGGGTCTACTGATCCGCTTCCGCGCCCCGGCCGACAGGCCGGGGCGTTTTCGTGACAGGCGCCGGATTCACCTGCCCCTCTGTCGCAGGGCCGAACCCGATCCCGCCCGGCGCGTTGGCTGGGCATGGCTCGTCACACCCGCACGATTCTGATCGGCGCCGCGCTTGCGGCCGTTGCCCTCGGCTATGTCGCCTCGCCCTATCTCGCCGTCGCCCGGCTGGCGCAGGATCTGGAGGCACGCCGGGTCGAGGCCGTGACCGCCCGCCTCGACCTACCCCAGTTGCGCCAGTCGATCGCACGCCAGCTCGCGCGCGCCTTCCTGGCGAGGAACCCCGACATCGCGAAGCAGTCGCCGCTCGGTCGGCAGGCCGGCGCGATGGTGGTCGGCGGCTTCGTCAACGCCTACCTCGCCGAGACCTTCACCCCAGAAGCCGTGGAAGCCTTGCTGCGCGACAGCCGCCCGCCGGCGGCGCTGGCCGGCGAGGCCGCCTCACTGCCCTCGCTCGGGCGCCTGCGCGGCGGGCTGGAGCTGCTGCGCACCGCGGGTTTCACCGGTCCCACCGCCTTCCGCGCCGAAGCGCCCGACAGCGCTGAGGGCACGCTCGCGCTGGGCCTGCGGCTTCAGGGCGTGCGCTGGCGCGTGACGTCGATCGAATTGCCGCGCTCCTGGATCGACCGGCTCGTCGACGATCTCGGCCGCAAGCTCCCCTCGACCGGTTCCTGAAACGCAGAACGCCGGGCCTCGCGGCCCGGCGTTCCGGTGTCATCAGCTGAAGCGGCAGACGCCGCTTACTGCTTCGGCGCGGGGGCCGGAGCGGGCGCAGGTGCGGCCGCGCCGCCACCGCCGAGCTGCTTGCGCAGCTCTTCCTGACGCTTGGCCATCTCGTCCTGCAGCTGCTTCTGCTGCTCCTCGAGCACCTTCGGATCGATCGGCGCGCCGTCGAAGCCCTTGGCGAAGTCGGTCAGCGGGATGGCGAAGGAGACCTCGCGCGCGCCCTGGTTCTGGACGCTGACATTGAGGGTGTTGCCCTTCTTCATCGCGTTGATGAAGTCGTCCTTGACCTGCGCCTCGGCGAAGCAGCCGTTCGGGAAGCAGATCGCATAGCGGCCGGTGACCGGCTGCGCATTGTCGACGCCGAAGCGGATGCCGGGCTGCAGCAGCAGGCCGAGCGGCATCAGGAAGCGCACGATCTTGTTGGCGTCGCCCTTCACGTCATAGACGGCGGCGGCGAGGACCGGCTGGCCCTGATCCGAGACGAAGTCGCGGGTGGTGTAGCAGATTTCCTTGCCGGCAGCCTGGTCCTGGCCGCAGACCTTGGTCCAGCTGGTCTGGGACGGCTCGGGCTTGACCTGCACGACCGTCGGGCCGTTGGCGGGCGCCTGCTGCTGCTGCTGGGCGGGCTGGGCCGGGCGCTGCGCCGGCTTCTGCTGGGCGAGAGCGGCGAACGGCGCGAGCGCGACGGCGGCGCCCAGCACGAGCGCGAGGCCACGGACCGTGCTCGCCGCGGTGGCGCCCTGACGCGGGGACAGGCGGGACGAAGCTGACATCGAAGATTCCCTGACCTTTTGGAAACTGTCTGGCGACCGGAACACGGTCGCAGGCATCACCTTCCGGCTCAACCGGCATGTGCGGTGCCCTATGGAAGGCTTGAGCACATCGGGCGCGATTGAGGCGTTTGAATGACGCCGCGGCTAGCGTTTAGCGAGTTCTTTCATCTGTTTCCAGCCCGAAGAGGCTCGCGCGACAAGTTTGCCCGCATGATATGGTCCGGCAGGGAATCAGGTCTCTCATGCTCCGAAATCTTGTCGAAACCGCAGGCTGGCAGCGGCTTGGCGGCCTTCTTACGGTTGCGGCCCTGCTTTTCGCGGGCGCCGTGGCGCCGGCCCGCGCCGAGGCGGACCACGCCATCGCCATGCATGGCGAGCCGGAACTGGCGAAAGGCTTCACGCACCTGCCCTATGCCGACCCAGCGGCGCGGCGGGGCGGGCGAATCATCTTCGGCCTGCAGGGCACCTTCGACAGCCTGAATCCGCTGGTCGTCCTCGGCGTCGCGCCCGACGCCGTGCCGCGCTATGTCCAGCAGAGCCTGCTGTTCCGCTCGGCCGACGAGCCCTTCACCGCCTATGGCCTGCTCGCCAGCCGCGTCGAGCTCGACGAGGCGCGCACCCGCCTCGCCTTCGAGATCGATCCGCGCGCCCGCTTCTCGGACGGCACCCCGGTGACCTCCGAGGATGTCGCCTTCACCTTCGAGATGCTGAAGAGCAAGGGCAAGCCGTTCCACCGCGCCAGCCTGGCGCGGGTGACCGGCGTCGAGACGCCCTCGCCCTCGCGCATCGTCTTCCAGCTCGGCGACGGCTCGAACCGCGAACTGCCGCTGGTGATCGGCGCCATGCCGATCTTCGCCAAGCACGCCACCGACGCCGATCGCTTCGGCGAGACCAGCTTCAAGCCGGCGCTAGGCTCCGGTCCCTATCGCGTCGAGGAGGTCAAGCCCGGCGAGATGATTCGGCTGAAGCGCCGCAGCGACTTCTGGGCCGAGGACCATCCGCTGAGCCGCGGCCTCTATAACGCCGACGAGATCCGCTACGATTTCTATCGCGACGCCAACGCCCTGTTCGAGGCGTTCAAGGCCGGCCTCTACGACGTGCGGCCCGAGGGCGACCCGACGCGCTGGATGACGGGTTACGACATTCCGCCGGTCAAGGACGGCCGCATCAAGCGCGTCTCGCTGCATTTCGACGCGCCCAAGGGCATGACCGGCTTCGTCTTCAACAGCCGCAGGCCCGAATTCGCCGATATCCGAGTGCGCGAGGCACTGGGGATGCTGTTCGACTTCGAATGGGTCAACCGCAACCTCTTCCACGGCGTCTATCGCCGCGCCGGCAGCTTCTTTTCCGATTCCGACCTCTCGGCGCTCGGCGTGCCGGCCGACCAGCGCGAGAAGGCACTGCTGGCCCCCTTCCCCGGCGCCGTGCGTGACGACATCCTCGACGGGCGCTGGCAGCCCGCCGCGACGGACGGCTCCGGCCGCGACCGCCGCCAGGCCCGCGCCGCGCTCGACCTGCTGGAGGCCGCCGGCTACCGCATCCGCGACGGCCGGCTGGTCAATGCCACGAGCGGCAAGCCCTTCGCCTTCGAGATCATGGTGACCAATCGCCCGCAGGAACGGCTGGCGCTGAACTATGCCAGCGCGCTGAAGCGGCTCGGCGTCACCGTCTCGGTGCGCCTGATCGACGACGTGCAGTACTGGCGCCGCCTCTCGGCCTTCGATTTCGACATGATCCAGTGGACCTGGCCGGCCTCGGCCTCGCCGGGCAACGAGCAGATCGGCCGCTGGGGCTCGGCCAGCGCCGAGCGCCGCGGCGCGCTGAACTATGCCGGCGTGCGCTCGCCCGCTGTCGACGCGGTGCTGCAGGCGCTGCTCGCAGCCCGCTCGCGCGAGGATTTCGTCGCCTCCGTCCGCGCACTCGACCGGCTGCTGCTCTCCGGCTTCTACGTGGTGCCGCTCTACTACCTGCCCGAGACCTGGCTCGCTCTGTCGAGGGACACGCTGATGCCGGCGCGGCAGCCGCGCTATTTCATCTCCAACGAGACGCTGTCGCGAGCAGCGCCACCAGCCGGGAACTGAGGCGCCGCGCCATGCAGCCGGGAGAGGACGACATCGCCGTGGCGAGCCTGGTCGAAGGGCTCGACTTCGACAGCCTGCTCAAGGCGCTCGCCGCCCGCCGCGGCTACGAGCCGGCCTTCCGCGATCCGCCCGGCCGGCGCGACTGGAGCGGCTTCCCGCCCAGCGCCTTCGGCTTCGCCGAGCTCGACGCCCGCGCCGACCGGCTCGCCAGCCTGCTACTGCTGCCCCGCCCCCAGCCCGGCGCCTGCGTCGTCATCCTGGCGCCGCTCGGCCCCGAGGCGCTGATCGCCATGCTGGCGAGCCTGCGGGCCGGGCTCACCCCGCTGCTGGCGCCCGTCCATGCCGGCGAGGCCGAGCTGCTGCGGCTGATCGAGCAATCGGGCGCCGTGCTTGCGGTCGGCGTGCCGCGAATCGGCACGCTGCAGCCGCTGCTGCTGCTGCGCGATGTCGCCGCCCGCGCCTTCGGCCTGCGCTTCGTCGGCGGCTTCGGCAGCGAGGTGCCGGACGGGGTGGCGGCGCTCGACACGCTGCTCGGCGGCCTGCGCCAGCCGGTTCCGACCCCGGCCGAGCGCATGCCGCTGAGCGTCGTCGACGGGCAGAGCCTGACCGGCCCGCTCGACCTGCCGGAGCGCGAGGTGCTCGCCGCCGCGCTGGAGATCTCGCGCCTGCTCAAGCCGCTCGCCTCCTCGCGCGTCGTCACCACCCTGGTCGGCAGCGACCTCGCGGCTCTGGCGACGGGGCCGGGCATGGCACTGCTCACCGGCGTCGAGCTGCTGCCGCTCGGCCTGTTCATGCTGGAGGACCTGCGGGCCTGCCTCGAAGGCGGCCGCACGGTGCATCTGGTGATTCCGGCGGCGATGGAGCCGGCGCTGGCCCGCTCCAAGCTCGGCGGGCACAAGGCGCTCGGCGGCCTCGTCGTTGTGTCCCGCGCCGGCGAGGACCGCAGCGGCCTGCGCCTCGGCCGCGCCGACCTCGCCATCGTCGACGTGCTGGTGAGATCGCCCACCAGCATCGAGATCACCCGGCGCGGCGCCTGAAGCCGGCGGCTCAGGCCGCCTTGCGCTCGGCGATCCGCGCCAGATCGGTCAGCAGGCGCCGCGTCGCCTCGAGCCGCTCGTCCGCCGTCTCGAAATCGTCGATGAAGACGACGCGCATGTCCGGCCGCACCTTGGCCAGCGTGCCCTGCTTCGCGACATAGGAGACGAGGCCTTCGGGGTTGGCGAAGGAATTCTCGCGGAAGGCGACGATGATGCCCTTCGGCCCGGCCTCGACCTTCTCGATATTGGCGCGCTTGCACAGCGCCTTGATCGCCACGATCTCGAGCAGCTGCTTGACCTCTTCCGGCAGCGGGCCGAAGCGGTCGATCAGCTCGGCGCCGAAGGATTGCAGCTCGGCGTCGTCGTCCATGGTCGAGAGGCGCTTGTAGAGCGACAGCCGCAGCGTCAGGTCGCCGATATAGCCCTCCGGGATCATCACCGGCGCGCCGATCTGGATCGCGGGCGACCATTGCGTCTCGCTCTCGAACTCGACGCCGGCCTTGAGCGCCGCCACCGCTTCCTCCAGCATCTGCTGGTAGAGTTCGTAGCCGACCTCCTTGATGTGGCCCGACTGCTCGTCGCCGAGCAGGTTGCCGGCGCCGCGGATGTCGAGGTCGTGGCTGGCGAGCTGGAAGCCGGCGCCCAGCGTGTCGAGCGATTGCAGCACCTTGAGGCGCTTGTCGGCCTGGTCGGTCAGCTTGCGGTTGGCCGGCACGGTGAACAGCGCATAGGCGCGGATCTTGGAGCGGCCGACCCGGCCGCGCAGCTGGTAGAGCTGCGCCAGGCCGAACATGTCGGCCCGGTGCACGATCAGCGTGTTCGCGGTCGGGATGTCGAGGCCGGATTCGACGATCGAGGTCGAGAGCAGGATGTCGTACTGGCCCTCGTAGAACGCCGTCATCACGTCTTCCAGCGTGCTCGCGGCCATCTGGCCATGGGCGACGCCGACCTTGCACTCCGGCACCTGCTTGTCGAGGAAGTCCTTGACCTCGGCGACGTCCTCGATACGGGGCACGACGTAGAAGGAGCGGCCGCCGCGATAGCGCTCGCGCAGCAGCGCCTCGCGCACGATCAGCGGGTCGAACGGCGTCACGAAGGTGCGCACCGCCAGGCGATCGACCGGCGGCGTCGCGATGATCGAGAGCTCGCGCACCCCGGTCATGGCGAGCTGCAGCGTGCGCGGGATCGGCGTCGCCGACAGCGTCAGCATGTGCACCTCGGCGCGCAGCTCCTTCAGCTTCTCCTTGTGGGCGACGCCGAAATGCTGCTCCTCGTCGACGATGACGAGGCCGAGATCCTTGAAGTCGACGCCCTTGCCGAGCAGCGCGTGGGTGCCGACGACGATGTCCATCGTGCCGTCCTTGGCGCCCTGCTTCACCGCCTTGAGCTCGGCCGCCGGCACGAAGCGCGAAGCCTGGCCGACCTGAACGGGAAGCCCCGAGAACCGGTCGGCGAAATTGCGGTAGTGCTGGCGGGCCAGCAGCGTCGTCGGTACCACGACCGCGACCTGCTTGCCGTTCAGCGCCGCGGCGAAAGCGGCGCGCAGCGCCACCTCGGTCTTGCCGAAGCCGACATCGCCGCAGACCAGCCGGTCCATCGGCCGCCCGGCCGCGAGATCGTCCAGCACCGCGTCGATGGTGTTCTGCTGGTCCTCGGTCTCCTCATAGGGGAAGCGGGCGCAGAACTCATCGTAGAGCCCTTCCTGCGGCACCAGGCGCGGCGCCTCCTTGAGGGCGCGGGCGGCCGCGATCTGGATCAGCTTGCCCGCCATTTCGCGGATGCGCTGCTTCAGCTTGGCCTTGCGGGCCTGCCAGCCGCCGCCGCCGAGCCGGTCGAGCACGACCTCGGTATCCTCCGAGCCGTAGCGCGACAGCAGCTCGATGTTCTCGACCGGGAGGAAGAGCTTGGCGTCGCCGGCGTAGTGGATTTCGAGGCAGTCGTGCGGCGCACCCGCCGCTGTGATCGACTGCAGGCCGACGAAGCGGCCGATGCCGTGGTCGACATGCACGACGATGTCGCCCGGCGTCAGCGAGGACAGCTCGTTGATGAAATCCTGCGGGCGCCGTGTCTTGCGGCGCGGACGCACCAGCCTGTCGCCTAGGATGTCCTGCTCGCCGATGACCGCGAGCTTGCCGGCCTCGAAGCCGGTCTCGAAGCCCCAGACGGCGAGCGCGGTCGTGCCCGGCTTCAGGTCGAAGGCGGCGCGCAGCGAGCCGGTCAGCTGGACGGTCTTCAGCCCGTGATCGGCCAGCACATGGGCTAGGCGCTCGCGCGAGCCCTCCGACCAGGCGGCGAGAATGACCCGGCGGCCGTCGCCCTGCAGCGCCTTCACATGCGCGACCGCGGCGTCGAAGACGCTGCCGGAATTGTCGGCGCGCTCGGCCGCGAAGCTGCGGCCCTGCCGGCCGCCGAGATCGACGACGAGCTTGCCCTCGCTGTCAGGCAGCTGGAACGGCGTCAGCACCGCGACGCCGGCCTCGCCGACGATGCCGCGCCAGTCCTCCGGCGTGAGATAGAGCGCCGATGGCGGCAGCGGCTTGTAGGGGATCGCGCCCGGCGAGGGCTGGTCCAGCGCCGCCTTGCGCGCGTCGTAATAGTCCTTGATCAGGCTGATGCGCTCGGCCACCGCATCGTCCGCCTGATGGTCGAGCACGATCGGCACGTCCGGCAGATAGGTGAACAGCGTGTCGAGCTTCTCCGACAGCAGCGGCAACCAGTGCTCCAGCCCGGCCGGGCGCCGCCCCTCGCTCACCGCTTCGTAGAGCGTGTCGTCGCGGCCCGGCGTGCCGAAGGTCGCGATATAGGACTGGCGGAAGCGACGGATCGAGTCGCTCGTCATCTGCGCTTCCGACATCGGCACGAGGTCGAGCCCGCGCAGCTGGCCGGTGGTCCGCTGCGTCTCGGGATCGAAGGTGCGGATCGATTCCAGCGCATCGCCGAAGAAGTCGAGCCGGATCGGCGCCGGCATGCCGGGCGGGAACAGGTCGACGATGCCGCCGCGCACCGCGAACTCGCCGGTCTCGCGCACGGTCGAGGTCCGCAGATAGCCGTTCACGTCGAGCCAGCGCGCCAGCTCCTCGATGTCGACCATATTGCCCGGCGCCGCCGAGAAGCTCTCCGACGCCACCTTGCCGAAGGCCGGCACGCGCTGGAGCGCGGCGTTCACCGTGGTCAGCAGCAGCCGCGGCCGCTCGCCCGACTTGGTCTTGGCCAGGCGCGACAGCGTCGTCATGCGATGCGCGACGATCGAGGCCGCAGGCGAGACGCGGTCATAGGGCTGGCAGTCCCAGGCCGGGAAGGTCATCACCTCGAGATCGGGCGCCACGAAGGCGAGCGCATTTTCCAGCATCTGCAGGCGCTGGCCGTCGCGGGCGACGAAGACCAGCATCGCCGCACCCTCCGCCTTCTTGGCGCGGGCCCGGGTCAGGTCGGCGAGCACGACGGCGTCGAAGCCGTCCGGTACGCCGGACAGCGTCGGCTTGTCGCCGCGCCGCAGCGCCTCGACGACGCGATCGAGCAGCGGCTTGGCGATCTGGGAGGGAGGCGGAATGCTCATGGGCAGGATTCGGTTCTAACGATCTCTTGTCATTCCGGGGCACGCCGCAGGCGGGTACCCGGAACCCACGACGGGGTGGGACATCTTGTGTCGGATTGTCAGCCGCTCACCCGGTGGGGTCCGGGTTCTTCGCGGCGCGAAGCCCCGGAATGACAGGGAGGGAGCCGACTGCGGCTCAGACATGGATCGGCTTGTCGTGCCGGTGGAAGGCCTTCAGCCGCCGGTAGAGCGCGGTGTCGTAATCCTCCGGCACCGGCACCTCGCCGGTGACCCAGCTCAGCAGGTCGCGGTCGAGCACCTCGATCAGCCGCTCGAATTCGTCGAGCTCGGCCTCGTCGAAGCCGGCGATCTCGGCATCGGCGAAGCGGCCCATGATCAGGTCCATCTCGCGCATGCCGCGATGCCAGGCGCGGAACAGGATCTTGCGCCGGCGCGGGTCGAGATCGGCGCTGCTGCGGGTCGAGCCACTCATCATCGGCCTTTCGGGCAATGGAGAAACAGGCCGGCCCCGTCGCGGAGCCTGCCGTCACGGGCTATATAGCGATCCGCCCTCGCGGAGTCAGCGGCTGGAATGCCGCCTGCCCCGCGCTCCTGACAGTTGCCGTGAGCCGCCTTGCGTCCGTCCGTCCTCGATCCCCTCTTTGCCGCGGCCACGACGCTCACCGGCGTCGGGCCCAAGCTCGGCCAGGCGCTCGACAAGCTGCTCGGCGACGAGACCCATGCGGCGCGCGTCGTCGACCTGCTCTTCCACCTGCCGACCGGCGCCGTCGACCGCCGCCCGAGCCCGAGCATCGCCGACGCGCCGATCGGGGAGATCGCGACCTTTTCCGCCCGCGTCGTCGAGCATCGCCCGGCGCCGCAGGCCAAGGCGCGGGCGCCCTATCGCGTGCTGGTCGAAGACGAGACCGGCGACGTCACGCTGATCTTCTTCCGCGCCGATCCGCGCCATCTCGCCCAGTCGCTGCCCGTCGGCGCCTATCGCATCGTCTCCGGCAAGCTCGAGCTCTGGGAGGGTATGCGCCAGATGGTGCATCCCGAGCGCATCCTAGACCCGCAGCAGGCCGACGCCCTGCCGGCGATCGAGCCGGTCTACGGGCTGACCGAGGGGCTGGCCGGCCGCACCATGGCCCGCATCGTCGCCGCCGCCGTCGAGCGCTGCCCGGACCTGCCGGAATGGCAGGACGAGGCCTTCCACGCCCGCAACGATTTCCCGGCTTTCCAGAGCGCCGTGCAGGCGCTCCACCGTCCGCAGGCGCTGAAGGACGTGCAGGGCGACAGCATCGCCCGCCGCCGCGTCGCCTATGACGAGTTCCTCGCCAGCCAGCTCGCGCTCGCTCTGGTACGGCGCCAGCAGAAGAAATCGGCCGGCCGCGCCACCACCGGCGACGGCGGGCTGCGCCGCACGCTGGAAGCCGCCCTGCCCTTCAGCCTCACCGACGGCCAGCGCCAGGCCATCGCCGACATCCATGGCGACATGGAGAAGCCCGAGCGCATGCTGCGCCTGCTGCAGGGCGATGTCGGTTCGGGGAAGACCGTGGTGGCGCTGATGGCGATGGCCGCGGCCGCCGAGGCCGGCCGGCAATCCGTGCTGATGGCGCCGACCGAGATCCTCGCCCGCCAGCACGCCGAGCGGCTGGCCCCGCTGGCGGCGAAGGCGGGATTGAACCTCGCCTTGCTGACCGGGCGCGAGAAGGGCGCCGGCCGCCGGCAGGTGCTGGCCGGGCTGGCGAGCGGCGAGATCGCCATCGCCGTCGGCACCCATGCGCTGTTCCAGGAAGGCGTCGCCTTCCACGACCTCGCCTTGGCCGTGGTCGACGAGCAGCACCGCTTCGGCGTGCACCAGCGTTTGCTTCTCGGCGCCAAGGGCGAAGCCGTCGACGTGCTGGTGATGACCGCCACCCCGATCCCGCGCACCCTGTCGCTGACCTGGTTCGGCGACATGGACATCTCGATCCTCTCCGAGAAGCCGGCGGGCCGGAAGCCGATCACCACCCGCGCCATCTCCTCCGAGCGCCATGACGAGGTCGTCGGCGCGGTGGGCCGTGCGGTCGCCGCCGGAGCACAGGTCTACTGGGTCTGCCCGCTGGTGCAGGAATCGGAGACGCTGGAGGTCGCGGCCGCAGAGGAGCGCTACGAGGCGCTGCGCGAGGTCTTCGGCGCGCAGGTCGGCCTGCTGCACGGCCAGATGCCCGGCCGCGACAAGGACGCGGCGATGGCCGCCTTCGTCGCCGGCGAGACCCGCATCCTCGTCTCGACCACGGTGATCGAGGTCGGCGTCGACGTGCCCAATGCCAGCGTCATGGTGATCGAGCATGCCGAGCGCTTCGGCCTCGCGCAATTGCACCAGCTGCGCGGGCGCATCGGCCGCGGTTCCGCCGCCTCGACCTGCCTGCTGCTCTACAAGGGGCCGCTCGGGCCGGTGGCGGAGGCCCGCCTCTCGATCATGCGCGAGACCGAGGACGGCTTCCGCATCGCCGAGGAGGACCTGCGCCTGCGCGGCGAGGGCGAGGTGCTCGGCACCCGCCAGTCCGGCTCGCCCGACTGGCGCGTCGCCCGCCCGGAGATCGACGGCGATCTGCTGGCGGCGGCGCGCGACGATGCCCGCCTGCTGATCGAGCGCGACCCGCATCTGGAGACGCCGCGCGGACAGGCGGTGCGCACCCTGCTCTATCTGTTCGAGCGCGACGTGGCGATCAGGCTGCTGCGGGCGGGCTAGCCCAAGTTCAGGGCGCCTGCGGCGCGGCCGGAACCGGCTCGTCATGGCCATGACGGCCGAGCCTGGCGACCTCGCTCGGCTGGATCAGCCCCGCCGACATCACCAGCTTGGCCGCCTGCTCGACCGTGATGGCCAGTTCCACCACCTCGCTGCGCGGCAGGTAGAAGAAGAAGCCGGTGGTCGGGTTGGGGCTGCAGGGCAGGAACACGCCGATCTGGCCCTCGCCCGGCAAGGCATCGGCGATCTCGGGTGCCGCCTCCTGCGCGATGAAGACGATCGACCACATGCCCGGCTGCGGGAACTGCACCATGCCGACCTTGCGGAACGAGGTGCCGGACTGGGAGAAGATCGTCTCGAAGACCTGCTTCACGCTCTTGTAGAGCCCGCGCACCACCGGCATGCGGTTGAGGATCGCCTCGCCGGCATCGATCAGCGTGCGTCCCACGAGATTGGCCGCGAAGAAGCCGAGCAGCGTCAGCCCGACCAGCGCGATCACCACGCCGAAGCCCGGAATCGGGAAGGGCAGGTAGTTCTCCGGCCAGAACTGCGCCGGCACCAGCGGCCTGACCCAGCCGTCGACCAGCGTCACGAACCACCAGGTCACCGAGGCTGTGATCGCGAGCGGGGCGGCAAGCACGAGGCCGGTGAAGAAATAGCGCCGCAGCCTGGTCCCGAAGGTCGGGCGCAGCAGGTCGGTCTCGACCGCCGCGCGGGGATCCGGCATCGGGGACTGGCTCATGAGCTCTGCGGCACTCCCATCGCCGACGGGGCGTCCGAAGGACTTGCCGGCACGCGGCCACGCGCCGCACTATCCGACGATAGCCGAGCGTGAATTGATCGGCACCCCCGATTCAGCGCCAGCCCCAAGGAAAGCGTGAGCGAGCCCTCCCCACCTCCACGCGGCTGGAGCAGGCATCTCTATCTGGCCGCCGGCTGGATCCTCACCGCCATCGGCGTCGTCGGGGTGATCCTGCCGCTGATGCCGGGCACGATCTTCCTGATCGGCGCAGCCTGGTGCTTCTCGCGCTCCTCGCCGCGCTTCGAGGCCTGGTTGCTCGCCCATCCGACGCTGGGGCCGCAGGTGGTGCGCTGGCGGCGCACGGGGACGATCGCGCGGCGGGTAAAATACATAGCCTGCGGCTCGATGGCGCTGAGCTTCGTGCTGGTGACGCAGACCAGCGCGCCGCCGATCGCGCTCTGGACCACCGCGATCTGCCTGCTCGGTTCGGCCTGGTACGTCGCCAGCCGCCCGGAGCCGAAGGACGGCGAATAGCGGTGCGGGCGCGCGGTGAGGCGCGCCCAGGACGGCAATGTAGCGGAGGCGAGCGGGAGGGGCGCGAGGCCCCTCGTCTCATTCCACCGTGACGGACTTCGCCAGGTTGCGGGGCTGGTCGACGTCCTTCCCCATGAAGACCGCCGTCTGGTAGGCGATCATCTGGATCGGCACGGCGTAGACGATCGGCGCGAAGAGCGGGTCCATCTCCGGCATCACGATCGTCGCCTCGGGCTCGATGCCGCATTCGGCGGCGCCGCGGGCGTCGGTGATCAGGATGATGCGGCCGCCACGCGCCGCGACCTCCTGCATGTTCGACGCGGTCTTCTCGAACAGCGCATCGTGCGGCGCGATGACGATGACCGGCATGTCCTCGTCGATCAGCGCGATCGGCCCGTGCTTAAGCTCGCCCGCCGGATAACCTTCCGCATGGATATAGCTGATTTCCTTGAGCTTCAGCGCGCCTTCGAGCGCCAGCGGGAAGCTGGTGCCGCGGCCGAGATACAGCACGTCGCGGGCCCGCGAGAGCTTGCGGGCGAGCTTCTCGATCTCCGGCTCCAGCGTCAGAGCCTGCGCCATCAGCCCCGGCAGCGCGATCAGCGACTGGACATGGGCGGCCTCTTCCTCGGCCGTGATGGCGCCGCGCGCCCGCGCCGCCGCGATGGCGAGGCCGGCCAGCGCGGTCAGCTGGCAGGTGAACGCCTTGGTCGAGGCGACGCCGATCTCCGGCCCGGCCAGCGTCGGCGCCACCACGTCGCTCTCGCGGGCGATGGTCGAGGTCGGCACGTTGACGACGGAGAGCACGTGCTGGCCCTCCTGACGCGCATAGCGCAGGCAGGCCAGCGTGTCGGCGGTTTCGCCGGACTGGGAGACGAAGAGCGACAGCCCATTGGCCGGCAGCGGCGCCTCGCGGTAGCGGAACTCCGAGGCGACGTCGATCTCGACCGGCAGGCGCGCCAGCTTCTCGAACCAGTACTTCGCCGTCAGCCCGGCATAATAGGCGGTGCCGCAGGCCGAGACGGAGAGCCGCGACAGGGCCTTCCAGTCGAAGGGCGCCGCGAAGGGCAGCCGCGCCCGGCCCTCGGCCATGTCGACGAAATGGGTCAGCGTGTGGCCGACGACCTCCGGCTGCTCGTAGATTTCCTTTGCCATGAAGTGGCTGTGATTGCCCTTCTCGACCAGGAACGCGCCGGCGGCGACGCGCTGGGCCCGCCGCTCGACCTGATTGTTGTCGGCGTCGTAGAAGGTCGCGCCATTGCGGTGGAGCACGACCCAGTCGCCCTCCTCCAGATAGGCGATCAGATTGGTGAAGGGCGCCAGCGCCAGCGCGTCGGAGCCGAGATACATCTCGCCCTCGCCGATGCCGACGGCCAGCGGCGAGCCCTTGCGGGCGCCGATCAGCAGGTCGTCCTGGCCCTCGAACAGGAAGGCCAGCGCGAAGGCGCCGCGCAGATGCGGCAGCGAGGCCGCCACCGCCGCGACCGGGTCCTTGCCGCGATCGAGCTCCCGGGTGACGAGATGGGCGACCACCTCGGTGTCGGTCTCGGTCTCGAAGCGGCAGCCATCGGCCTCGAGCTCGGCCTTGAGCTCGCGGAAATTCTCGATGATGCCGTTATGGACGACCGCCAGCTTGGCGGTGGCGTGCGGATGGGCGTTGACCTCGTTGGGCTTGCCATGGGTGGCCCAGCGGGTGTGGCCGATGCCGATCAGCCCCTCGAGCGGCTCCTTGGACAGCCGGACCTCGAGGTTCTTGAGCTTGCCCTCGGCGCGCCGACGGTCGAGCCGGCCGGCTTCGAGCGTGGCCACTCCGGCGGAGTCATAGCCGCGATACTCGAGCCGCCGCAGCGCCTCGACCACCTGCCCGGCGACGGCCTGCTTGCCGAGAATGCCCACGATCCCGCACATATCCGTGCCTCACCCGTTGATAGCGATGCGCTCGCCATAAGCTGCGGCGCGCGGATCGCGAAATCACGTTCAATGTCCGACTGTGAATGAAAGGCGGGTTAAGCGGGCAGAATCCGCCCGCCGGCCCTCGCCCCTCAGCCCTTCTTCGCCTTGCGCGCCATCGCCGCCGCGCGGAAGGCCGAGGCCCAGCCCTCGCGCTCGATCTGGCGCCCGCGCGCCACCGCCAGCGCATCCGCCGGCACGTCGCGGGTGATGACCGAGCCCGAGCCGACATAGGCGCCGGCGCCGATCGTCACAGGCGCCACCAGCGCCGAGTTGGAACCGATGAAGGCGCCCTCGCCGATGACGGTCTTCGACTTGAAGAAGCCGTCGTAATTGCAGGTGATGGTGCCGGCGCCGATATTGGCGGCAGCGCCGATCTCGGCATCGCCGATATAGGTCAGATGGTTGACCTTGGCGCCCTCGCCGATCTTCGCTGCCTTGATCTCCACGAAATTGCCGACCTTGGCACCGCCGGCCAGATCCGCGCCCGGGCGCAGCCGCGCATAGGGGCCGATGGTCGCGCTGGCACCGACCGAGGCGCCTTCGAGATGCGAGAAGGCGTGGATCACGGCGCCGTCCGCGACCGTGACGCCGGGGCCGAACACCACATGCGGCTCGACCAGGACGTCGCGGCCGAGCCGGGTGTCATGGCTGAAGAATACCGTCTCCGGCGCGACCAGCGTCACGCCCTCCGCCATCGCCTCGCGCCGGCGGCGGCGCTGGAACTCCGCCTCGGCGGCAGCGAGCTGGATACGATCGTTGACGCCCTGCACCTCGCTCTCGGGCGCGGTCAGCGCCACGGCCGGAAGGCCGCGCCCGCGGGCGACCGCGACGGCGTCGGTCAGGTAGAACTCGCCCTGGGCGTTGGCGTTGCCGATCGCCTCGAGCAGCGAGAGCGCCTCGCGCCCGTCGAGCGCCATCAGCCCGGCATTGCACAGCGTGATCGCCCGCGTCGCCTCATCGGCGTCCTTGTGCTCGACGATGGCCTGCAACTGGCCGTCGCGCACCACGAAGCGGCCATAGCCGGTCGGATCGGCGGCCTCGAAGCCCAGCGCCGCGACGGCCGCGCCGCCATGCAGCGCCCCGCGCAGCGCGGCGAAGGTGCCACCGCGCACCAGCGGCGTGTCGGCGAAGGCGACGAGTACGTCGTCATGGCCGGCGGCCAGGCTCTCGCGGGCGGCCAGCACGGCATGCGCCGTGCCCTTGCGCTCGGTCTGCACCGCGATCGCGGCATGGGGGGCGAGCCGCGCCACCTCGGCGGCGACGTCCGGCCGGTCGGGCCCGATCACCACCACCAGCGAATCCGCACCGGCCTCGGCCACCGCCGCCAGCGCATGGCCGAGCAGCGAGCGCCCGGCGACCTCGTGCAGCACCTTCGGCCGCCGCGACTTCATCCGCGTGCCCTCGCCCGCCGCGAGGATGATGGCGAGGCAGGAGCGGCCGGGCTGCATTTCGGTCATGATCTTCACGTCTCATGCTGGCGGGGCGATGGTCCGCGCCGGAGCACTCCGGCGGCGGGCGACGATCGGACGCAGCCCGATGCTGCGCCGGCCGTGGATAGCCGATCCCGAGCGGATTTGGCAAAGTCGTCCCGGACATGAAAACCGGTGCCGGGGCCCGCCCGGGCCCCTCCCCCCGGCGCATGACGCGGAGCACGCGCCGCGCCCTGCCGCAACCAGCCCGCGGAGCCCGGATTATTTCGATCAGCGCCCCTCCTCCCGCTTTTCAGCCGGAAGCGATATGCTCTAGAAGCGCAGGCGGCCGAACCGCTGACGGCGCAAGTTGGAACTGATGTCGAACTCCCTGAATCGTCGTCGATTTTTGAGCGTTACCGCCGCCGGCCTGACGGCCCAGCGCCTGCTGTCCCCGTCCTCCGCGGCAGCCCAGCAGCCGGGCTGGGCCGCGCTGGTCCAGTCGGTGATCGCCGAGGGCCAGCGTTTCGACCCCGGCCATGTCGTCGAGGCCGCCCGCATGCTGTCGAAGCGGCCGATGGTGCCGCTCACCAACAACGACCTGCCCGAAGGTTACGCCAACCTGCCGCAGGACCAGTATGCCGGCATCCGCGCCAAGCCTTCCGGGCTGATCTGGACCGGCGAGAATCGCGGCTTCACCATCGAGCCGCTGCATCGCGGCTACGTCTTCTCGGCCCCGGTGGCGCTCTTCACCGTCGAGGACGACATGGTGCGCCGCGTCGCCTTCGACCGCGGCCGCTTCGACTACGGCAAGGTGAACCCGCCGCCCGAGGGGCAGGACCTGCAATTCTCCGGCTTCCGCGTCGCCACCGGGCTGGAGCGTCCCCATGAGTTCGCGCTCTTCCAGGGCGCAACCTTCTTCCGCGCGCTGGCCCGCGGCCAGCATTTCGGCGCGATCGCCCGCGCCCTGATCCTGCGCCCGGGCGAGACCCGCGGCGAAGAGATTCCGTTCTTCCGCGCCTACTGGATCGAGCGGCCGAGCCCGGCCGCCGGGGCGCTGATCGTCCACGCCTTGCTCGATTCCGAGAGCGTCACGGGTGCGGTGCGCATGACCCTGCGCCCCGGCGACATCAGCTTCGTCGATGTCGAGATGACGCTGTTCCCGCGCGCCAATCTCGACCATGTCGGCTTCGGCTGCACCATGGGCACCTTCTTCTCCGGCCCGCAGAGCCGGCGCACCTTCGACGATCTGCGCCCGTCGATCTACGAGGTCTCCGGCGTGCAGATGCATTCCGGCAGCGGCGAGTGGATCTACCGCCCGGTCAGCAACCCATCGGCGCTGCAGGTCTCCTCCTTCCAGGACGCGAATCCGCGCGGCTTCGGCCTTGTCCAGCGCGAGCGCGACCCGGCCGCCTTCGTCGACGACGACCAGCGCTTCGAGCTGCGCCCGAGCGTCTGGATGGAGCCGCTCGGCGACTGGGGCCAGGGCTCGGTCCAGCTCATCGAGATCCCGACCGATTCCGAGCTCAACGACAACGTCATCGCCTATTGGCGACCGCGCCAGCCGATCGCGGCCGGCAGCGAGACAACGATCGCCTATCGCCAGGCCTGGTGCTGGCAGCCGCCGGACAAGCCCGACCTCGCCATGGCGGTGCGTACCCGTCAGGGCCGCGGCTCGCAGGGACGGCGCCGGCGCTTCGCCATCGACTTCGCCGGCGAGAAGCTCGGCGACGCCGCGCTCGTCGCCGCCACCCGTGCCCTCGTCACCGCGACGCCGGGCGCGATCCACAACCTGCGCCTGTGGCCCTTTCCGGAGCGGCGCGCCATGCGCGTGACCTTCGAGGTCGACCCGGGCAACGACAACCTCTCGGAGTTGCGTCTCGTGCTCGATGCCGGCGGACAACCCGTTTCCGAAACCTGGCTGAACCGGTGGACCTGGTGAGCGGCGCCGCGGTCGAGGCGGACGCTCCGGTCCGCGAGGCGTCGGGCGAGGCCGGCGGCTGGCCCGCGCCCTTCCAGGCGACCCCGCCCGAGAACCGGCTCGACATGCCGGTGCAGTCCTTCCAGCGCTGGAAGCGCGCCGATACGCGCAAGCCGGCGGCACCCGGCGCCTGGCGCACGCCCTGGCTCGCGCGGCTGTTCGTCTTCGGCGGCGCGCTGGCGCTGACCGCCTACGGCACCTGGGAAATGTACAATGTCGTGTCGGTCAGCCGCACGACCTTCCTGCAGTACGTGCTGGTCGTGCTGTTCACGATCAACTTCTCCTGGATCGCGCTGGCCTTCACCAGCGCCATCCTCGGCTTCGTCACGCTGCTGTTCCGGCTGCTGCGCAGTTCGCGCGCCGAGACGCTGACGCAGAAGACCGTCGTGGTCATGCCGATCTACAACGAATCGACGGCAAGGACCTTCGCGGCGCTCGCCGCGATCCGAGAATCGGTCGAGGCGACCGGGCTCGGCGAGCATTTCGACTATTTCATCGTCTCGGACACCACGAATCCTGACATCTGGGTCGCCGAGGAGCGCGCCTTCCTCGACCTGCGCCACCGCCTCGGGCCCGAGGCGCGGATCTACTACCGCCACCGCCCGAAGAACCATCATCGCAAGGCCGGCAACATCGCCGACTTCGTGATGCGCTGGGGCGGTCACTACGCCCATATGGTCGTGCTCGACGCCGACAGCCTGATGACGGGCACCTGCATCGTGCGGCTCGCCGCCGCGATGGAGGCCGATCCCGACGCCGGCATCATCCAGTCGCTGCCGCTGATCATCAATCGCAACACCTTCTTCGCCCGGCTGCAGCAGTTCGCCGCGCGCGTCTACGGCCCGGTGATCGCCACAGGCCTCGCCGTGTGGTCCGGCCGCGACGGCAATTACTGGGGCCATAACGCGATCATCCGCACCAAGGCCTTCGCCGACCATTGCGGCCTGCCCGACCTCAAGGGCAAGCCGCCCTTCGGCGGCCATGTCCTCAGCCACGACTTCGTCGAGGCGGCGCTGATCCGCCGGGCCGGCTGGTCGGTCTACATGCTGCCGGACCTGACGGGCTCCTATGAGGAGAGCCCGCCCTCGCTGATCGACATCGCGACGCGCGACCGGCGCTGGTGCCAGGGCAACCTCCAGCATTCGCGCATCATCGGCGCGCGCGGGCTGAAGCTCGCCACGCGCCAGCACTTCGCCACCGGCATGATGGCCTACCTGGCCTCGCCATTCTGGCTGATGCAACTGGTGGTCGGCATCATGATCGTCCTCCAGGTCAACTATGCGCGCCCGGAGTACTTCACCGAGGAGTTCACGCTCTTCCCGATCTGGCCGCGCTTCGACCCCGAGCGCGCGCTGAACCTGTTCGCGCTGACCATGGCGATCCTGCTGGCGCCGAAGCTGTTCGGTCTGCTGCTGACCCTGTTCGATCGCACCTTGCGGCGCGCCTGCGGCGGTAGCATCCGGCTGATCCTCTCGGCGCTGATCGAGGTGTTCTTCTCGGCAATCCTGGCGCCGATCATGATGGTGATCCAGTCCGGCTCGGTGTTCCAGATCCTGCTCGGCCGCGATACGGGCTGGAACCCGCAGCGCCGCGACGACGGCTCGATCCCCTTCCGCGACATCGTGCGGCGCCACCGTGCCCATACGCTGCTCGGCCTGGTCGCCGGCCTCGCGGCCTTCATGATCGCGACCTCGCTCTTCGCCTGGATGTCGCCGACCATCGTCGGCCTCTTGCTGGCGATCCCGCTCTCCTGGGCCTCGGGCCAGCTCTCGATCGGGCTCTGGCTCAAGCGCCGCGGCCTGCTGCTGACGCCGGAGGAAGGCGATCCGCCGCAGATCGCGCTGCGCGCCAACGCGCTGCAGGGCGAGTTCGCCGAAGCCGGCCATGACGAGGCCGACGGGCTGATGGCGCTGCATGCCGACCAGCGCCTGCGCGCGGCGCATGAGGCGATGCTGCCGCAGGTCCAGCCGCGCCGCCGCGGCGAGATCGAATCCGACCGGGCCGTGGCGCAGGCCAAGCTGATCGACGCTGAGACGATCGCCGACGCCATGCTCTGGCTGAAGCCGAAGGAGCGCATGGTCGTGCTGCACGACCGGGCGCTGCTCGGGCTGCTGGCGAACCTGCCGGAAGGCGAGGCCCATGCCGGGGCGGAGCCGCCCCGGCGCTGAAGCCCGGCGGCCTCAGCCCTGCTCGAAGACGATGGCGCAGCCCAGCGCCGCGGCCGGCGGCACCACCAGCCGGCCGCCCTCGCGGCGGCAGGCGATTCCGTGTCCGCGCAGCCGTTCCTCCACCGGCGAGAGAGCCGGCACCGCAACCGCGAAGCCGGCGAAATGCGGCCGGGCGCGCCGCGTGCTGGCGTCGCCGAGCGCCGCCGCAGCAGCCTGCGTGCTCATCACCTCGATCCGCCCGCGCGGCAGCGCGAAGCGCAGGCCGCCACCGGCCGTCGCGAAGGAGGCGCAAGCAGTATAGGCGCTGAAGAAGCGCTCATGGCGCGCCGGATCATCCGCGACGAAGGCGACAGCCGACAGCGCCTGCGCACCGTTCTCGTGCTGCTGGAAGGCCGGGTTCCAGAAGTTCTGCGGCTCGTGCTGCTGGCAGACGAAGAAGCCGCAGTCGGGGGCCGCCCGGTCCTCGGCGAAGGCGAGCGAGAAGGCGACGCGGACTTCCGAGCCGTCGGGGCGCTTCGCCTGCCGCTCGAAGAAGAACGGCTCGAAATCGCCGATCCCGGCGGCTTGGAACGCAGCCGCATCGGCGTCGGAATCGCTGCTTTCCAGCACCAGCATCGACATGCCCTCGCAGCGCGCCAGCGCGTCGCGCACGAAGGCACCGAAGGAGAAGCGCCGCGCTTCGTGCGCGGGAATGGCCGTCGCATCGCCGATCGTGATCAGTTCCAGGAAGGAGCCGGGGAACTGGACGATGCGGTTCTCGGTGCCCCAGGGGTGGCGGTTGCGCGCGCCGACGCGGAAGCCGAGCCGCTCATAGAGCGCGCCGGCGGCGTCGAGATCGCTGACGCCGATCACCAGATGGTCGAGGCCGCGCGGGCCGGGAGAGGTTTCGGTCATCGGGAGCCACCGTCATGGGGCGCCGTCGACTCCGCGAGCGGAGAGCGCGGCGCGCGCTGCACAGGCCCCCACTCCTAGCCCCGCCCCGCCGCAGCCGGCAAGGGCGAGGGCCGGCTCAGGCTCAGACCAGCCGGCTCTGGACGACCGCCGCCTCGATGAAGCTGGCGAACAGCGGATGCGGCTCGAACGGGCGCGACTTCAGCTCGGGATGGTACTGCACGCCGATGAACCAGGGATGGTCGGGATACTCGACCGTCTCCGGCAGCAGCCCGTCGGGTGAGACGCCGGAAAAGCGCAGGCCCTTGGCCTCCAGCGCCTCGCGATAGCTCATATTGACCTCGTAGCGGTGGCGATGCCGCTCCGAGATCTCGGTCGCGCCGTAGATGTCGGCGATTTTGGAATCGGGCGAGAGCTTCGAGGCGAAGGCGCCGAGGCGCATGGTGCCGCCGAGGTCGCCGCCGGCCGAGCGCATCTCGAGATCGTTGCCGCGCATCCACTCGGTCATCAGGCCGACCACCGGCTGCTCGGTCGGGCCGAATTCGGTGGAGTTGGCGTCCTCGATCCCGGCCAGCGAGCGCGCCGCCTCGATCACCGCCATCTGCATGCCGAAGCAGATGCCGAAATACGGCACCTTGCGCTGGCGGGCGAAGGTCGCCGCCTTGATCTTGCCCTCGGCGCCGCGATGACCGAAGCCGCCGGGGACCAGGATACCGTGGACATGCTCGAGGAAGGGCGCCGGGTCCTCCTTCTCGAAGACCTCCGACTCGATCCAGTCGAGATTGACCTTGACCCGGTTGGCGATGCCGCCATGGGTCAGAGCCTCGATCAGCGACTTGTAGGCGTCCTTCATCCCCGTGTACTTGCCGACCACCGCGATGGTGACCTCGCCTTCGGGGTTCTTGACGCGCTCGGAGATGCGCCGCCAGCCGCCGACGTCAGGCTCCTTGCTGGCGTCCATGCCGAAGGCCGCGAGAACCTCGTTGTCGAGCCCCTCGGCGTGGTAGGATAGCGGCACGTCGTAGATCGAGGCGACGTCGCGGGCCTCGATCACCGCCGTCTCGCGGACATTGCAGAACAGCGCCAGCTTGCGCCGCTCCTCATAGGGGATCTCGCGGTCGGTGCGGCAGAGCAGGATGTCGGGCTGGATGCCGATCGAGCGCAGCTCGGCGACCGAATGCTGCGTCGGCTTGGTCTTCAGCTCGCCCGCGGTCGGGATGTAGGGCAGCAGCGTCAGGTGCACGAAGATGCACTGGCCGCGCGGCAGCTGCTGGCTGATCTGGCGGATCGATTCGAGGAAGGGCAGGCTCTCGATGTCGCCGACCGTGCCGCCGATCTCGACCAGCACGAAGTCGTAGCCCTCATTGCCGGTGAGGACGAATTCCTTGATCGCGTTAGTAACGTGCGGGACCACCTGGATGGTCGCGCCGAGATAGTCGCCGCGGCGCTCCTTGGTCAGGATGTCCATGTAGATGCGGCCGGTGGTGATGTTGTCACCCCGGTTGCACGGCCGTCCGGTGAAGCGCTCGTAATGGCCGAGGTCGAGATCGGTCTCCGCCCCGTCATCGGTCACGAAGACCTCGCCGTGCTGATAGGGGCTCATCGTCCCCGGATCGACGTTGAGATAGGGGTCGAGCTTACGCAGCCGCACGGAATAGCCGCGCGCCTGCAATAGGGCCGCCAGGGCAGCCGCTGCGAGACCTTTGCCGAGCGAGGAAACCACGCCGCCGGTGATGAAGACATACCGCGTCATGGGGGGTCACCTTTAACGCCAAGAGTTCGATTCGCTAAGCGCGGCAGCGCGACGCCGCCCTGCGCTCAGAGCTTGTCCACAAAAGAGAAGGGCCGGTTTCCCGGCCCCTGCCCTGCCCCGATCACTGCGCCGGTGCGGACGGCTGCGGCGGCTGGGCCTGCGGCTGGGCCTGCGGCTGCGCGTTGTTCTCCAGCTGACGCAGCTGGTCGAGCACGCCGCCGCCCGCGTTCGGTGCCGAAGGCGCGCCCGGCGTGGCCGGAGCGCCCTGGGCCGGCGGGGGCGGAGCCCCGTCGATGATCGAGCGCTGGGTGCGGCCCTGCGTCGCCAGCACGGCCAGCGTCAGCGAGGTGATGAAGAACAGGCCCGCCAGGATCGCCGTCGCCCGCGTCAGGGCGTTGGCCTGGCCGCGGCCGGTCATGAAGCCGCCGACGCCGCCACCGCCGCCCGAGCCCATGCCGAGACCGCCGCCCTCGGAGCGCTGCAGGAGCACCACGCCGACGAGCGCGACCACGATGATCAGGTGAATGACGATGAGAACGTTCTGCATGGCTCACGAAATGGCTATGACGCGGGCCGGAGCCAAGACCGTCCGGATGACGGCGTCGGCACGGTTCCGCGTGTCGGCGGTGCCCTTAGCATGGGCGGACGCCGCGCACCACCCGGCAATTGGGGCGCGCGGCCGCGAGGCGTATGGGCAGGAGGCTCAGGCGCCGCAGGCGCGGGCGATGCCCAGGAAGTCCTCGGCCTTGAGGCTGGCGCCGCCGACCAGCGCGCCGTCGACATTGGCGACGCCCATCAGCTCGGCCGCGTTCGACGGCTTGACCGAGCCGCCATAGAGCACGCGCACGCCGGGTGCGACGCTCTTGCCGAGCAGGCGCGCCAGCTCGGTGCGGATGCCGGCATGCATGTCCGCGACGTCGGCGACCGTCGGGGTCAGCCCGGTGCCGATCGCCCAGACCGGCTCATAGGCCACGACCAGCGTCGCCCCCGTCGAACCCTGCGGGATCGAGCCGCGCAGCTGCTTCTTGACCACGGCCAGCGCCTTGCCCGCCTCGCGCTCGGCGCGGGTCTCGCCGACGCAGACGATCGGCACGAGCTGCGCCGCCTGGGCCGCCTCCGCCTTGGCATTGACGTCGGCATCGCGCTCGCCATGTAGCGTGCGGCGCTCGGAATGGCCGACGATGACGAACTGCGCGCCGGAATCGGCGAGCATGGCGGCGGAGACCTCGCCGGTATATGCGCCGCTCTCATGGGCGCTGCAATCCTGGCCGCCGGTGGCGATGCGCGAGCCGATCAGCGCCGCGCTCACCGCGAAGAGCAGCGTCGCAGGCGGGCAGATGGCGAGGTCGACGCTGCGCCGCAGGCCGGGCTCGTAGCCCTGCGCCACCGCGCTGGCGATCGCCAGCTCCGCCTTGAGCCCGTTCATCTTCCAGTTGCCCGCAACCAGCGGCCTGATGTTGTTCGTCACGCGTATCCTCCCGAAGTCCTGCCGATCCGTCGTTCGTCAGCCGTCTAGCAACCGCGCCCGCGCCTCGCAATCGCGTGAGCGGGTGGTGATTGCCCATTCCGGGCAGTCTCACCTATAAGCGGCGCGCAATCCGAGCCGCCGACGAGCACAGGAAGACCAGACAATGATGATGCAGGGCATCCGCAAGGCGGGCCAGAGCCTGATCGGCAAGCTCGTCGTCTTCGTGATGTTCGGCTTCCTGATCCTGTCCTTCGCGATCTGGGGCGTCGGCGACATCTTCCGCGGCTATGGCCGCAATGCCGTCGCGACCGTCGGAAAGAGCGAGATCGGCATCGAGCAGCTGCGCACCGCCTATCAGAACGAGATCCAGAACCTGACGCGCCAGCAGCGCCGCCAGATCACGCCGGACATGGCGCGCGCGCTCGGCCTCGACCAGCGCGTGCTGTCGCGCCTCGTCACCGAGGCCGCGCTCGACCAGACCGCGACGCGCCTCGGCCTCGCCGTCTCGGACGACACCGTCCGCGACGTGCTGTTCAACGATCCCAACCTGAAGAATTCGGCCGGCCAGTTCGACCGCGCCCGCTTCACCGAGCTGCTGCGCATGACCGGCCTCACCGAGCAGGCCTTCGTGCAGGAGCAGCGCACCGCCATCATGCGCCGCGAGCTCGCGGAAATGATCACGGGTGCCGTCACCGTCCCCGTCGCGCTGCAGGAGATCGGCCACCGCCTGCGCCATGAGCGCCGCGCCGTCGACTACGCAGTCATCCCCGCCTCCGCCGCCGGCGAGATCGCCGCCCCGGGCGAGGACGTGCTCAAGCGCTTCTTCGAGGAGCGCAAGGTCGCGTTCCGTGCGCCGGAATACCGCACCGGCAACGTGCTCGCCCTGACCGCGGCGGGTATCGCCGACCCGGCCAAGGTCAGCGAGGCGGACGCCCGCGCCCGCTATGAGGAGATCAAGACGCAGCGCTTCGGCTCGCCCGAGCGCCGCACCCTGCAGCAGATTTCCTTCCCCACGATGGAGGAAGCCCGGGCCGCCAAGGCGCGCATCGACGCCGGCGAGACCTTCGAGGCCGTCGCGCAGAGCCGCAATGTCGGCGACGCCGAGCTGACGCTGGGCACCTTCGCCCGCGAGGGCCTGTTCGATGCAGCCGTGCGCGACGCCGCCTTCGCCCTGAACCAGGGCGTGGTCAGCGAGCCGGTGCAAGGCAATTTCGGCGTCGTGCTGCTGCGCGTGCCGACGATCGAGCCTGCCCGTGTCAAGCCGTTCGAGGAGGTCGCCGACGAGGTCCGCCGCGAGGTCGCCACCAGCCGCGCCGCCGCGCAGATCACCGAGCTGCACGACAAGATCGAGGACCAGCGCGCCTCGGCACGCCCGCTGCCGGAGATCGCCAAGGAGTTCGGCCTCGCCATCCGCGCCATCGGCGCGGTCGATGCCGGCATGGGCAAGCCGGACGGCAGCCGCGAGCAGCCCCTGCCCGGCGGCAACGCCACCCAGACCGCGCTCTTCGCCGCCGATATCGGCATCGACAGCGAGGCCATCCGCCTGCCCAACAATGGCGGCTATGTCTGGTACGAGGTCACCAAGATCGATCCGCCGCGCGAGCGCAGCTTCGACGAGGTCAAGGCCGAGGTCGAGGCGCAGTGGCGGGCGGACGAGATCGCCCAGCGACTGTCCACCAAGGCGCGCGAGCTGGTCACCCGCCTCGACGGCGGCGAGGCCTTCGCGGCGGTCGCCGCCTCCGCCGGCCTCACCGCCCAGAAGGCCGAGAATCTGGGCCGCCAGGAGCAGCAGGCCGCCCTGCCCGCCAATGTCGTGAACCTCGTCTTCGGCACGCCGGTCGGCAAGAGCGCCTCGGCCGCCACCGAGCAGGGCCGCATCCTCTTCCGTGTCGAGAGCGCGACGGTGCCGCCCTATGTGCGCACCACCGAGGAGGCGGAGAGCGTCGTGAACCTGCTGCGCACGGGCCTCAGCGAGGACCTGCTGCAGCAATACGTCGCCAAGCTGCAGAACGAGCTCGGCGTCAGCATCAACGAAGCCGCCTTCCGCAACGCGACCGGCGCCACCCAGAACTGAGGCGCGACAGATGATGCCGGCCAGCGATTTCGAGGGGTTCGCCGCCGCCTATGACGCCGGCACGCCGCAACTGCTGACGCAGACCATGGTCGGCGACTGTGAGACTCCGGTCGCCGCCTTCCTCAAGCTGCGCGAGGCCCGCAAGGGCCCCGCCTTCCTGTTCGAATCGGTCGAGGGCGGCGCGGTGCGCGGCCGCTACTCGATGATCGGGCTCGACCCGGACCTGATCTGGCGCTGCCATCGCGGCACCGCCTCGCTCTGCCGTCCCGGCCTCGGCGATGCGTTCCTCGACGATCCGCGCCCGGCCTTCGAGAGCCTGCGCGCCCTGCTGGCCGAAAGCGCGATTCCCGACCGCGACGGGCTGCCGCCGATGGCGGCCGGCGTGTTCGGCTATCTCGGCTACGACATGGTGCGCCTGATGGAGCGCCTGCCCGCGCCGAAGGAGACCGGTCCCGGCGTGCCCGACGCCATCCTGATGCGGCCGACCCTGATCGTCGTGTTCGATTCCGTGCGCGACGAGATCACCGTGGTGACGCCCGTGCGCCACCAGCCGGGCCTCGCCGCCAGCATCGCCTACGAGCACGCCCGGGAGCGGCTGGATGCGGTCGTCGCCGCGCTGGAGGGGCCGCTGCCCTCCGAGGGGGCGATCGACATCGCCGCCATCCCTCATCCCGCGCCGGTCTCGAACACCAGCGAGGCGGAGTTCCACGCCATGGTGGCCAAGGCGCAGGACTATGTCCGCGCCGGCGACATCTTCCAGGTCGTGCTCTCGCAGCGCTTCGAGGCGCCGTTCGAACTGCCGCCCTTCGCGCTCTACCGGGCGCTGCGCCGGGTCAATCCGGCGCCCTTCCTGGCCTATCTCGACTTCGAACGCTTCCAGATCGTCTGCTCCAGCCCGGAAATCCTGGTCCGGCTGCGCGATGGCGAGGTCACCATCCGCCCGATCGCCGGCACCCGCCGCCGCGGCGAGACCCCGGCCGCCGACGAGGCGCTGGCCGAGGAACTGCTCGCCGATCCCAAGGAGCGCGCCGAGCACCTGATGCTGCTCGATCTCGGCCGCAACGATGTTGGCCGCGTCGCCGAGATCGGCTCGGTGCGCGTCACCGATTCCTTCTTCATCGAGCGCTACAGCCAGGTGATGCACATCGTCTCCAACGTCACCGGCCGGCTGGCCGCGGGCGAGGACGGGCTCTCGGCGCTGAGCGCGGGCTTCCCGGCCGGCACGGTCTCGGGCGCGCCCAAGGTCCGCGCCATGGAGATTATCGACGAGCTGGAGACGGACGGGCGCGGCGCCTATGGCGGCTGCATCGGCTATTTCGGCGCAAATGGCGAGATGGACACCTGCATCGTGCTGCGCACCGCCGTGGTGCAGGACGGCCGCATGCAGGTCCAGGCGGGCGCCGGCATCGTCTACGATTCCGACCCGGCCTCCGAGCAGCAGGAATGCGTGAACAAGGCCAAGGCCCTGTTCAAGGCGGCCGAGGAAGCGGTGCGCTTCGCCGCCCGTGCCGGCCGCGGGCAGTAGGCCCGCCCCGGGAAACTTGACCCGCGCGCCGGTTGGGGGGCATGTGCTCACCCCAAACAATGGGTGGGGACGGCCCCGAAGCGATGCGCATCCTGCTGATCGACAATTACGACAGCTTCACCTGGAACCTGGTCCACCTGATCGGCGGGCTGGGCGTCTCGGTCGAGGTGCGCCGTAACGACACGCTTTCGGTCGACGAGGCGCTGTCCGGCGGCCATGACGCCATCGTGCTGTCGCCCGGGCCCTGCACGCCGAACGAGGCCGGCATCTGCCTCAACCTCGTGCGCGAGGGCGCCGCCCGCAAGCCGATCTTCGGCGTCTGCCTCGGCCTGCAGACCATCGGCCAGGCCTTCGGCGGCGAGGTCGTGCGCGCCCCCTTGCCGATGCACGGCAAGGTCTCGTCGATCACGCATCGGGCCCGCGGACTCTTCCACGGCATCAACGGCCCCTTCGAGGCGACGCGCTATCATTCGCTGGTGGTGCGGCGCGAGAGCTGCCCGGCCGAGCTGACGGTCGAGGCGGAATCCGGCGACGGGCTGATCATGGCGCTGTCGCATCGCGATTTGCCGGTGCACGGCGTGCAGTTCCACCCCGAGAGCATCGCGTCCGAGCACGGCGCGACGATCCTGCGCAACTTCCTCGATCTCGCCGAGCGATGGTCGCGCACGCACGCCGACGCAGCCCTTTCCGCGACAGCCTGATCGATCGAGTCATCATGGACGATTTCAAGCCCTTCATCGCCAAGGTCGCGACCGGCGCCTCGCTCTCGCGCGAGGAGGCCCGCGACGCCTTCGAGGCCATGCTCTCCGGCGGCGTCACCAATGCGCAGGCCGGGGCCTTCCTGATGGCGCTGCGCGTGCGCGGCGAAACCGAGGAGGAGATCGCCGGCGCCGTCAGCGCCATGCGCTCGCGCATGGTCACCGTGCAGGCCCCGGCGGACGCCGTCGACATCGTCGGCACCGGCGGCGATTCCTCCGGCTCCTATAACGTCTCGACGCTGGCCTCGATCATCGTCGCGGCCTGCGGCGTGCCGGTCGCCAAGCACGGCAACCGCGCCGCATCCTCGCGCTCCGGCGCCGCCGACGTGCTGACCGCGCTCGGCGTCAAGGTCGGGCTCGACCCGGCCGGCATCGCGCGCTGCATCGGCGAAGCCGGCGTCGGCTTCATGTTCGCGCCGAGCCACCACGCTTCGATGCGCCATGTCGCGCCGGTGCGCACCGAGCTCGGCACCCGCACCATCTTCAACCTGCTCGGCCCGCTCTCGAACCCGGCCGGCGTGCGCCGCCAGCTCGTCGGCGCCTTCTCCGAGACCTGGCTCGAGCCGATGGTGAAGGTCCTGGCCGCGCTCGGCTCGCAGAGCGTCTGGGCCGTCACCGGCTCCGACGGGCTCGACGAGATCACCACCACCGGCCCGACCCGCGTCGTCGCGCTCAAGGACGGCCGGATCGAGCAGTTCACCATCGCGCCCGAGGATGTCGGCATTGCCCGCGCCCGGCCGGAGGACCTGCGCGGCGGCGAGCCCGAGCATAATGCCGAGGCGCTGCGCGCGGTGCTCGACGGCGCCCGCAGCGCCTATCGCGACATCGCCGCCTTCAATGCCGCCGCAGCCCTGGTCGTGGCGGGCAAGGCCGCAACGCTGCAGGACGGCCTGGCCCAGGCCTATGCCGCGATCGACGGCGGCAAGGCCAAGGCAGCGCTGGCGACCCTCGTCGCCGCCTCGAACGCGTGAGGCCGCGATGTCGGACATCCTGAAGCGGATCGAGACCTACAAGCGCGCGGAGATCGCAGCCGCGCGGGAAGCCGTGCCGCAGGTCGAGATCGAGCGGCGCGCCGCCGCCATGCCGCCGCCGCGCGACTTTCTCGGCGCGCTGGAAGCCAAGCATCGCGACGGCGCTCCGGCGCTGATCGCCGAGATCAAGAAGGCGAGCCCGTCAAAGGGCCTGATCCGCCCCGATTTCGACCCGCCGGCGCTGGCCCGCGCCTATGCCGAGGGCGGCGCCGCCTGCCTCTCGGTGCTGACCGACACGCCCTCCTTCGAGGGCCGGCCGGAATTCCTCGACCAGGCGCGCCAGGCCTCCGGCCTGCCCGGCCTGCGCAAGGACTTCATGTTCGAGCCCTATCAGGTCTTCGAGGCCCGCAGCTGGGGCGCGGACTGCATCCTGCTGATCATGGCGAGCCTCGACGATGCCGCCGCGCGCGAGCTTGCTGCGACGGCGAAGGCGCTCGGCATGGCGGTGCTGGCCGAGGTCCATGACGAGGCGGAACTCGACCGGGCGCTGGCGCTCGACACACCGCTGGTCGGCATCAACAACCGCGACCTGCGCAGTTTCGAGGTCAGCCTGACGGTGACCGAACGGCTCGCCCCGCGCGTGCCGAAGGACCGTGTCCTCGTCGGCGAGAGCGGCATCTTCACGCATGCGGACATCGTCCGCCTGCAAGCCTGTGGCGTGAACACCTTCCTCGTCGGCGAGAGCCTGATGCGGCAGCACGACGTCGCCGCCGCGACCCGCGCGCTTCTGACCGGCGCCGCCGAGGCCGCGGCGTGAGCGGCCTCACCCATCTCGACCACAAGGGCGAGGCCCATATGGTCGACGTCGGCGACAAGGCCGAGACGCAGCGCGTCGCGGTCGCCGAAGGCCGCGTCGTCATGCAGGCCGCGACCCTCGCCATCGTCCGCGACGGCGAGGCCAAGAAGGGCGACGTGCTCGGCACCGCCCGCCTCGCCGGCATCATGGCCGCCAAGCGCGCCCATGAGCTGATCCCGCTCTGCCACCCGCTGCTGCTCAGCAAGATCGCGGTCGAGCTGGAGATCGACGAGGCGCTGCCCGGCGTCACCGTGCGCGCCGAGGTCCGGCTGACCGGCAAGACCGGCGTCGAGATGGAGGCGCTCACCGCCGTCAGCGTCGCCTGCCTCACCGTCTACGACATGGTGAAGGCGGTCGATCGCGCCATGCAGATCGAGGGCGTGCGCCTCGTCCACAAATCCGGCGGCAAGTCCGGCGCCTACGACCTCGCCGATCCGGGCCCCGCGGCATGAGCCTGACCCCGGTCGATGCCGCGCTGGCCGCGCTGCTGAAGAGCGTTCCGGGACCGACGGGCACGGAGCGGCTGCCGCTCGCCGACTGCATCGGCCGCGTGCTTGCCGAGGATCTCGCGGCGCTGCGCACCCAGCCGCCTTTCGCGAATTCGGCCATGGATGGCTACGCCGCCCGCGCCGCCGACCTCCAGCCCGGCAGGACGCTCGCGGTCATCGGCGAATCGGCCGCGGGCAAGCGCTTTTCCGGCGCGGTCGGCCCCGGGGAGGCTGTGCGCATCTTCACCGGCGCCCCCCTGCCCGAGGGCGCCGACGCCGTGCTGATGCAGGAGGATGCCGAGGGCGTCGGCAGCCCCAGCATCCGCGTGCTGGCGCAGGTCGCGCCCGGAAGGTTCGTGCGCGCCGCCGGGCTCGACTTCAGCCAGGGCGACAGGCTGCTCGCCGCCGGACGCAGGCTCGACCCGGCGACGCTCGCGCTCGCCGCCGCCATGGGACACGCCTCGCTGCCGGTGCGGCGCCGGCCGCTGGTCGCCATCCTCGCCACCGGCGACGAACTCGTCAGCCCGGGCGAAGAGACCGGGCCCGACCAGATCGTCGCCTCGAACGGTTTCGCGCTGGCCGCCCTGGTCGCGCAGGCCGGCGGCACGCCGCTCGATCTCGGCATCGCCCGCGACGACCATGCCGACCTCGCCGCGCGGATCGGCGCGGCGCGCCGGGCCGGTGCCGACGTACTGGTCACGCTCGGCGGCGCCTCGGTCGGTGAGCACGACCTGGTGCGCGCGGCCCTCGCCGCCCAGGGCATGACGCCGGGCTTCTGGCGCATCGCCATGCGCCCCGGCAAGCCGATGATGACCGGCGTGATCGAGCGCATGGTCGTGCTCGGCCTGCCGGGCAACCCGGTCTCCTCGATCGTCTGCGGCCATCTCTTCGCCGTGCCGCTGGTCGAGGCGCTGCTCGGCCTCGCCGACCCGGCGCGGGACCGCAGCGAGCGCGCCAGCATCGCCGTCGACCTGCCGGCGAACGACGAGCGCCAGGACTATCTGCGCGCGACGCTCGAGCAGGGCGCGGACGGGCCGGTCGCCACGCCCTTCCCGCGCCAGGATTCCTCCATGCTCGCCACCATGGCGCGGGCCGATGCGCTGGTCGTGCGCCCGGTGAACGCGCCGGCGGCGAAGGCCGGCGATCCCTGTCGGATCCTGCGGCTGCGCTGAGGCCGGCGCGCGCCGGCCGGCCCTCGCCCGGCGACCTTGCGGAACACAAAGAGAACAGCTATCCTGTTCAGGCTTTGTTTCGAATCCAGCCTGAAAGGCGCGCACCTCCGTCATGCTGACACGCAAACAGTCGGAACTGCTCCGTTTCATCCATGAGCGCCTGCGCGAATCCGGCGTGCCGCCCTCCTTCGACGAGATGAAGGACGCGCTCGACCTGCGATCCAAATCCGGCATCCACCGCCTGATCATGGCGCTGGAGGAGCGCGGCTTCATCCGGCGCCTGCCCAACCGGGCCCGCGCGCTGGAGGTGATCAAGATGCCGGACAATATGGGCGGCGCCGCGCCGGGCCAGCAGCGCCCGCGCTTCAGCCCCTCTGTGGTACAGGGCGGCCTCGGCCAGACGCCGCCGCCCGCCCCTGCGGCCCCTGTCGCGCCGGCGCGGCCGCGTGCCGCCGAGGAGGATGGCCGCGGCACGGTCTCGATCCCGGTGATGGGCCGCATCGCCGCCGGCGTGCCGATCTCGGCGATCCAGAGCCGCAGCCACGCCGTCTCCCTGCCCGCCGACATGCTGGGCACCGGCGAGCATTTCGCGCTCGAGGTCCGCGGCGATTCGATGGTCGAGGCCGGCATCCTCGACGGCGACACGGTGGTGATCCGCAAGCAGGACACCGCCAATACGGGCGACATCATCGTCGCGCTGATCGACGACGAGGAAGCGACGCTGAAGCGGCTGCGCAAGCGCGGCTCCTCCATCGCGCTCGAAGCGGCGAATCCGGCCTATGAGACCCGCGTGCTCGGTCCCGATCGCGTTCGTATCCAGGGCCGGCTGGTCAATCTGATGCGGCGCTACTGAAGCCGCTCGGCCTCGTCCGGGACGGATGGGGCCGTGGCCGCCGCAGGCGGCGTGGCCGTGACGCGGGACTGTGGCGGCCGCCCGGCGGTCGAGGCCGCGGGGGACGGCTCCGGCTGCGGGCGGGTCCAGGGCCGCCGACGGGTGGCGTCCTCGGCGGTGAAGGCGGTCCAGCCGCCGCCGGCGGTGCGATAGCTGACGGCGCCGTCGCGGCGCAGCACCGCCCGGTCGATCAGCCGGGCCGCGCAGGCGCCGTTGGCATAGAGCGGCGTCACCACCAGATCGGCACGCCCACAATCCTCGGCCAGCGCGATGCGGTCGCGCGCATAGGCGACGCTGCGGCCGTCCGCGAGCCGGATGACGCAGCCGCGCGTGTCGCAGGCCGCGCCGCTGCGCAGGCCGGGATCGTCGGGCGCCCGCGAATCCCCGTCCGCCAGCAGCCATTGCGCCAGCACGAAGCGGCTCGGCCGCCCGGCCAGCACCAGCCGCCCATCCGCACCGCGCACCAGCATGCCGGAACCGTCGCGCTCGATCAGGATGTCGGGGCGGGCCGGCGCCGCGGCGACGGCGAGGCCGGCGAGCAGCGGCAGCGCCGCGAGATAGCGGATCGCCGTGGTCCAGAGTGTCAGCCAGAGCAGCGCCAGCGAAAACGCCACTAGCGCCGCGGGCCCGAAGGCCGGCAGCACCACCGTCGAGCGCTCCATTCCCGCGACCCAGTGCGCGAGTTTCAGTACGAGCTCCGAGGCCCAGCCCATCGCCGCCCAGGCCGGCCAGTCGAGCCCGAACGGATAGGCCAGCACGCCGAACACCGCCGCCGGCATCACCACCAGCGAGACGAAGGGCAGGGCCAGCGCATTGCCGAGCAGGCCGAACGGATTGAAGACCTGGAAATGATAGACGCCATAAGGCGCCGTCGCCGCGGTCGCCACCATGGTGGTGGTGACGATGCCGACCGCCGAGAGCCAGAGCGGCCGCAGCGGCCAGGGCCAGTTCGCCGCCTTGGCATCGGGCGCGCGGGCCTGCCAGCGCTCGGCAAAGGCGATCAGGGCCGCGACCGCCCCGAACGACATCTGGAAGCTCGGGCCGAGCAGCGCCTCCGGCTCACGCAGCAGCACGATGATCGCGGCGAGCGCGAGATTGCGCATGCTCAGCGCCGGGCGGTCGACGAGGATCGCGCCCAGCATCACCAGCGTCATGATCAGCGAGCGCACGGTCGCGACCTCGGCACCGGAGAAAACGCAATAGGCAACAGCGCCGCTCATCGCGGCCAGCGCCGCGATCTTCTTGACCGGCCAGGCCAGCGCCAGCGTCTGCGAGGCGCAGAGCAGAGCCCGCACCAGCCAGAAGATCGTCCCGGCGGCGAGCACCATATGCAGGCCGGAGATCGAGACGATGTGGTAGATCCCCGCTGCCCGCAGGTCGATATTGGTGCTCTCGCTGATCAGCCCGCGCTTGCCGGTGACCAGCGCCGCGCCCATCGCGCCCGCCTGCCCGCCCCCGATCGCGGCGATGCGCGCGGTCAGCACGTTGCGGGCATCGTCGATCAGCACCTGCCGGCGCAAGGCGGACGGCATGGGCTGCTCCGCCGGCGAGAGCACGACCTTGCCGACGATGTTGCCGACCGCGCCGATGCCGCGAAAGAAGGCGTCGCGCGCGAAATCGTAGCCGCCGGGACGCGCCGGGCCGGGCGGCGGCAGCAGCCGGGCCGTCGCCAGCAGGTGGTCGCCCGGCCGCAGCCCGGTGACATTGGCCGAGACGCGCACCCGCCGCGGCCGCGCCGGCTCCGCCACGCCTGCGAGGCTCGTGACCAGCAGCACCAGCCTGACGCCCTTCTCCCGCTGCTCCAGGCTCTCGACGAAGCCGCTCACCCGCCCGACATGCGGACGGGCCAGGATGGGTGCGGCGACCTCGGCGCTGCGCCAGACCCCTGCCGCGAAGCCGACGAAGGCGGCAGCGAGCGCGACGCAGGTCGCCATCGCCCCGCGCCGCGTCCGGCTGAAGGCGAGCGCCGCGGCGCCGAACAGCCCTGCCCCGAAGAGCGGCGCTGCCAGGCCCGGCTCGCCATCGGCGAGGAAATACAGCAGGACGCCGATCCCGAGCGGCACCGGCAGCCAGTTGAACAGCCGCCGCCGCTCGATCTCCAGCGCCAGCGCGC
Source organism: Allobosea sp. TWI1241 (assembly GCF_039673065.1). Lineage (NCBI taxonomy): Bacteria > Pseudomonadati > Pseudomonadota > Alphaproteobacteria > Hyphomicrobiales > Alloboseaceae > Allobosea > Allobosea sp. TWI1241. Next base: position 78,113 of record NZ_JBDJKW010000002.1, on the reverse strand, counting down.
CGCGCAGGCCGTTCCAGAAGGTATGGAGCAGGATCGCGGGCGACCAGTCGGGACGCGTTCGCCCCGCCCCGCCCGCCAGGACGAGGCCGGCAGCCCGCGCCACCCCACGGCGCTCGGGCGGGATGGACGCCATTGCCCCCCTCGCGGCCTCCCCTCGCCGCGCCGGCGCAGGAAGGCGCTTAACGGCGGCGGCCCGGGCATGTTACAGCGGCCGCGCCGGATGTCAGCCCGGCCGGGCGCATCGCGCCCTTCGCCGTCTCCCCTTGTTTCGCCGTTTCCCGGAGCCTTCCTTCATGAGCGATGAGGTCGTCACGCGCTTTGCGCCGTCGCCCACCGGATTCCTCCATATCGGCGGGGCCCGCACCGCACTGTTCAACTGGCTCTACGCGCGCCGTCACGGCGGCCGCATGCTGCTGCGCATCGAGGACACCGACCGCGAGCGCTCGACGGACGCCGCGATCGCCGCGATCCTCGACGGGCTGTCCTGGCTCGGCCTCGATTGGGACGGGCAGACGGTCTACCAGTTCCAGCGCGCCGCCCGCCATCGCGAGGTCGCCGAGCAGATGCTCGCCGCCGGCAAGGCCTATTACTGCTACGCCACGCCGCAGGAGCTCGAGGAGATGCGCGAGAAGGCGCGCGCCGAGGGCAAGCCGCTGCGCTATGACGGGCGCTGGCGCGATCGTGATCCGTCGGAGGCGCCGGCCGGCGTCAAGCCTGTGATCCGCCTCAAGGCCGAGCAGACCGGCGAGACGGTCGTCGAGGACGAGGTCCAGGGCCGCGTCGTCTGGCAGAACGAGAATCTCGACGACCTCGTGCTGCTGCGCTCGGACGGCACGCCGACCTATATGCTCGCCGTGGTGGTCGACGATCACGACATGGGCGTCACCCATATCATCCGCGGCGACGACCACCTGACCAACGCCGCCCGCCAGACCCAGATCTACCAGGCGATGGGCTGGAGCGTGCCGAGCATGTCGCACATCCCGCTGATCCACGGGCCGGACGGCGCCAAGCTCTCGAAGCGCCACGGCGCGCTCGGCGTCGATGCCTATCGCTCGATGGGCTATCTGCCGGTGGCTGTGCGCAACTACCTCCTGCGCCTCGGCTGGAGCCATGGCGACCAGGAGATCTTCTCGACCGAGGAGATGATCGCCCTGTTCAACCTCTCCTCGATCGGCCGGTCGCCCTCGCGCTTCGACTACGCCAAACTGGAGAACCTCAACGGGCTCTACATGCGCCAGGCCTCGACCGACGAGCTGATCGACGGGCTGAAGGCGATCTGGGGCGAGATCGGCCCCGCCCGCGGGCTCGGCGAGACGCTGGATACGGCGCTCGAAGCCAAGCTGCGCGCCGCCATGCCCGGCCTGCAGGAGCGCGCCAAGACGCTGATCGAGTTGATCGACAGCGCCTCTTATCTCTATGCAAGCCGGCCGCTGGCGCTGGAGCCCAAGGCCGCCGCCCTGCTCGATGCCGGCGCCCGCGAGCGCATGCCGGCCCTGTCCGAGCGGCTGGCCGCGGTGGACGACTGGTCGCCGGCGGCGCTGGAGGAGGCCGTGCGCGCCTTCGCCACGGAGAAGGAGATCAAGCTCGGCCAGGTCGCGCAGCCTTTGCGTGCGGCGCTGACCGGCAAGACCACCTCGCCGGGCCTGTTCGACGTGATGGCGGTGCTGGGCCGCGAGGAGGTGCTCGGCCGGCTGGCCGATATCGGCTGACGCGATGCGTCCATCGGCGAGGCCGTCGAGATGCCCGTCCGAGTGGCCCTCGCGGCCCCTTGGACGGATTGCGCAGGCCAGTTCGGTTGAACAGCCCCCGCAAATGGTCTAGCAACGCAGCGCAGCATCGGCTCCCTGGGCGGGTGCGGGCACGAATAATGCTTGTATTTCAGTCCGATGAACCCACCCCCTGCCATCCGACGCACCGTCCGTCACGGCGCCGTCACAGCGCGACGCTCGGATGACAGCTGATGGGATGTGACCGGCCGGCCCTCACCCGACCGCGAGAATGATCTGAAGATCGAGCCTGAAAGGATCGGTATCCATGAGCGGAACCACGAGTCAGTTGAGCGTCGACGGCAAGGCCGTCGACCTCCCGGTCAAAGAGGGCACGATCGGGCCGTCCGTCGTCGACATCAGCAAGCTCTACGCCCAGAGCGGCATGTTCACCTACGACCCGGGCTTCACCTCGACGGCGAGCTGCGAGTCGCAGATCACCTATATCGACGGTGACGAGGGCACCCTGCTCTATCGCGGCTACCCGATCGAGCAGCTGGCCGAGCACGGCGACTTCCTCGAGACCTGCTATCTGCTGCTCTACGGCGAACTGCCGACCGCGGCCCAGAAGGCGGATTTTGACTACCGCGTCACGCGCCACACCATGGTGCACGACCAGATGCACCGCTTCTTCCAGGCCTTCCGCCGCGACGCCCACCCCATGGCGGTGATGGTCGCCTCCGTCGGCGCGCTGTCGGCCTTCTACCACGACTCGACCGACATCTCGGACCCGCATCAGCGCATGATCGCCTCGATGCGCATGATCGCGAAGATGCCGACGCTGGCGGCGATGGCCTACAAGTACTCGATCGGCCAGCCCTTCGTGTACCCGCTGAACTCGCTGGACTACACCTCCAACTTCCTGCGGATGTGCTTCGCCGTCCCGGCCGAGGACTACAAGGTCAACCCCGTGCTCTCGCGCGCGCTCGACCGGATCTTCATCCTGCACGCCGACCATGAGCAGAACGCCTCGACCTCGACGGTCCGGCTCGCCGGCTCCTCGGGCGCCAACCCGTTCGCCTGCATCGCCGCCGGCATCGCCTGCCTCTGGGGCCCCGCCCATGGCGGCGCCAACGAAGCGGCGCTCAAGATGCTCGAGGAGATCGGCTCGGTCGAGAACATCCCGAAATTCATCGCCAAGGCGAAGGACAAGAACGATCCCTTCCGCCTGATGGGCTTCGGCCACCGGGTCTACAAGAACTACGACCCGCGCGCCAAGATCATGCAGAAGACCACCCACGAGGTGCTCAACGAGCTCGGCATCAAGGACGATCCGCTGCTGGACGTCGCGCTGGAGCTGGAGCGCATCGCGCTCCACGACGAGTACTTCATCGAGAAGAAGCTCTACCCGAACATCGACTTCTATTCGGGCATTACCCTCAAGGCGATGGGCTTCCCCACCTCGATGTTCACCGTGCTGTTCGCGCTCGCGCGCACGGTCGGCTGGATCGCGCAGTGGAAGGAGATGATCGAGGACCCGTCCCAGCGCATCGGCCGTCCGCGCCAGCTCTACACCGGCGCCCCGAAGCGGGACTACAGCCCGATCGGCCGCCGCTGAGCGCCAAATCTGGACCGAACGAAGAAGGGCCGCGACGCAAGTCGCGGCCCTTCTTCTTTGCCTTTGGTCGGAAGCCGGCAACTGCACGAACGGGCGGGACGCGCACGCCCGCAGCAAGCCTCACGCACGGTATTGGTCCGGAAGCAGTCAGCGGATGAAAGACGGGCCGTGCAGCCTCAGCGCCGCATCGTCAGCGCGAGCGCGCCCTCGACGGCATTGGCGGCCGGGCTCGCCCCGGCACTGCGGATCTCGCGCTCGACATCGCCGAAACCGTCCAGCTGCAGGCGGCGCGCCTCGCCCTCCGGGATGACCGCGAGCAACGCCGCAGCCAGCGCTGCCGGCGTCGCCTCCTCCTGGATGAACTCGGGCAGGATGCGCCGGCCGAGCACGAGATTGGGCAGGATCACGCTTGGCAGCTTGACCAGCCGACGCGCCAGGAAGGCCTCCCAGTCGGCGCCGCGATAGGCGGCGACCGTCGGCACCTGTGCCAGTGCCAGCTCCAGGGTCACCGTACCCGATGCCGCAAGCGCGGCGCGCGCGGTGCGGAAGGCCGCGAGCTTGGCTGGCTCGCCGGTCAGGATTTCGGGCTTCACCGGCCAGCCAGCGACGATACCGCGCAGCTCCTCGACCAGCCTTGGCACCGCCGGCATGGCGAAGCGGGCGCCCGGCACGACCTGCGCCACGCGGGCGATCGCCTCCCCGAAGACCGGCGTGAGGTGTCGGATCTCGGAGCGGCGGCTGCCGGGCAGCACCAGCACCAGCGGGTTCGCCGCGTCGGCCCGCAGTGCCGCCTCGGCAGCGCCGGGGCGCAGCTCGGGCAGACGCTCGGCCAGCGGATGGCCGACATAGACGGTCTCGGGCCCGCCGAGACGCGCCAGCGCCTCCGGCTCGAAGGGCAGCAGCGCCAGGATGCGGTCGACATAGGGCCGCATCCGCCGCGCCCGTCCCTGCCGCCAGGCCCAGACGCTCGGGCAGACCCAATGGGCGATCGGGATCGCCGGCTTCATGCGACGCAGCTTGCGCGCGACGCGCAGGCTGAAATCCGGGGAATCGATGGTCAGCAGCAGGTCGGGCTCGAAGGCCGCCGCCGCCTTGGCCGCATGCGACATCCGCCGCAGCAGCAGCGGCAGGCGCGCCACCACCGGGCCGAAGCCCATCACCGCGATGTCGTCCTGCGGGAAAACGCTCTCCAGCCCCTCGGCGATCAGCGCCTCGCCGCCGACGCCGCGCAGCACGAGCTCCCGCTCCCCCAGCCGCTCGCGCAGCCGGCGGACGAAGCGTACCGCGAGCGCGTCGCCCGAGGCCTCGCCGGCGACGATGAAGAGACGGAAGGGCGGCGCGCTCACGGCACGCCCACCACGAAGAGCCCGGCTGCATCGGCCCGCGCGGCGAGCGTCGCGCGGTCGCCGACGAGCACAGCCCCGGTGCGGACGGCGATGCCCGACAGCCCGGCCTCGACGGCGCGCACCACCGTGTCGACGCCGACCGCCGGCATGTCGACCCGCAAATCCTGGTTGCGCTTCGGTGCCTTGACCAGCACGCCGTCGCCCTTGCCGATGCGCAGGCGACCGCTCTTCACCATCGCCGCGACCCGCTCGAGCATGGCGTCGGTGCCTTCCGCCGCCTCGACCGCGACGACGCGATGATCGGCGATCACCGCGGCCTGGCCGATATCGAAGGGCGAGATCGCATCGAGCAGGGCAAAGCCGCGCTCGGCGGCTTCCATGGCCGGCGCCGTCGGCATCGTGCGGCCCATCGGGCCGGAGCCCGCGACGATCTCCGGAGCGATCTCCGCAGCTCCGCGCACCACCAGCCCCTGCCCTTCGAAGAAGCTGACCACACCGCGCAGCAGATGGTCGTCGCCGCCTTTGAAGGCGCGGGCGAAATGCGGGAGATATTTCAGCGTCGACAGCTCGGGCGCCAGCGCGCCGAAGCTCGGCCGCGGCAGCGCACCGATCATCACGATGTCGGAGATCCGGCGCCGCTTGACCTCGTCCATGAAGGCGCCGAGCTGGCCGAGCCGGTATTCGCGCCCTTCGAAGCCGGCGAAGTCGCCGATATCGGCGGCACCCGACAGCGCCACCACATAAAGCTCACGCCCTTGCGCGCGGGCGGCCTGCGCCACCTTGAGCGGATAGTCGCCGCTGCCGGCGACCAGCGCCAGGCGTCCCTCGGTTCCGGCTCCGGACATCGAGGCCGGCCCCGCCGTCACCGCTCGGGCGCGCCGAGGTCGACCGGGACGCAGATCGCGCGCTCGCCGCCATTGCGGATGAAGTCGAGGATCTCGTGGATCAGCGGATGCGCCGCGAATTCGGTCGCCACGTCCTCGACGCGCTCGGACAGCGTGCCCTCGGCGGCGAAGAGCAGGCGATAAGCGCGGCGCAATTCGTGGATCTGCTCGCGCGAAAAGCCACGACGCTTCAGCCCGACGAGGTTGAGCCCGGCGAGATGGGCGGGATTGTCGCGCACCATGCCGAAGGGGATCACGTCGTTCATCACGCCCGCGCCGCCGCCGATGAAGGCGTGGTCGCCGATGCGAACGAACTGGTGCAGGCCGGCACCACCGCTGACGATGACGAAGTCGCCGATGGTGACGTGGCCGGCGCACATCACATTGTTCGAGAAGATGACACTGCTGCCGATCACGCTGTCATGGCCGACATGGGAATTGGCCAGGAAGAAGCAGCGGTCGCCGACCACCGTCTTCATGCCGCCATGCTCGGTGCCCGGGTTCATCGTCACGCCCTCGCGGATGATGCACTCGGCACCGATCGCCAGCGTCGACGGCTCGCCGCGGTATTTCACGTCCTGCGGCGGATGGCCGATCGAGGCGAAGGGATAGATGCGCGTGCGCGCGCCGACACTGGTGCGTCCGGCGACAGCGACATGGCTGACGAGCTCGACGCCGTCGCCGAGTTCGACCTGCGGTCCCACGGTGCAGAACGGGCCGATGACGACGCCCGCGCCGAGCCGCGCGCCCGGGTCGACGACCGACATCGGATGGATCGTGGCGCTCATGAAGCAGGACCTGTCGAGAGTGTTGCGGCGAAGGACGATGGCGGCGCTGGCCGGCCTCGCCTCACATCACCATGGCGGAGAGCTCGGCCTCGGCGACGAGAACGCCGTCGACCTTGGCTTCGCCGCGATAGAACCAGATGTTGCGCTTGCGCGCGAGCTTGGTCAGGTGGAAGCGCAGGCTGTCGCCCGGCACGACCGGCTTGCGGAACTTGGCCTTGTCGATGGTGGTGAACAGCACCGTCTTCACCGCCATGTCCTCGTCGCCGCGCGCCGCGACGACCAGCACGCCGGCGGTCTGCGCCATCGCCTCGATCATCAGCACGCCCGGAAACACCGGCCGCTCCGGGAAATGCCCGGTGAACTGCGGCTCGTTGGCGGTGACGTTCTTGATGCCGATGCCGGATTCGTCACCATCCATCTCGATGACGCGGTCCACGAGCAGGAACGGATAGCGATGCGGGATGCAGGCCATGATCTTCTGGATATCGGCCACGCCGAGCGATTTCGTCGCTTCCGTCATCGTCCCAACTCTCCCATACCCCTGCCCGGCGCAGCGGAGCCACCTCTCGGGCGTGCCGTCCGCTCACCGGTTCCCTGCCGCTGATGTGCCGGAAGCGGCGCCGAGATCAAGCCTTTTCGCCGCCCTCGGGCTTGCCGCGCTTGCTGACGAGCTGCTTGAGCAGCGCCGCCTCGCGCGCCCAGCTGAGCGCCGGCTGCGCCGGATAGCCGCCATAGCGCGCGCCGCGCGGCACGTCGCCGGCGACGCCGCTCTGCGCGGCGATCTGCGCGCCCATGCCGATGGTCAGGTGCCCCGCGAGGCCGACCTGCCCGCCGAGCACGGCGAAATCCTCGAGCGTGCTGGAGCCTGCCATGCCGACCTGGGCACAGATCACGCAATGCCGGCCGACCACGCAGTTGTGGCCGATCTGCACGAGATTATCGATCTTGCTGCCCTCGCCGATCACCGTGTCGCGGCTGGCGCCGCGGTCGATGGTCGTGTTGGCGCCGATCTCGACATCGTCCTGAATGATGACGCGGCCGACCTGCGGCACCTTCATATGGCCCTTGGGGCTCATGGCGAAGCCGAAGCCGTCCTGGCCGATGCGCGCGCCCGGGTGGATGATCACCCGATTGCCGACGAAGCTGCATTGCAGCGTCGCGCCAGCGCCGATCGAGCAGTTGCGGCCGATGCGGACCTGCGGGCCGATGACAGCATGCGCGCCGATGACGCTGCCGGAGCCGATCTCGGCGCCCGGCCCGATCACCGCACCCGGATCGACCGTGACGTCGGCCTCGAGGCGCGCCGTGGCGTGCACGAAGGCGCCCGGCGCCACGCCGGTCGCGCCGAACACCGACTGCGGACGCAACGCCTCGGGATGGAAGGTCGCGAGCAGCTTGGCGAAGGCGTGATACGGGCCCGGCGTGACCAGCGCCACGGTGCCGGCCGGCACGCGGTCGGCGAAGCGCGACGAGACGAAGCACAGCCCGGCCTTGGTCGCAGCCAGCGCCGCGACATATTTCGGGTTGTCCATATAGGCCGCGTCGGCGGGCCCGGCCGTCTCGAGCGGCGCGACCGCCTCGACCCGCCGCGCCGGATCGGCGCCCTCGGGAAGGGTCAGGCCGCATAGCGAAGCGACCTCGTTGAAGGACAACGAGGCCGCGACAGGAAAGAAACTGGATTCTGCCATGAGAAGGTCCGTTGCAGGGCGATTGCTCGCCCTGCCGCGTCAGAAGCGCGTGCCGCCCGAGAAGCGGAAGGCCTGCGTCCGGTCGCCGCCGAACTTGCCGGTGATCCGGTCGCCGTTCGGCAGGATCGCCGTGCCCCACTGGCCGTCATCCTTCGACAGCGCATAGGCGTAGTCGAAGCGGATCGGGCCGAGCGGCGACTGCCAGAGCAGGCTGGCGCCGATCGAGGAGCGGATGACGTTCTTGTCGCGCACGCAGGCGACGTTGCTCTGGTAGCCGCCGACAATGGTCACGCCGAACTGGCGCGGCGCCGAACCGGTCGGGCAGCTGCCGAAGCCGGCATTGGTCACCGCCTTCGAGCCGCCGTCATAGTTGAACAGCGTACCGGCGTCCGCGAAGATCGCGCCCTTCAGGCCGAGATCGCGCGGCAGACCGAAGATCGGGAACTGCACTTCGAGCGAGGCACCGAAATAGGTGGTACCGCCGAGCGCGTTACCGGTCGGGTCGTTGAGCACGTCACGCGGACCGATGCCCGACGGCGCGAAGCCGCGAACCAGGCTCGGCCCGAGGAAGTAGTGGTCGATCATGCGCAGATCGCCGCTGGTGGCCTGGACGTGACCACCCTGGACGCGGGCGATACCGACGAAGTCCTCGAGGAATTCGCGATAATAGCGGGCGTCCGCCGCGATGCGCAGGAACTTCGAGTCGCCGCCGACACCGGCGAACTCCGGCTTGATCTCGGCGGTGAAGCCGTTGCGCGGGTTCTGGTAGTTGTCGAGCGAGTTGTAGTTGAGGTTGATGCCGACCAGCGAGGTCAGCGTCGTGCCGACCGCTTCCTTCACCGCCACCGTCGCCTCGCCATTGGTGAGGCAGTTGAAGTTGCGATCCGCAGCGATCGAGCCCGCCGCGCCAGGCGTGATGCCCGGAATCGCGATCGAGCAGTCGTTATAGGGATGCGCGGCGGTGTTCGGGATCTTGATCTCGGTCGAGTAGATCGAATAGCGCGGCGTGATCGAGAACTCTTCCGTGATCGGGAAGCTGAAGCGCACCTGGCCACCGGTCACGCGGCTCTCGAAATAGCCGATGTTCCGGTTGTCGTTGAACTTCGAGAACAGGTCGATACCCGCCGCGATGCGCCGGCCGAGGAAGTAGGGCTCGGTGAACGAGAAATCGATGCCCTGGGTGCGCTGACCCATCGTGCCGGCGATGCGGACGAACTGGCCGCGGCCGAGGAAGTTCGACTCCGAGAGCGAGACCTCGCCGATCACGCCGTCCGAGGTCGAGTAGCCGCCGGCGATCGAGAACGAACCGGTGGCCTTGTCCTCGACGTCGATGTTGACGATCACCCGGTCGGGCGCGCTGCCCGGCTCGTTGGTGATGCGGACCTTGTTGAAGAAGCCGAGATTGTTCAGGCGACGCTCGGCGCGGTCGACGAACACCTTGTTGTAGGCGTCACCCTCGCCGAGATCGAGCTCGCGGCGGACGACGTAGTCGCGGGTCCGGGTGTTGCCGCGCACGTTGATGCGCTCGACATAGACCCGCGGGCCCTCGTCGACGACATAGGTGATGCCGATCAGGTTGCCGGCGGCATCGCGGTCGCCGCGCGGACGGACCTGGGCGAAGGCGTAGCCACGGCGCGCCACCTCGGTGGTCAGCGTGACCAGCGAGCGCTCGACGGCCTCGGCATTGTAGGTGTCGCCACGGGAGGTCGCGACCAGGCCTTCGAGCGAGGCGGCGTCGACGTCGCGCAGCTGGGAATCGACCGCGACGCTGCCGACGCGGTACTGCGGGCCTTCGTCGACCGAGATGTCGATGATCCAGCCGCCCTGGGCGTCGTCGAAGCGGGCATCGCTCGCGACCACGCGGAAGTCGGCATAGCCGTTCTTCAGATAGTAGCGGCGGATCAGGTCGAGATCGGCCGAGATGCGGTCCGGATCATAGACGTCCGAGGTCTTCAGGAAGCTGAGGAAGTTCGACTCGGTCGAGTTCATCAGGTTCCGCAGGCGATAGGCCGAATAGACCTGATTGCCGTGGAAATTGATCGACTTGATGCCGGTCTTGCCGGCTTCGGCGACCGTGAACACCACGTCGGAGCGGCCGTTCGGCAGCGGCTGGATGCGGCCGGATACGGTGGCGCTGCCATAGCCGGCGCGACGATACACGTCCTTGAGGCGCTCGACGTCTGCGTCGATCAGCGACTGGCTCAGCGGACCGCCGGCCTTCGACTGGACCTGGCCGAGCAGCACGTCGCTCTTCAGGCGGCGATTGCCCTCGAAGGCCACGCGATTGATGTTGTCGTTCTCGCGGACGGTCACGACCGTCTGCGAACCGCGGCGCGCGACCTGGACGCTGCTGAACAGCCCGGTCGAGAGAAGCGCCTGACGGATCTCGGCAGGGCTGCCCGCCTGCCCCGCATAGGTGCGGATCGTCTCGGAATCGACCCGGCGGTTGCCCTGGACCACGACGGCCTGCGCGAACGCAACACCACCGCTTACCGCCAGCACGAATGCCGAAAGTCCGATCGATCGAGAGAGCCGGTTTCGCGAGGCTCGGCTCTGAAGCGTCGACGTCATCGGGTCGCCTATTCCATTTCTTAGGTCGCCACCCCGTGAGGGGGCCCGCACAGACGCGCAGGCTCGGCGACATTGAGAGACCAAACGCTTCTACAAAGTTTCCCGCGGGACGCAAACCTGCATTGTCGTTAACAAAGAGTTTTTACGAGGGACGTGGCTGTTAGGTCACGCGCCGGCCACGAAAAACGTCTTCGGACAACGGTTTAGCGGCAAGAAATCGCCACAATTCTCCGGCGCCGGCTACGGGCTTCCGGGCCCTCAGAGCAGCGATCTGACGTGGACGATGTCGTTCCAGGTTACGAACAGCATCAGCATGAGCACGAGTCCGAGTCCCATCCGGAACCCCAGCTCCTGCGCCCGCTCGCTCAGCGGTTTCCCGCGCACGGCCTCGACGGCGTAGAACATCAGATGCCCGCCATCGAGCATCGGCACCGGCAGCAGGTTCATCAGGCCAATCGAGACCGAGAGAATCGCCGCGAGGTTGATCAGCGCCAGCAGCCCGCCATTCGAGGCGACGACGCCGGATACCTGCGCGATGCGGATCGGGCCCGAGAGCTGGTCGGTCGATTCCTTACCCCGCACCAGCTTGGCGATGTAGTCGTAGGTCCGCTCGACCACGAACCAGGTCTCCGAGACGCCGAGCTTCAGCGAGCCGACCACGCCGTAATGCTGGGTCGACCAGTCCTGCGGCCGGCTCGAGGCCTGCACGCCGATGATGCCGAGGCGCTGCTTGCCCAGCGCGGTGGCGGTCTCGACGAGATCCGGCGTCACCGTGACCTGCCGGGTCTCGCCGCCGCGCTCGAAGGTGACGGCGAGCGGCTCCTCCGGACGCACCGAGATGATGCGCTGCATGTCGCCGAAGCTCGCTACCGGGCGGCCGTCGATCTGCAGGATGAGATCGCCCGCCTGCAGGCCGGCCCGGGCGGCGGCACCGGTCGCGACGACCTGGTCGACGCGCGGCGCCAGCACCGGCTTGCCGAAGATGAAGGCCGTGCCGGCGAAGATCGCGATCGCCAGCAGGAAATTCGCGATCGGGCCGGCGGCGACGATGGCGGAGCGCTCGGCCACCGACTGCGCCGGGAAGCTGCGCTCGCGCTGTTCGCGCGTCATCCCGGCCATCGACTCGTGATCGGTGGCGCTGGACGCGTCGGCATCGCCGGAGAACTTCACATAGCCGCCGAGCGGAATCAGCGCGAAGCGCCAGCGCGTGCCGTGCCGGTCGGTGAAGCCGAACAGTTCGCGGCCGAAGCCGATCGAGAAGGTGGTGACGTCGACACCGCACCAGCGGCCGACGAGGAAATGCCCGAGCTCGTGCACGAAGACCACGATGGTCAGGACGAACAGGAACGGCACGAGATAGCCGAGCAGGGAGCCCCCCGCGTGCCAGACCGACCCGATGATATCCATGGTACTCTCCCGCGCCCCGCCCCTAGGTGGCAGCGAAGCGGCCGTCCGACAAGAGTTCGCGGCTGCGATATCGCGTCTCGGAATCGATCGCGAGCGCCTCGGCCACGTCGGCGGGCGCGGCCCCGCTGCCGGCCGACGTGCAGACCTGCTCGACCAGCGCCGCAATCGCCGGGAACGGGATGCGCCGCGCCAGGAAGGCCTCGACCGCGACCTCGTTGGCGGCGTTCAGCACCGCGGCAGCCCTCCCGTCGGCCGCGAGCGCCGCCATGGCGAGGCGCAGCGCCGGGAAGCGCACGAGGTCCGGCCGCTCGAACGCCAGCGGCGCGCCGCCGGCGAGATCGAGGAATCGGTCGGAGGGCGCGTCGAGCCGCACGTCGACCCCGAGGCAATGGGCGGCGGCGACGCGCATGTCGGGCACCGAAAGCCCGGCGCTGACCGAGCCGTCGCGGAAGGTGACGAGGCCGTGGACGATCTGCTGCGGATGGACCAGCACGTCGAGCCGCTGCGCCGGCAGGCCGAACAGGAAGCGCGCCTCGATCAGCTCGAGACCCTTGTTCATCAGCCCGGCGGAATCGACGGTGATCTTGGCGCCCATCGCGTAATTGGGATGGGTTAGCGCCTGCTCCGGCGTGGCGGCAGCGATCTGCTCCGCCGTCCAGGTTCGGAACGGCCCGCCCGAGGCGGTCAGCGTCATGCGCGCGACCGCCGCGATCGGCTCGCGGCCGAGCGCCTGGTGCAGGGCGTTGTGCTCGGAATCGAGCGGCAGGATGCGGGCGCCGACCGCAGCCGCGCGTGCCATCACGGCCGCCCCGGCGCAGACAAGGCTCTCCTTGTTGGCGAGCGCCACGATGCGGCCCGGCGTCAGCGCCGCGAAGGTCGCCTCCAGCCCGGCGGCTCCGGAGATCGCGCTGACCACGATGTCGCTCTCCAGCGCCACCGCCGCCAGCACCGCCTCGCGGCCGGCGCCGCTGGCGATGCCGCTGCCGGCCAGTGCCTCGCGCAGCGCGGCCCCCTGCCCCGCATCGGCCAGGGCCGCGAAGCGCGCGCCGGTCTCGCGGGCGATCCGCGCCAGCCCGGCGACGTCGCGCCCGGCGACCACGGCGGCGACCGAAAGCCTCTCCGGGTTCTCGGCGATGACCGCACGGGTCGAGCGACCGATGGAGCCGGTCGCTCCCAGGAGGGTGACGGTGCGATGCATGCGCTCAGAGATCCAGCTGCGCGAGATAGAGCAGCAGCCCGCACAGAACCAGCACCGCCCAGTAGCCGTCGAGACGGTCGAGGAAGCCGCCATGGCCGGGGATCAGCCGGCTGGAATCCTTGGTGCCGAAGCGGCGCTTGATCGCGGATTCGAACAGGTCTCCGGCCTGGCTCGCCACCGAGGCGAGACAGGAGACCGCCAGCACGGTCACCGCGGTCGACCAGCCCGGCGCCGGGAACAGCGCCCAGACCGCCGCGCCGCCCGCCATGCCGGCCGCGGTGCCGCCGAGCGCGCCGGACCAGGTCTTCTTCGGGCTGACGCGCGGCATCAGCTTCGGCCCGCCCAGCGCGCGCCCGGTGAAATAGGCGGCGATATCGGTGAACCAGACGACCGCGAAGGTCCAGATCACCAGACCGAGGCCGATCCCCGGAAATTCGCGCAGCGCGGGCGTGACCAGCGCGAAGACCAGCGCATAGGCGATGCCGCAGGCTTCCAGCCCCGTCCGGTTCTCCAGGCGCGGCGTCAGCACGGCCCCGGCGAGCGCGGCCAGCGCCCCCGCCCCGGCGAGCGCGGCGGCCGAGACCGGCAGCGCGGCGAGCAGGAGGCCGGCCAGCACCACGCCGGCACCGGCCGCGACGGCGACCGGCCGGCGGCTGCCGACGATCGCCAGCCATTCATAGGCGACGAGGCCCGCCACCAGGATCCAGAGCAGGCGGAAGGGCCAGCCGCCCCAGAGCGTCGCGGCCAGCACGACCGCCGCGAGAACCAGCGCCGAGATGACGCGCAGCCGCAGCTCGGAGGCGCCGGGCTTCACGCCGCCCGGATCGGAGCCATTCACGCGACCCCCACGGACCGCGAGGTCACGCTGCCGATACCGCCATAGCGCCGCTCGCGCCGGCGATATTGCGCGATCGCCTCGTCCAGCGCCTCGCGGTCGAAATCCGGCCAGAGCACGGGGGTGAAGACGAACTCCGCATAGGCGGCCTGCCAGAGCAGGAAGTTGGAGACGCGCGTCTCGCCGGATGTGCGGATCACGAGGTCGGGGTCCGGGAGGTCGGCCGTATCGAGCCTGGCCGACAGCGCCTCCTCGGTGATCGCCGACGGCGACAGGCGTCCGGCAGCGACCTCCTCGGCCAGTGCCCGCGCCGCCCTGACCATCTCGTCGCGCGAGCCGTAATTGAAGGCGATCACCAGGGTGAGACCGGGATTGCCCTGGGTCATCGCCTCGGCGCGCTCGATCAGCGCGCGCAGGTCGGCGGCGAGATCGGCACGGTTGCCGATGATGCGGACGCGCACGCCCGCCTGGTGCAACTCGATCAGGTCCTTCTCGACGAAGCGGCGCAGCAGCCCGAGCAGGAAGGAGACCTCGGTCTGCGGGCGGCGCCAGTTCTCGGTCGAGAAGGAATAGAGCGTCAGGAAACGGATGCCGGCATCGGCGGCGTTGCGGACCGTGCGACGCAGCGCCTCGAGCCCGCGGCGATGCCCCTCCTGCCGCGGCAGGCCGCGCATCTGCGCCCAGCGACCATTGCCGTCCATGATGATCGCGACATGGTCCGGAACCGCTTCGGGACCGGACGAAGACTGGCGCGCGCCCTCTGACATTCCGGTGCCTCTTTGGGCGGGTGCCCTGCCGGTTGACCGTATCGGCCCGGCCGTCGCGCGCCCGGCGGGCGCGGCTGGCGATCGGGAGTGCTGGTGCCGGCGGTCGGTGACGGCCGGCACCCGTCTCGTCGCCCCGGTCGGCGGACCGGGGCCTGCGGGCTCAGACCTGCAGGATTTCCTTCTCCTTCGAGGCCAGCGCCTGGTCGATGTCGGCGACGTGCTTGTCGGTCGCCTTCTGCACCTGCTCGGAGGTGCGGGTGACGTCGTCCTTGGGCATGTGCCCGTCCTTCTCGAGCTTCTTGATCAGGTCGATGCCGTCACGGCGCACATGGCGGACGGCGACCTTGGCCTCCTCCGCGTATTTATGCGCGACCTTGACCATCTCCTTGCGGCGCTGCTCGTTCAGCTCGGGGATGCGGATGCGCAGCACCTGCCCCTCGGTCTGCGGGTTGAGGCCGAGATCGGATTCGCGGATCGCCTTCTCGACGGCGTTGACCATGCTGCGGTCCCAGACCTGCACCGAAAGCAGGCGTGGCTCGGGGACGCTGACGGTCGCGAGCTGGTTGAGCGGCGTGCGCGCGCCATAGGCCTCGACCTGGATCGGGTCGAGCACGTTCGCCGAGGCGCGGCCGGTGCGCAGCGACGCCAGGTCGTTCCTGAACGACTGGACTGCGCCGTCCATGCGGCGGTTCAGATCGGCGAGGTCGAAAGTCGTCTGGGCCATCGTCATCAAAACCTTGTCGAAACCCGGCCGGTGCCGGGCTGGAAATGCGCGCGACCATGGCGAGCACCCGGCGCAGGGTCAAGGATTTCATGCTCGTGCCATACTGTGGCACGTCATTCCGTTAGGGAAAACGAACGCCCCCCGCGGCGCTCTGCCCGGTTGCTTCTACCGCTCCGCAGAGGCAGGGACTGCGACGACACGCTCCCGGCTGCCAGCCGGAGCCTCGACTTGGAGCCCCCCATGCCGACACTTGGCCGCATTCTCGAAACCGCCCTCTACGTGGACGACCTCGCCCGCGCCGCCACCTTCTACGAGACCGTGCTGGGGCTGAGTGCGATGCTGGAGACGCCGACGCTGCGTGCCTATGACGTCGGCGGCGCCAGCGTGCTGCTGCTGTTCAAGCGCGGCGCCTCGCTGAAGACGCAGGCCTCCCCCGGCGGCTCCATCCCGCCGCATGACGGCAGCGGGCCGCAGCATATCGGCTTCGCGGTCACCGCCGAGGCACTGAAGGACTGGGAGGACCGCCTCGGCGCCGCCAGCGTCGCCATCGAGGGCCGGATGAACTGGGACCAGGGCGGCACCAGCATCTATTTCCGCGACCCCGACGACAATATGCTCGAGCTGCTGACGCCCGGCCTGTGGCCGAACTATCGCTGAGCCGCCTCAGGGCGTGACATAGGTCGCCCGGCCCTCGCCGCGCAGCACAGCGGCGAGCATGCCCGGCTCGGCGATCGAGAACACCACGATGGTCAGCGCCGCGTCGCGCGCCAGCGCGAAGGCGGCGGTGTCCATCACCTTGAGGTCGCGGGTGATCGCCTCGACATGGGTGAGCTGGTCGAAGCGGACCGCGCTCGGGTCCTTCTTCGGATCGGCGGTATAGACCCCATCCACCTGAGTCGCCTTGAGCAGATGGCTGCAGCCGAGCTCGGCCGCGCGCAGCGCCGCGCCGGTGTCGGTGGTGAAATAGGGATTGCCGGTGCCGCCGCCCAGGATGACCACCTTGCCGTTGGTGAGATGGTCGAGCGCACGCTTGCGGGCGTAGCTCTCGCAGAGCGAGGGCATCGGCACCGCCGACATGGCGCGCGCAGGGGCGCCGGCGCTCTCGATCGCGTGCTCCAGCGCCAGCGCGTTCATTACCGTACCCAGCATGCCGATCGAATCGGCACTGGTCCGGTCCAGGCCCTTGGTCAGGCCCTGCACGCCGCGGAAGAAGTTGCCGCCGCCGACCACGATGCCGATCTCGACGCCCTCACGGGCCGCCGCGGCGATATCGGCGGCAAGCGCCGTCAGCGTCGCGCCGTCCAGCCCGGAGCCGGAGGCGCCCGCGAGCGCTTCGCCGGAGAGCTTCACGAGAACACGTTGGGGTCTCATCGGGGGCTCTCCTTCCATGACGCCGTGACGGCCGGCGATTCGACCGGCTCGTTCTACATACAAAAAAGGCCGCGCGTCGCGCGGCCTTTCTGTCGACTATCAACCAGCCTGTCAGCCGGCGGAGCCACCGGCGGCGGCGACCTCGGCCGCGAAGTCGGTCTCTTCCTTCTCGATGCCCTCGCCAAGCGCGAAGCGGGCGAAGCCAGTGATCGTCACCGGGGCGCCGAGCTTGCCCTCGGCCTCCTTGAGCACCTGGCCGACCGACTTGGAGCCGTCATGGATGTAGGCCTGCTCGAGCAGGGTATACTCCTTGGCGTAGCTCTTCATGCCGCTCTCGACGATCTTGGCGAGGACGTGCTCGGGCTTGCCGGCGTTCTTCTCGGCGAGAATGGCCTTCTCGCGCTCCAGCACGGCCGGATCGACCGAGGCGATGTCGAGGCCGACCGGGTTCGACGCGGCGACGTGCATGGCGATCTGGCGACCCAGCGCGGCGAGCTCCTCGCTCTTGCTGGTGGTCTCCAGGCCGACCACGACGCCGATCTTGCCGAGGCCGTCGGCGACCGAGCCGTGCACATAGGAGCCGATATGGCCATGGGCGACCTGGACCTCGGCGACGCGGCGCAGCGTCATGTTCTCGCCGATGGTGGCGATGGCGTTGGCGATGGCGTCGCCGACGGTGCCGCCGCCCGGATAGTGATGCGACGACAGGGCCGCCACGTCGCCGCCCTTCTCCAGGGCCACGTCGGAGATCGAGCGGGCCAGCGCCTGGAATTCGAGGTTGCGGGCGACGAAGTCGGTCTCGGAGTTCAGCTCGACCACGACACCGCGGTTGTCACGCACCGCGACGGCGACGAGGCCCTCGGCGGCGACGCGGCCGGCCTTCTTGGCGGCCTTGGCGAGGCCCTTGGTGCGCAGCCAGTCGATCGCGGCCTCGAGGTTGCCGTCGGTCGCGGCGAGCGCCGACTTGCAGTCCATCATGCCCGCGCCGGTCTTGTCGCGCAGTTCCTTCACGAGTGCTGCGGTGATCGCTGCCATGGTCTTGTGTCCTTGCTGTTCAGCGCGACCCCTCGCCGGGCGACGGACCGCTTCATCGAAACGGAAAGGCCGAAGGGCGAACGCCGACGCTCCGTTTCCGGTCGTCGGCGCTGCTTCGACTTCAAATCATGTCCCGGATGCGACACGCCGATGACGCGCCGCATCGCGGGCGGCAATCACGCGTCGCTGAGTTCGCGAGCCTGGGCGACCCAGCCCTCGCGCTCCAGGCGGCCGGCAAGCTTCAGGTCGTGGTCGACCTTGGTGACCTCGGCCGGCGACATGGCGGCGAGCTGCCAGAAGTGGAAGATGCCGCCGTCGTTGAGCTTCTGCACGGTCTCGGGGCCCATGCCAGACAGGCGCATGAAGTCGTCCGGGGCGCCGCGCGGCGCGGTCAGCAGCTCGAAGACCTGGCCTTCGGCGGCGACCGGCTCGGCCAGCGCGGTCTCGACGACCGGGGCCTCGGCGGCGCCGAGATCGATGCCGGAATCGCCCGAGGCGCGCGAGATGCCGTCGATGGCCGAACGAGCGATCAGGTCGCAATAGAGCTGGATGGCGCGGCCGGCGTCGTCATTGGCCGGGACCGGGAAGGTGATGCCGTCCGGATCCGAGTTCGAATCGACGATCGCGGCGACCGGGATCCCGAGGCGCTGAGCCTCCTTGATCGCCAGCTGCTCCTTGTTGGTGTCGATCACGAAGATCATGTCCGGCACGCCGCCCATGTCCTTGATGCCGCCGAGCGCGCGCTCGAGCTTGTCGCGCTCGCGCGCCAGCATCAGGCGCTCCTTCTTGGTCAGGCCGACGCCCGAACCCGAGAGCAGCTCGTCGACCTTGCGCAGGCGCTGGATCGAGGCCGAGATGGTCTTCCAGTTGGTCAGCATGCCGCCGAGCCAGCGGGAGTTGACGTAGTACTGGGCCGAGCGCTTGGCGGCGTCGGCGATGGCGTCCTGCGCCTGGCGCTTGGTGCCGACGAACAGCACGCGGCCGCCACGGGCCACCGTGTCGCTGACCGCCTGCAGGGCGCGCGAGAGCATCGGCACCGACTGCGAGAGGTCGAGGATGTGGATGTTGTTGCGCGTGCCGTAGATGAACGGCGACATCTTCGGGTTCCAGCGGTGAGCCTGGTGGCCGAAGTGAGCGCCGGCCTCGAGCAGCTGGCGCATGGAGAAATCGGGCAGAGCCATGTTATCGTCGTCCTTCCGGTTGAGCCTCTGGGAAGCGAATGAGCCCACCATGCTCTGGCGGGTCACCGGGACGCCTCGGAAACGAGGTGATGCTTCCCATGTGGAATGCGCCGCGCCATACACGTGCCAGCGCGGGATTGCAAGGCTTACGCGGTCTTTCGCCGCCCGCCGCGCCGGCGGGCCGGGCCGCGGCGGCGGCGCGAACACACGGGAATCGGCGCGGAATCGGACGCTGCAACGCGGCTTCGCCGCGCCCGTCCCACACAGACACAAACCCGGCCACCTGCGCCGGGACACGGATGGACCATGTCGCTTTTTCGCACCATCGGCTCGATCTTTCTGCTCGTCGGCCTCTGCCTGCTCGGTACGGCCCTCTACCTCTTCGAGTCGCAGCGGCGCTTCGAGCACACGGCCCTGAGGGCGAGCGGCACGGTGATCGACCTGGTGCTGAAGACGCATACGCGCTCGGGCAGCGGCAGCATGAGCGAGAGCTCGACCGGCTATTCCGCCCGCGTCACCTTCGAGGCGCGCGACGGCAGCCGCCACGAATTCGTCGACCGCGTCTCGTCGAGCCCGGCGCGCCATCGCAAGGGCCAGAGCGTCGCGGTGCTCTACGATCCGGCCGCTCCCGGCGATGCGGTGATCGACGAGCGCTTCGCCCGCTTCGGCATCGTGATCATCATGGCGCCGCTCGGGCTGCTCCTCAGCCTCCTGGGCGGCGTCTTCGTCGCCGTGCCGATGCTGCAGCAGAGGCGCGTGCGCCGGCTCATCGCCGGCGGCGACGCCATCACCACGCGCTTCCAGCGGGTCTATCTCGATGAGGGGCTGTCGGTGAACGGCCGCAATCCCTACCGCGTGGTGACGCAGGCCATCCATCCCGCCACCGGCAAGCTCCAGGATTTCGTCAGCGAGCCGATCTGGGTCGATCCGAGCGAGCTCTTGCAGGACGAGCCGATCCGCGTGCTGATCGACCGGCGCAGGCCGAAGCTGCACCATGTCGATCTCTCGCCCTATGTCGCGCCGGAGGAGTGACCGGCGCCCGGCGTAGTATTGCAAGCCGGCACGCCCGCTCTGCTTGCCGACGGCGCGGGCGTGCGGACGGCTCCCCGTCAGGGCTTGGCGGCGGCGCAGCGCGTCTCGCTGAGCGGCCAGACGGTGTCCTCCGGCGGGATGGTCCGGACGATCTCGAAATAGTCCCACGGCCCCTTGGAATCGGCCGGCTTCTTGACCCGCGCGAGATACATCTCGCGCAGCACGCGGCCATCGGCGCGGATGCTGGCGCGCTTGGTGAAGGCATCCTCGATCGGCATCGCCTTCATGGCGGCGGCGACCTTGTCCGGATCGTCGGTGCCGGCGGCCCGGACGGCCTTGAGATAGTGCAGCACGGCGCCATAGGTGCCGGCCTGCAGCATGGACGGCATCATGCCGGCCCGCTCGAGGAACTGCTTCGACCAGGCGCGCGCAGCGTCGTCGGTATCCCAGTAGGAGGCGGTGGTCAGGTAGGTGCCCTGCGTGGCGGCGAGGCCGAGGCTGTGCACGTCCTGCAGGAAGAAGATCAGTGCCGCCAGGCTCTGGCCCTGCTCGACCAGCCCGAATTCGCCGGCCTGCTTGATGGTGTTGATCGTATCGCCGCCGGCATTGGCGATGCCGATCACCTTGGCGCCCGAGGCCTGCGCCCGCAGCAGGAAGGACGAGAAGTCGGGATTGTTGAGCGGATGGCGCACCGCGCCGAGCACCTTGCCGCCATTGGCCTCGACCACATCGGTCGCGTCCTTCTGGAGCTGGTGGCCAAAGGCGTAGTCGGAGGCCAGCATGAACCAGGAGGTGCCGCCCGCCTTCACCACGGCCGACGCCGTGCCGCGCGAGACGGCATAGGTGTCGTAGGTCCAGTGGAAGCCATAGGGCGAGCACTGCTCGTTGGTGAGCGCGGTGGTGCCGGCGCCCGAGAACATCACGATGCGCTTCTTCTCTTTCGCCATGCCCTGCACGGCCAGCGCGATCGCCGAATTCGGGATGTCGACCAGCGCGTCGACCTTGTCGACGTCCATCCACTGGCGCGCGATCGAGGTGCCGAGGTCCGGCTTGTGCTGGTGATCGGCGAAGACGATCTCGATCTTCTTGCCGAGCACGGTCCCGCCGAACTCCTTCACCGCGAGCTCGGCGGCGATCACCGAGCCCTTGCCGGTGATGTCGGCTGTCACGCCGGTCATGTCCGTCAGGACACCGATCTTCACCACGTCGTCGCTGACCTGCGCCAACGCCGGCGCGACGGCCAGCGCCATCAGCGCGCCGCCGACCAGAAGCGATCTCATCGGGCTTCCTCCCTTTGCGCAGCCCGTCGCCTTCATGGCCCGGACGCTGCCGTTCTCGTCGTCACAGGCCCCTGGACGAAAGCCAGTCGCCGATCAGCGCCGCGATCTCGGCGCTGTTGTCCTCGCACATGGTCATGTGGCCGTTGCCGGCGATGCCGCGATCCGGCAGCCAGACGAATTCGGCCCCGAGATAGCGCGCGGTCGCCTCGTCCACGGCGCGCGGATGGCGCGGGTCGCAATCGCCGGTCACCACCAGGATCGGGATCTCGGCCAGTGCCTCCGGCCCGGCGATGTGCAGCCCCCGGCCGCCGATGTTGAAGCGCTCGTTCATCAACCTTGCGCTCTCTGGCACGATCGAGCGCCGGTAGCTCTCGAAGGCGCCCTGCGGGAAACGCCGGCTGTTGGCCCAGTAGCTGCGCATGAACTCCGGCGACATGAACAGCGGCGCATCCTCCTCGACGTGCACCGGGCAGCCGAGGCTCTCGTCGTCCTTCAGCCGCGCCACCGCCTCGGCATCGTCGGGGAGCGCCTGCAGCAGGTTGGCAGGCGCGCCGGGCGCGACGCCGATGATCGCCGCCACCGCCTGCGGGCTGCGCTCGGCGATCCACCAGGCCATCGGGCCGCTGGCGGAATGCACGAGGAGCACGGCCGGGCCGATCTCCTCCAGCAGCACTTGCAGGCTGCGCGCGATCTCGACGCTCGACAGCCTGGCGAAATCCGGCCGCATCGGCGAGCGGCCATGCCCCGGCCAATCAGGCACGAAGACGTCACGGCCGGCCTGCGCGAAGAGCGGCGCCCAGCCGGGGCGGCCATCGGGCGTCGCGAGATAGCAGGCGCCGGTATGGCCGCCGCCATGTACCAGCACGATCGGCAGGCTTCCCTGCCCGCTGCCCGCGAGATGATCGACATAGACCGGATGCTCGGCCGTACCCGAATAGAAGCAGCGTCGGGACGCAGGCTCGGCGGTCATCGTCATCCTCCCCGGCCACGGTTCGTCGACGATCCGACGCCGTGCCTTCAGATGGCGGGGATGCTAGGGTCCGGCCATGTCGGACGCAACCAAAAAGTCTAATGTGAGACCAATCCAACCGCAGGCCGAAGCGCCGGATCCCGAGGCCGCGGCGCGGCTCGCCATCATGGACGGTACGGCGATCCCGACGGCCTACAAGCTCGGCTACGTGCTGAACTTCTATCGCGAGCCCTCCTTCCGGGCGATCGAAACCGAGTTCGGCCTGACACGGCCCGAGATCGTCATCCTGATCTTCCTGACGGTGCGCGACGGCGCGACGGCGAGCGAGTTCTGCGAGTTCTCGGGCCACCTGAAGGCCAGCGTCAGCCGCGCTGTGATTCTGCTGGAGAAGAAGGCCCTGATCCGCCGCGAGCCCGACCCGGCCGACAGCCGCCGCCAGCGCCTGTTCCTGACCTCCGCCGGCCAAACCCTCTACCAGCGCTACATCCCGATGCTCGCGACCCGAGAGAACGCGATGCTCGCCTGTCTCGACGCAAGCGAGAAGGCACAGCTCGGCCTCCTGCTCGACAAGCTCGCCGCCCATGTCCCGAGCTGGGGCCGCGCCTCCGAGCTCTGAGGCCCTCGCAGGCTTGTGAGATGCGGCGCGGCGGCGGGAATGCTCTTGCAACCGGGCGAACGCAGCGAGGCCGCCGCGACGGGAGCGCCATGATCATCGACCTGACCCGCCGAACCCTGCTGACCCTGGCCGGCGGCGCCGCGCTCGCCGGGGCGGCTCGTGCGGAAAGCGGCGCGGCCGGCCCCGGCGGCGCGCAGCCCGGCTTCGCACAGGCCACGCCGATCCGCTGCGGCGCGGTCGGCCTGCGCGTGCGCGACATCACGCGGATGAGCGGCTTCTACCAGTCCGTGCTCGGGCTTACGCCGATCTCGATCAGCGCCGACGGCGTGATCCTCGGCGCCGGCGGCGTGCCGCTGCTCTGGCTCGAACCGCGGCCGGCGGCGGGATTGGCGCCGCGCAGCGAGGCCGGCCTGTTCCACACCGCCTTTTTGATGCCATCGCGGCGGGATCTGGCGCGCTGGCTTGTCCATGTCGCGCGCAACCGCACGGCGCTGACCGGCTTCGCCGACCACAGCGTCAGCGAGGCGGTCTATCTCGACGATCCCGAGGGCAACGGCATCGAGGTCTATGCCGACCGCGACCCGGGCGTCTGGCGCTGGCAGGACGGCCAGGTGGTGATGGGCACGCACCAGCTCGACGTCGACGGCATCCTCGCCCTGACCGACACCACCCGCAGCGACTATGCCGACGCGCCGGCCGGCCTGCGCATCGGCCATGTCCATCTCAAGGTCGGCGATGTCGCGCAGGCAGAGGGCTTCTATCGCGAGGCGGTCGGCCTCGATGCCACCGCGCGGCGCGAGTCCGCCAGCTTCCTGTCATCGGGGCGCTATCACCACCATCTCGCGCTGAACAGCTGGAACAGCGCCGGCGCCGGCCCGCGCGATCCCGCCCGCACCGGGCTCGACTGGCTCTCGCTTGAGGTGGCCGATCCCGCCCTGCTCGCCGCCCAGCGCCGGCGGATGGAAGAGGCCGGCCAGACTCCGGCCACGGTGTCCCGCGGCTTCGAGACGATCGATCCCTGGGGAACGCGGCTCAGGCTGGTGAGCGTTGCCTGAACCGTCATGCTCGCCCTTATGGCGAGCATCCATGTCTCGAACACCGTCTTCGATCAGCGAAGACGCGCATGGTCGGGACAAGCCCGACCATGACGAAGCGGTGTGCGTTGCGCCCGAAGGCGCTTCTCACATCGTCGCGCCGATCTGCCAGGGCACGAACTCGGCGTCGCCATAGCCGAGCTGCTCCGACTTGGAGCGCTCGCCCGAGGCGACCAGCAGCAGCTTGTCGAAGATCTCGCGGCCCTTCTGCTCCAGCGTCACGCCGTCGAGCACGTCGCCGCAATTGATGTCCATGTCGTCGATCATCTTCTCGTAGATCGGCGTGTTGGTGGCGAGCTTCACCGAGGGCGTCGGCTTGCAGCCATAGGCCGAGCCGCGGCCGGTGGTGAAGGCGAGGATATTGGCGCCGCCCGCCACCTGGCCCGTCGCCGCGACGGGGTCGTAGCCGGGCGTGTCCATGTAGACGAAGCCCTTCTCGCGCACCGGCTCGGCATAGTGGTAGACCGCCGAGAGCGTCTTGGTGCCGCCCTTGGCGGCCGCGCCGAGCGACTTCTCCAGGATGGTGGTTAGCCCGCCCGCCTTGTTCCCCGGCGAGGGGTTGTTGTTCATGCTCATCCGGGCGCGCTCGGTATAGTCCTCCCACCACTTGATGATGCCGACGAGCTTCTCGCCGACCTCGCGCGTGGCGGCCCGGCGGGTGAGCAGGTGCTCGGCGCCATAGATCTCGGGCGTCTCGGACAGGATCGCCGTGCCGCCATGCTCGACCAGCAGGTCGACCGCGGCGCCCAGCGCCGGGTTGGCGGTGATGCCGGAATAGCCGTCGGAGCCGCCGCACTGCAGCGCCAGCGTCAGCTCGGAGGCCGGCACCGTCTCGCGCGAGACGCGGTTGGCGATCGGCAGCATGGTTTTCAGCGCCTCGACGCCGGCCGCGACCGACTTCCGGGTGCCGCCCGTCTCCTGGATCGTCATGGTGCGGAAGATGTCGCTCTCCTCCACGCCATAGGCTTCCTTCATGCGCTTGATCTGGAAGCCCTCGCAGCCCAGGCCGACGACCAGCACCGCCGCCATGTTGGGATTGCAGGCATAGCCCCAGGTGGTGCGCTTCAGGACCTCGAAGCTCTCGCCATTGTAGTCGATGCCGCAGCCGGTGCCGTGGGTCAGCGCGATCACGCCATCGACATTGGGATAGTCGGCGAGGATGCCCGAACGCTTGACTTCCTCGGCCATGAAGCGGGCGGCCGAGGCCGAGCAGTTCACCGAGGTCAGGATGCCGACATAATTGCGCGTGCCGGCCCTTCCATCCTTGCGGCGGAAGCCCTGGAAGGTGGCCTGCTGCTCGACCGGCAGCACGAATTCGGGCTTCGCCTCGGCGGCATAGGCATAGTCGCGCTCGAAGGACTGGAAGCCGGTATTGTGCTCGTGCACCCACTCGCCCGGTGGGATGTCGACGGTCGCGAAGCCGATGATCTGGCCGAACTTGCGGATCGGCTCGCCGGTCGCGATCGGCGCCAGCGCGATCTTGTGGCCGCGCGGCACCCGCTTGAGCGCCTGGACCCCGGCAGCGGTGACGCCGATGTCGATCGGGTCCACGGCGACGGCAACGTTGTCGGCGGCATTGAGCTTCAGCGTGCGGGGCTGAGCGACTTTATCGAGCATGATCGTGACCTTGGGCTGGCGTCATAAGTGCGCCTTGCCAGGAGCATCGCGCCGAATGCGGCTTTTTTCAATCGTTTCAAGGAGCGGGGCACATGCGCCCCGCGCCGGTCCGGCATCAGCCGAGCCGCAGCTCGGACACCACCTGCTCGACGATCGCCTCGCGGGTCGCCTCGACGGTCACCACCAGCGGGTTCTCCTCCGGGCCGGGCTCCTCCAGCGTCGCGAACTGGCTGTCGAGCAGCGAGGGCGGCATGAAATGGTGCTGCCGCGCCGCCATCCGCGCGCCGATCAGCTCGCGCGAGCCCTTGAGATAGACCAGAGCCACGTCCGGCCGATCGCCGAGGATCACGTCGCGATAGGCCTTCTTCAAGGCCGAGCAGGTGACGATGCCGTTGCGGCCCGAGGCGCGCAGATCATCGATCCAGGCGGCGATGGCCGCGAGCCAGGGCTTGCGATCGACATCGGTCAGCGGCGTGCCGGCCGACATCTTGGCGACATTCTCCGGCGGGTGGAAGGAATCGGCGTCGCGGAAGGGCCAGCCCAGCCGTTCCGCCAGGCGCTCGCCGAGCGAGGTCTTGCCCGAACTCGCCACGCCCATCACCACGATGACCGCCGGCGGCAGCGGGTTGCCGGCGCGGCCGGCCTCGTCGTCGCTCATGGTTCAGCCCTGCTTCTTCGGCTCGACATGGCCGCCGAAGCCGGCGCGCATGGCGGAGAGGATCTTCTCGGCGAAGGTGTGGTCCTTGCGCGAGCGGAAGCGGGTGTAGAGCGAGGAGGTCAGCACCTCGGCCGGCGTCGCGGTCTCGATCGCCGCCTGCACGGTCCAGCGCCCCTCGCCAGAATCCGAGACGTTGCCGGAATAGGCCGAGAGGTCCTCGTCGGCCGCCAGCGCCTCGGCGGTGAGGTCGAGCAACCAGGAGGTCACCACCGAACCGCGGCGCCAGACCTCGGCGATCTCGGCCGCATCGAAGTCGAAGCCGTACTCCTCCGGCAGCCCTTCCTTGGCGGAGGCGTTGCGCAGCAGGTCGAAGCCCTCGGCGAAGGCCTGCATCATGCCGTATTCGATGCCGTTATGGATCATCTTGACGAAATGGCCGGCGCCGGCCGGGCCGCAATGCAGATAGCCCTGCTCCGCGGTCGGGTTGCGGCCCTCGCGATGGCGCGTCGGCTCGATCTCGCCCTTTCCGGGCGCCAGCGCCTGGAAGATCGGCTCCAGCCGGTCGAACACCGCCTTGTCGCCGCCGATCATCAGGCAATAGCCGCGCTCCAGCCCGTGGACGCCGCCCGAGGTGCCGATGTCGAGGTAGTGCAGCCCCTTGGCGGCGAGCTCGCGGCCGCGGCGGACATCGTCCTTCCAGAAGGCGTTGCCGCCGTCGATCAGCGTGTCGCCGGGCGAGAGCATGCCAGCGAGATCGGCCAGCGTCGCCTCGGTGATCTCACCGGCCGGCAGCATCACCCAGATCGCGCGCGGCGCCTGAAATTTCGCCACCATCTCCTTGAGATCGCCGACATTCGTGGCGCCGTCGGCAGCGAGCGCCTGGCCCGGCTTCGGATCGCGATCATAGACCACGCAGTGATGCCCGGCGCGGTGCAAGCGCCGAACGATATTGGCCCCCATACGGCCGAGGCCGACCACTCCGAGCTGCATCGCGTACCTCCCGCCGGCGGTGAGGAAAGCCGGCTTCCGGCGCGCTACATGCCCCGGCGGCGGCCTCGGGGCAAGCCGCCCATGGTCGCACGCCGGGGCCGTTTCCTTAGGGAAACAGCAGCGAGGCGGGTCGCGCCTGCCAGCCATCCGCCGGCCGCAGCAGCCTGAGCGCGGCGCTGTCCGGCAGCTCCCGCGCCACCGCCTCGAGGAAGCGCTCGGCATCGTCGAGCGCCTGGAAGGCGAGGATGGCCACGATGACGCCGCCCTCCTCCCTGTCGCGGCCCGCGAAGATCTCGCGGGCAGAGCCGGCCAGCGAGAGCCGATCGACATGCGCGAGCAGCTGCTCGCGCACATCGTCCCGTCCGCCCGGCAGTTCGCAGAGGACCATCGCCTCCACGGCGGTCAGCCGTTCCGGAAGGTGTAGCTGTAGCCGTTGATCGCCGGCACGCCGCCGAGATGGGCGTAGAGCACCTTCGAGCCGGCCGGGAAGAAGCCCTTCTTCACCAGATCGATCATGCCCTGCATGGATTTCCCCTCATAGACGGGGTCGGTCATCATGCCCTCGAGCCGCGCCGACATGCGGATCGCCGCGATCGTCTCCTTCGAAGGCACGCCGTAGACCGGATAGGCATAGTCCTCGTTCAGGACGATGTCGTCGGCGACGATGTCCTTGCCGCCGACCAGCGCCGAGGTCTTCTGCGCGATGTCGAGCACCTGCGCCCTGGTCTGCGCGGGCGTCGCCGAGGCGTCGATGCCGATGACGTTGCGCTGGCGCCCGTCCTGCGCGAAACCGACGACCATGCCGGCATGGGTCGAGCCGGTGACGGTGCAGACCACGACATAGTCGAACTTGAAGCCGAGCTCGGCCTCCTGCGCCCGCACCTCCTCGGCGAAGGCGACATAGCCGAGCCCGCCGAACTTGTGGACGGAGGCACCCGCCGGGATCGCATAGGGCTTGCCGCCCTTGGCCCTGACGTCCTCCAGCGCCCGCTCCCAACTCTCGCGGATGCCGATGTCGAAGCCCTCGTCGACCAGCTCGACATGAGCCCCCATCACCCGCGACATCAGGATGTTGCCGACGCGGTCGTAGACGGCATCGTCATGCGGCACCCAGCTCTCCTGCACCAACCGGCATTTCATGCCGATCTTGGCCGCGGTCGCCGCCACCATCCGGGTGTGGTTGGACTGCACCCCGCCGATCGAGACCAGCGTATCGGCTCCCGCCGCGATCGCGTCCGGGACGATGTATTCCAGCTTGCGCAGCTTGTTGCCGCCGAAGGCGAGGCCGGAATTGCAGTCCTCGCGCTTGGCATACAGCTCGACCCCGCCGCCGAGATGCGCGGAGAGGCGCGAAAGCTTCTCGATCGGCGACGGCCCGAAGGTCAGCGGATAGCGTTCGAATTTGCTGAGCATGTGCGGTTTCCCCTCGAAAACGATGGAGAAACGCTAGCAAACACCGGCTGAAAGGTGCTCCCGAACTTGACCTGCTAATCGTCTTCGGCATTCAATCGAACGCGCAAGACGGCGAGGTCACTTTCATAATAGCGCACAAGAACGGAAGAATCGTCCATGCCGAGTGAACTGGACCGCACCGACCTGCGCATCCTGCGCCTGCTGCAGGCGGACGGGCGCATGGGCAATGCCGAGATCGCCAAGCGGGTGAACACCAGCCCGGCCACCTGCCATCGCCGCATCCAGCGCCTGTTCGCGGAAGGTTATGTCACCGGCGTGCGGGCACAGATCGATCCGCACAAGGTCGAGAAGGGCACGCTCGCCATCGTCGGCGTTGTGCTGGACCGCTCGACGCCCGAGAGCTTCGGGACGTTCGAGGAAGCAGTGAAGCAGCTGCCGGTCGTGCTCGACTGCCACATCGTCGCCGGCGATTTCGACTATGTGCTGAAGATCCGGGTGCGCGACCTCGCCGATTTCAACAAGCTGCACGCCCAGACCCTGCTGGCCCTGCCCGGCGTGCGCCAGACCCGCACCTTCTTCGTGATGAAGGAGGTCATCGACAACGCGCCGCTGGCGTTTTGAGGGGGGGGCTGGCCGTCATTCCGGGGCGCCGCGCAGCGGCGAGCCCGGAACCCATGAACACGACGATGCACGAGGAGGGCGCCGTCTGACCGGCTGGCCAACATCAAGCGCCGTGGTCATGGGTTCCGGGCTCAGGCCTGCGACCTGCCCCGGAATGACGGCGCTACGTCCTCACACCTGAATCAGCTTCTGAACCCGGTCGGCATCCAGCTCGGCCATCGGGCCGGACAGCACCACCTCGCCGCGGTCCATCACGAACATCGTGTCGGCGAGGTCGCGGGCGAAATCGAAATACTGCTCGACCAGCACGATCGCCATCTCGCCCTTGCCGCGCAGATAGTCGATGGCGCGGCCGATATCCTTGATGATCGAGGGCTGGATGCCTTCGGTCGGTTCGTCGAGCACCAGCAGCCTGGGTCGGGTGACCAGCGCGCGCGCGATCGCGAGTTGCTGCTGCTGGCCACCCGAGAGGTCGCCCCCGCGCCGGCCCAGCATCGACTTCAGCACAGGGAAGAGGTCGAAGAGTTCCTCGGGCACGAAACGCTCGCGCCGCGGCAATGGCGCATAGCCGGTCTCGAGGTTCTCCCTGACGCTGAGCAGCGGGAAGACCTCCCGGCCCTGCGGGACATAGGCGATGCCGGCGCGCGCCCGGTCCTCGGTGCGCATGGCCGAGATGTCCTGCCCGTCCAGGGCGATCCGCCCGCCCGAGATCGGCTGCTGGCCGACGATGGCGCGCATCAGCGAGGTCTTGCCGACGCCGTTGCGGCCCATCACGCAGGTGACCTTGCCGATCTCGGCCGAGACCGAGACGCCGCGCAGCGCCTGCGCCGCGCCGTAATGGAGATCGATCGCATCGACCGTCAGCATGTTGAGGATCCCCGGCACTGTCGCGGCGGTAGGTGGGACGGGCGCCATCGTCACCGACCCAGATAGACTTCGACGACGCGCTCATTGGCGCTGACCTGGTCGAGCGGCCCTTCCGCCAGCACCGAGCCCTCGTGCAGCACGGTGACCTTCACGCCGAGTTCGCGGATGAAGCCCATGTCGTGCTCGACGACGATCACCGAATGATCCTTCGCGATCTCCTTGAGCAGCACCGCCGTCTGCGCCGTCTCGCCGTCGGTCATGCCGGCGGCCGGTTCGTCGACCAGCAGCAGCTTGGGGTCCTGGGCAAGCAGCATGCCGATCTCGAGCCATTGCTTCTGGCCGTGCGAGAGCGAGCCGGCGAGGCGGTCGCGCAGGTCACCCAGCCGGATGATGCCGAGGATCTCGTCGATGCGCCGGCGCAGGGCCGGGGCGGTGTGCCAGAACAGCGTCTTCAGCACGGTGCGCGGCGCCTTCAGCGCGAGCAGCAGATTGTCCTCGATGCTGTGGAAGTCGAACACGGTCGGCTTCTGGAACTTGCGGCCGATGCCGAGATTGGCGATCGCCGCCTCGTCCAGCGTCGTCAGGTCGACCGAGCCGGCGAACATCACAGTGCCCTCGTCGGGCCGGGTCTTGCCGGTGATAATGTCCATCATCGTAGTCTTGCCGGCGCCGTTGGGGCCGATGATCGCGCGCATCTCGCCGCGCTCGATCGTCAGCGACAGGCCGCGGATCGCCTTGAAGCCGTCGAAGGAGACGCTGACGCCGTCGAGATAGAGCAATGCCGAGGTGAGCGGGCGGTTGGCGGGAGCGGTCATGGCATTCACTCCGCCGGGGCCGGGCGCGGCTTGGGGGCATGGCGGCGGCGCGCCTCCCACCAGCCCTGCGCCGTGCCGAGGATGCCCTTGGGCATGAACAGGGTGACGAAGACGAACAGCGCGCCGAGCGCGAACAGCCAGTAAGGCGCCATGAAGCCCGAGGTGAACAGCGTCTTGGCCCAGTTGACCACCACCGCGCCCAGCGCCGCGCCGACCAGCGTGCCGCGCCCGCCGACCGCGACCCAGATCACGGTCTCGATCGAATTCGCGGGGGCGAACTCGCTCGGGTTGATGATGCCGACCTGCGGCACATAGAGCGCGCCGGCCACGCCGGCCATGCAGGCAGAGACGGTGAAGACGAACAGCTTGAAGCGGTCGACCCGGTAGCCGAGGAAGCGCGTGCGCGATTCCGCGTCGCGGATGGCGATCACCACCTTGCCGAGCTTGGAGCTGACGATGCCGCGCGCCAGCAGGAAGCCGGCGATCAGCATCACGCAGGTCATCGAAAACAGCGCCGCGCGCGTCCCCTGCGCCTGCACCTCGAAGCCGAGAATGTCCTTGAAGTCGGTCAGGCCGTTATTGCCGCCGAAGCCCATGTCGTTGCGGAAGAAGGCGAGCAGCAGCGCATAGGTCAGCGCCTGGGTGATGATCGAGAGATAGACGCCGGTGACGCGCGAGCGGAAGGCGAACCAGCCGAAGACGAAGGCGAGCAGCCCCGGCACCGCCAGCACCATCAGCATCGCGAAGGGGAAGGAGGAGAAGCCGTACCAGTACCAGGGCAATTCCTGCCAGTTCAGGAACACCATGAAGTCCGGCAGCACCGGATTGCCATAGACGCCGCGCGGGCCGATCTGGCGCATCAGGTACATGCCCATCGCATAGCCGCCGAGCGCGAAGAAGGCGCCGTGGCCGAGCGAGAGGATGCCGCAATAGCCCCAGACCAGGTCGAGCGAGATCGCCAGCAGCGCGTAGCAGAGATATTTGCCCCAGAGCGACATCGTCGCCGTCGAGACGTGGAACGGCGAACCCGGCGGCACCAGCAGGTTGAGCAGCGGCACCGCGACCGCGATCGCCGCGACCAGGACGAGGAAGACCGTGCCGCGCCGGTCGAGATCGCTGAGCAGGAAGCGGGTGATCATGCTTCCACCGCCCGGCCCTTGAGCGCGAACAGGCCGCGCGGGCGCTTCTGGATGAACAGGATGATGAAGACGAGCAGCGCGATCTTACCGAGCACGGCGCCGGCATAGGGTTCGAGCAGCTTGTTGGCGACGCCGAGCGTCATGGCGCTGATCAGCGTGCCCCAGAGATTCCCGACGCCGCCGAAGACCACGACCATGAAGCTGTCGATGATGTAGCTCTGGCCGAGATTGGGGCTGACATTGTCGATCTGCGAGAGCGCGACACCGGCGAGCCCGGCGACGCCGGAGCCGAGCCCGAAGGTCAGCGCGTCGATGCGGCCGGTGCGGATGCCCATGGCCGAGGCCATGCGCCGGTTCTGGGTGACGGCACGCATCTGCAGCCCCATCGGCGTCAGCTTCAGGATCGCCAGCAGCGCCGCGAAGACCAGCCCGGCGAAGACGATGATCCAGAGCCGGTTCCAGGTGATGGCGAGGCCGCCGAGCTCGAAGGCGCCCGACATGAAGCCCGGCGCGCCGACCTCGCGATTGGTCGGGCCGAAGGCGGTGCGCACCGCCTGCTGCAGGATCAGGCTGATGCCCCAGGTCGCCAGCAGCGTCTCGAGCGGGCGCCCGTAGAGGAAGCGGATCACGCCGCGCTCAATCGCGACGCCGACCGCCCCCGCGACCAGGAAGGCCGCCGGCACCGCGATGGCGAGCGACCAGCCGAACAGCTCGGGCGCATTGGTGCGGATCAGTTCCTGCACCACGAAGGTGGTGTAGGCGCCGAGCATGACCATCTCGCCATGGGCCATGTTGATCACGCCCATCACGCCGAAGGTGATGGCGAGGCCGATCGCGGCCAGCAGCAGCACCGAGCCGAGCGACAGCCCGTACCAGAGGTTCTGCCCGGCCCGCCACAGCGCCAGCCGGCCCTCGATGTCGGAGATGGCGCGCGCCTGCGCCTCCTTGAGCTCGGGCGACGCGTCGGCCGGCAGGGCGCGCAGCGCCGCCAGCGCGTCCTGGTCGCCGCGACCGCGCAGCACCTCGATCGCCGCCAGCCGGTCGAGCGGCTGCGTCTGGGCCTGGCCGATCAGGATCGCCGCCTGCGCCTCGCGCAGCAGCTTGAGGGCGCGCGGATCGCTCTCCCGGCCGATCGCGGTCTCCAGCACCGGCAGGACGCCGGCATCGCGCGACTTGAACACTGCCTCGGCGGCGGCGATCCGCCGGCCGGCCTCCGGTGCCACCAGGTCGAGCCCGCCCAGCGCCGCCTGCACCGCGCGCCGCACGCCGTTGTTGAGACGCACCGGTTTCAGCCCGGCGGGCTCGGCGGCGAGCGCCGTCCCGGTGCGGGCATCCACCAGCCCGCCCTCCGGCAGCCTGATCGCCACGGTGTCCCCGCCGGCGAGCAGGCGCCCCTGGCCGAGCGCCTCGATCACCACGGCGGCCTGCGGATGGCCGCTGGCCGCCAGCGCGTCGACCGCCCGCACCGTCTCGGCATAGCTGTCGGCGCCGAAGCGCGCGAAGGCGTCGCCGCCGGCCTGGGCGAACACCGCGGCGGGGGCGAGCACGAGGCCGGCGAGAAGCGCCATGGCCCTGAGGAGGCGAAGAATCGGCTGCATGAGGCTCGCTTCGGATGATGCGGAGGCGCGACGGCGCGCAGGCCCGCCCGCGAGGCGCGCCGCGCGCGCCCCGAAACCCTGTCAGGAGAGGCTGGAAATCTCTGAGGGACAGCCGGGCTCGATCGGCCCGGGCGGCGGTCATGAGGGGCGGCCGGACGTTGATCGTCTGTGCCGCCCCTCCCCCTCTTTAACTCACGCGCCGCCGCACTTGCCGGTCTTGACGTTGAAGTTGCCGCACTTCTTGTCGACCCAGTCGCCGACCAGGTCGCGGGAGCCTTCCAGCTCCTTCGACCACGCATCGCCCGGCACCAGCCCGTCGGCCTTCCAGACCACGTCGAATTGGCCGTCTTCCTTGATCTCGCCGATGAAGACCGGCTTGGTGATGTGGTGGTTCGGCAGCATCTTCGACATGCCGCCGGTCAGGTTGGGCGCCTCGATGCCCGGAAGCGCGTCGATGACCTTGTCCGGATCGATCGACTTGGCCTTCTCGACCGCCTTGACCCACATGTTGAAGCCGATGACATGGGCTTCCATAGGGTCATTGGTGACGGCCTTGTCGTTCTTCTTGAAGGCCTTCCACTTCGCGATGAACTCCTTGTTGGCCGGCGTGTCGATCGACTGGAAGTAGTTCCACGCCGCAAGATGACCGACCAGCGGCTTCGTGTCGATACCCGCCAGCTCCTCTTCGCCAACCGAGAAGGCGACGACCGGGATGTCGGTGGCCTTGATGCCCTGGTTGCCGAGCTCCTTGTAGAACGGCACGTTGGCGTCGCCGTTGATCGTCGAGACCACCGCCGTCTTCTTGCCGGCCGAGCCGAACTTCTTGATGTCGGAGACGATGGTCTGCCAGTCGGAATGGCCGAACGGCGTGTAGTTGATCAGGATGTCCTCGTCCTTGACGCCCTTGGACTTCAGATAGGCCTCGAGGATCTTGTTGGTCGTGCGCGGGTAGACATAGTCGGTGCCGGCGAGCACCCAGCGCTCGACCTTCTCCTCCTTGGCGAGATAGTCCACCGCCGGGATGGCCTGCTGGTTCGGCGCGGCGCCGGTGTAGAACACGTTGCGCTCGCTCTCCTCGCCCTCGTACTGGACGGGGTAGAACAGGATCGAGTTCAGCTCCTTGAACACGGGCAGGACCGACTTGCGTGAAACCGAGGTCCAGCAGCCGAACACCGCGGAGACCTTGTCCTTGCTGATCAGCTCGCGCGCCTTCTCGGCGAAGAGCGGCCAGTTCGAGGCCGGATCGACGATCACCGCCTCGAGCTTGCGGCCGAGCACGCCGCCCTTCTTGTTCTGCTCCTCGATGAGCATGAGCATGACGTCTTTGAGCGTCGTCTCCGAGATCGCCATGGTGCCGGAGAGCGAATGCAGGATGCCGACCTTGATCGGCCCCTCCTGGGCCATGGCCGGGCGCCAGGAGGCGAGCGCCGTGGCGCCAGCGAGGGCGGCGCCGATAGCCGTGCGACGAGTGATGTTCACGTGGTGATCTCCCGAACGATCCGTTGACCGCCCCTCTCTGCGGGTGCAGGCCGCCGCTGCCGGCTGGCGTGAAGGATAATCGCAAGCGGCGTGCCAACCGCCATGGACCGCGCTTTCCCGCGCACAATCACGCGTCATCCTGGCGCCGGAACGGCTCATCTCCTGCGAGGAGCGGCGCCGGCACGCAAGGATGATGCACCCGCCGCCCGCTGCGCAGAAAGCGGGCAGGATGTCTGCGCGCAAAAGAGGCAGCGCTCGATGCGACCGTAGAGATGCCTGTTTTCACGGCAGGTTTTCCGCACCTGCCACGCCGCATCTTTGGCGTTTACGAGCCCGCGAGAATCACCCTAGCCTCCTCTCGTCGGTAACAACTGAAAGGAGGTGATCCAGTGTCTCATTGTCATCAACCGCTGTCGCGGGCGCTGCGTGGCCTGGACTCGTCCACCAAGGGGTTCGGTTCCGTTTGAGTTTCCGTGACGTTAAGCCCTGTTACCGGGGCTGCGGTTCGGCAATGGAAGGGCTGCCCGAAAGGGCAGCCCTTCTCCGTTTAGGGCCTGGCCTCCTTAGGGCCGTTCTGGCGCCCCTGCTCGTATCGTGGCAGAACGCACCCCATATGCGCGCCAGCGCCATTCCCTGACGAGTTCGCCTTGCACCGCTCCGATCCCGACGCCTCCCGCGACGCCATCCTCGCCTTCATCGAGCAGGAGCGTGCGGCCGGCCGCGAGCCCGGCCGGCGCGACATCGCCAAGGCCTTCCGGCTCGATGCCGGCGGCAAGATCTGGCTGAAGCGCATCCTGCGCGATCTCGAACTGGCGGAGAACGACGCCGCGGGCCCGGTGACGGCCCATGCCGCCCTGCCCGCCGTCATCCTCGCCGAGATCAAGTCGCGCGACCCCGAGGGCGACCTCATCGCCGCGCCTCTGGAGTGGGACGCCGAGGAGCGCGGCCCCGCCCCCTCCATCCTGGTCGAGACGCGCGCGGAGTTCCGCCGCAAGCCGAAGGCGCCCTCTGCCGCAGCGCCGGGACTCGGCGATCACGTCCTGCTCAAGCTGACGCGCCTGCGCGGCGTCGACGGCCATGGCTGGTCCGGCCGCGTCCTCAAGGTGATGGGCAAGGCCAAGGCGCAGGTGCTCGGCATCTTCCGCGCCCTGCCCGACGGCTCCGGCCGCCTGATCCCGGTCGACAAGAAAGCGCAGGGGCGCGAGGCGCTGATCCCCAAGAGCCAGACCGGCGGCGCCGAGGATGGCGACCTCGTCTCCGTCTCCTTCGCGCGCGAGAGCCGTTTCGGCCCGCCGCAGGCGAAGGTGCGCGAGCGGCTCGGCTCGCTGAAGTCGGAGCGCGCGGTCTCGCTGATCGCGATCCACGCCCACGCCATCCCGAACGAGTTCCCCCAGGCCGCGCTGGCGGAGGCCGAGGCCGCCCCGGCCGCCGGCCTCTCGGGCCGCGAGGACTGGCGCGCGCTGCCACTCGTCACGATCGACCCGGCCGACGCCAAGGACCATGACGACGCGGTCCACGCCGCCCCGGACACCGATCCGGACAATCCTGGCGGCCATGTCGTCACCGTCGCGATCGCCGACGTCGCGTCCTATGTCCTGCCCGGCTCGGCGCTCGATCGCGAGGCCCTGGAGCGCGGCAACTCGGTCTATTTCCCCGACCGCGTCGTGCCGATGCTGCCGGAGCGGATCTCGAACGACCTCTGCTCGCTGCGGGCTGGCGAGGACCGGCCGGCGCTGGCGGTCCGCCTCGTCCTCAAGGCCGACGGCACCAAGAAGGGCCATTCCTTTCACCGCGTGCTGATGCGCTCGGCCGCCAAGCTGTCCTATCAGCAGGCGCAGGCCGCCATCGACGGGCAACTGGACGACGTCACCGGGCCGCTGCGCGAACCGATCCTGATGCCGCTCTGGGCAGCCTATGGCGCCGCCGCCCGGGCGCGCGACGCCCGCCAGCCCCTCGAGCTCGACCTGCCGGAGCGCAAGCTGGTGCTCGACGCCGACGGCAAGGTCACCCGCGTGATCGTGCCGGAGCGCCTCTCGACCCACCGGCTGATCGAGGAGTTCATGATCCTCGCCAACGTCGCGGCGGCCGAGACGCTGGAGAAGGCCGGCAGCCCGCTGATCTATCGCTGCCATGACGAGCCGTCGCTGGAGAAGATGCGGGCGCTCGGCGAAGTGCTGGCCTCGATCGGAATCAAGCTGCCGCGCGACGGCGCGCTGCGGCCGGTGCTGTTCAACCGCATCCTGGCGATGATCAAGGGCTCGGAGAACGAGCTTCTGGTCAACGAGGTGGTGCTGCGCACCCAGGCCCAGGCCGAATACGTCGCCGAGAATTACGGGCATTTCGGCCTGAACCTGCGGCGCTATGCGCATTTCACCTCGCCGATCCGCCGCTATGCCGACCTGATCGTCCATCGCGCCCTCATCGCGGCGCTGAAGCTCGGCACGGACGGCCTGCCGCGCGCCACGACGCTGGCTGCGCTGCGCGAGGTCGCGACGCGCATCTCGGCCGCCGAGCGCCGCGCCATGGCGGCCGAGCGCGAGACCACCGACCGGCTGATCGCGCATTTCCTGGCCGACCAGATCGGCGCGAGCTTCGATGGACGCATCAGCGGGCTGAACCGCGCTGGGCTTTTCATCCGGCTCGACCAGACCGGCGCCGACGGCTTCGTGCCGGCCTCCACGCTCGGCGCCGACTACTATCGCCATGACGAGCGCGCCCATGCGCTGGTCGGCGAGCGCACCGGCGAGAGCTTCCGCCTCGGCGACAAGGTGCATGTCCGGCTGGTCGAGGCCGCGCCGGTCGCCGGCGCGCTGCGCTTCGAGCTGCTCGGCGAAGGCCGGAATGTGACAACCTCCCGTAGCGGGGCTAGAGGGATGAAGCCGCTGCCCGCCCGCAAGGGGCGCGGGCGGCAGAGCCCGCCCCGGTTCGGCAGCAAGCGCTGACCGGGTTCCGTTCCGAGGTGACCGCCGCGATGTCGATCCGATACGAGCACGCCGAGACGATCCAGCCCGAGCGCGACTGGCGCCAGGCCATCGGCCGCGGCCTGCGCGGCCGCTGCCCGCATTGCGGCCAGGGCCGGCTGTTCCGCGCCTTCCTCAAGCCGGTGGACCGCTGCGAGGCCTGCGGCGAGGATCTCCACCATCAGCGCTCGGACGATCTGCCGCCCTATATCGTCATCACCATCGTCGGCCACATCGTCGTCGGCGGGCTGGTGCTGGCGGAGAAGTTCTCGGACTGGTCGATGACCACACACATGCTGGTCTGGCCGGCGCTGACGGTGGTGATGTGCCTGGCGCTGATGCAGCCGATCAAGGGCGGCGTCATCGGCCTGCAATGGGCCCTGCGCATGCACGGTTTCGGCGGCGCGTCGCCGCGCCCCGAGCGCCAGCCCGGCATCGATGGAGCCACCCGGCGATGACCGATCACGCCCTCACCCTGACCCAGGCCGAACGCGTCCGCGTCGCCGCCAATCTGCGCCCGGCCGACGCCGCGACCATGCTGATCATCGACCGCTCCGGCCGCAAGCCGCGCGTGCTGATGGGCAAGCGCCATCCCGGCCACAAGTTCATGCCGGGCAAATACGTGTTTCCCGGCGGGCGCATCGAGCCGCAGGACCGGCGCATGACCGCCACCGGCGCGCTCTCGGGCGCCTGCGAGCAGCGGCTGTCGGCGCGCTGCGTCCGCCCGAGCTTGCAGCGCGGGCGCGCGCTGGCGCTGGCCGCGATCCGCGAGACCTTCGAGGAGACCGGGCTGATCTTCGGCAGCGCCGAATACGGCGCCCCCGAGCAGACGCCCGAGGGCAGCTGGCGCGACTTCGCCGCCAACGGCGTCTTCCCCGATCTCGGCGCCGTGACCTTCGTCGCCCGCGCCATCACGCCGCCGCGCCGGCCCAAGCGCTTCGACACCCGCTTCTTCGCCATCGACGCCGCCGGCCTCGCCGGCAAGGTCGAGGGGCTGGTCGGCCCGGATTCCGAGCTGGTCGACCTCGTCTCCGTCACCTTCGACGAGGCGCGCGAGCTCGATCTGCCGAGCATCACCAAGGTCATCCTGGCCGAGGTCGAGGACCGGCTGAACGGCGGCTTCGCCCCGTATCTGCCGGTGCCGTTCTACTGGGAAAAGCGCGGCAGCTTCGTGCGCGAGCTGCTCTGAGCCGCCGCCGACGCCGCCATCATGACGCCTGCCGACGCCGATCTCCGCTCCCGCGCGCCTGCGATCGGCGCGGCCATCCTGCTGGTCGCGATCGTCGGCATCGGGCTCAGCCTGACCCTGCCGCTGCTCTCGCTTGAGATGGAGCGCATGGGCGCCTCCGCCTCGGTCAACGGCGCCAACACCGCGATCGCCGGCCTCGCCTCGCTGATCGCCGTGCCCTTCGTGCCGCGCCTCGCCGCCCGGCTCGGCATCGGCCGGCTGCTGGCCGGGGCGATCATCGTCTCGATGCTGGCTCTGCTCTCCTTCAAACTGTTCTTCGACATCGCCGCCTGGTTCCCGATCCGCTTCGCCTTCGCCGCGGCGCTCGGCACGCTCTTCGTGCTGTCGGAGTACTGGATCGCCGCCGCCGCCCCGCCGGCCAGGCGCGGCATGGTGATGGGCATCTACGCCACGGTACTGGCGCTCGGCTTCGCCGCGGGCCCTGCCCTGCTCGGCCTGCTCGGCACGCAGGGCTGGGCGCCCTATCTCGCCGGCATCGCACTGTTCGCGCTGGCCGGCCTGCCGCTCCTGCTCGCCCGCAAGCTGCTGCCGGGGCTCGACGCCGAGCCGCAGCGCCCGGTGGCGAGCTACATGCTGGCCCTGCCGATGGCGACTGCGGCCGGCGCCGCCTA
Organism: Allobosea sp. TWI1241; assembly: GCF_039673065.1. NCBI lineage: Bacteria > Pseudomonadati > Pseudomonadota > Alphaproteobacteria > Hyphomicrobiales > Alloboseaceae > Allobosea > Allobosea sp. TWI1241. Next base: position 37,982 of record NZ_JBDJKW010000002.1, on the reverse strand, counting down.
TGGCGCGGTCGAGACCGGCGCCTTCGCGCTGCTGCCGGTTTACGGGCTTCGCATCGGCCTGCCGGCAGAGACCGCGACGCTGCTGGTCAGCGCCGTGGCGCTCGGCAATGTCGCGCTGCAGCTGCCGATCGGCCTGCTCGCCGACCGCGTCAGCAAGGCGCGCCTGCTGCTGGCCATCGCGCTCGGCAGCATCGGCGGCGCCCTGCTGATTCCCTTCGCCCACGATCTCGGCCTCTGGCCGCTCTGCCTGCTGCTCTTCGCCTGGGGCGGCGTCGTCGGCGCGCTCTACACGGTGGGCCTCGCCCATCTCGCCGGGCGCTTCCAGGGTGGCGAACTGGCCGGCGCCAATGCCGCCTTCGTCATGCTCTACAATGTCGGCCTGACCTCCGGACCGCCGATTCTCGGGCTTTCGCTCGACCTCTCGACGCGCTGGGGCCTGCCGCTCGCCATCGCCGGCTTCCTGCTGCTGCTGCCGCTGGCGGCGACATTGCGGCGCGACTGAGGCTTTACGCCCATGGCGAGGCCTCAGGGCCGGGCCGCGCGCAGATCTCTCGACCAGAAAGCTTGACTTGGCGGCCGCGATACGGCATTCCGCAGCCATCGGATTGCCGGGCGCGCCCGGCCGTTTTCCTTTTTGCGCGGGCCGGCCACGGCTCCTACAAGTTTCGAGGGCGTCGCCATGGCCAAGGCCGTGACCATCAAGATCAAGCTGCTGTCGACCGCCGACACCGGGTTCTTCTACGTCACCAAGAAGAACTCGCGCACCATGACCGAGAAGATGTCGAAGAAGAAGTACGACCCGGTCGCGCGCAAGCACGTCGAGTTCAAGGAAACCAAGATCAAGTGAGGCATTGCCTCTAACTATTTGATCTTGTTTCGAAAAGAGCCGCCCTTTACCGGGCGGCTTTTTCGTTTCTGCCACACGGCACCGGCTCGCAGTGCGATCTCCCCGACACTCCTGCTGGGTTAGGCGGCCGCCGGCCTTGCCGCAGAAAGGACGGGTCGTCCGCCCGACCTACAGCTGTTTCTCACGCCGAAACGATGATGGCGGCACGACCAGCGAAACGCGCACCCCTCAGGCACCGGTCTCGAAATCGCCGGGCTGCGGCGGCGCCAGCGGCGTGAAGCTCGTCCGGTCGGGCTTCAGGTCGAGCAGCGGCGTGCCGTCGAGGCAATCGAGCCCGCGAACAATCAGCATATTGCCCTCGCGCCGCAGCAGGCCCACCACCGAGGTGCCGATCGGGTTCGGCCGCACCGGCGAGCGCAGCGAGAACACGCCGCGGGCCGAACCGTCATTGCGCGGACTCTGCCGCACGAGATCGCGCCGCGATTCGTGCAGCCAGTACAGCACCTCCAGCCGCTCATAGGCCTCGATGCCGTCGAGCCCCTCATCCCAGGGCGCGAACAGCTCGATGCGGCAGTCCGGACCGTCGAGCCTGCCCTGCCGCGGACAGAGCAGGCGCGAGGTCCAGGGCGTGCCGATGCAGCCGATGAAGGCCAGCCCGGCATCCTCGGCGACCGGCGGCGCCACCGCGACCTCGGCCCGGCGGATCTCGTTCTCGCGCACCATCGCCGCGCTCAATCGATCGCGACGAGAACGTCGGAGGCCTTGATCACCGCATAGGCAGGCTGGCCGACGGCGAGCTTCAGCTCGTCCACCGCCGCATTGGTGATCGAGGCCGTCACCACCGTTCCGCCGACATCGATGCGGACATGGGCGGTGGTGGCGCCCTTCACCACCTCGACCACGGTGCCCTTCAGCTGGTTGCGTGCCGAAATCCTCATTCTGGTCTCCTTCCGGTTCAGGCCTCTCGCGGACTCGACGTGCCGACGGAGTCGCTATATCCATTTGGATATACCGAAGCGAACACCGCAAGGAGCGCCATGTCCACCCGCCGCACAATTCTCGGCTTCGCCGCGGCTCTCGTCATCGGCACGGCCTCCTTCGCCGGCACGGCACAGGCTCAGGGCAAGGAGCTCGTCGTCTTCGCCGCGGCCAGCCTGAAGAACGCCCTCGACGAGGCCTCCGCCAAATGGGTCAAGGCCAGCGGCAAGCCCGTGCCGAAGATCTCCTATGCGGCGTCGAGCGCGCTCGCGCGCCAGCTCGAGCAGGGCGCCCCGGCCGACCTCTTCCTCTCTGCCGATCTCGACTGGATGGACTATGCCGAGAAGAAGGGCCTGATCCGCAGCGACAGCCGCGTCAGCATGCTCGCCAACCGCATCGTGCTGATCGCGCCAGCGGAGTCCAAGGCCGCCGCCACGCTGGCGCAGGGCGTCGACCTCACCACCGCGCTGGACGGCGGCCGCCTCGCCATGGCCAATGTCGACTCGGTGCCCGCCGGCAAATACGGCAAGGCCGCGCTGGAGACGCTCGGAGGCTGGGACAAGGTCAAGGACCGCATCGCCCAGGCGGACAATGTCCGCGCCACGCTGCTGCTGGTCTCGCGCGGCGAGGCGCCGCTCGGCATCGTCTACGCCACCGACGCCGCCGCCGATCCCAAGGTCAAGGTGATCGCCACCTTCCCTGAGGGCAGCCACCCGCCGATCGTCTATCCCGTCGCGGTGACCAAGGATTCGGCCAATGCCGACGCGGCGGCCTTCCTCGCCTTCCTGCGCGGCGGCGAGGCCCGCGCGAGCTTCGAGAAGCAGGGTTTCACCGTGCTGAACAAGGCCGCCAGCGCTTCATGAGCGACTGGCTGACGCCGGACGAATGGACGGCGGTCAGGCTCAGCCTGATCGTCTCCACCACAGCGATGCTCGCCAGCCTGCCGCTCGGCATCGCCGTGGCCTGGCTGTTGGCGCGCGGCCGTTTCTGGGGCAAGTCGGTGCTCGACGCGCTGGTGCACCTGCCGCTGATCCTGCCGCCGGTCGTCACCGGCTATATCCTGCTCATCGGCTTCGGCCGCCGCGGGCCGATCGGTGCCTTCCTCTACGACTGGTTCGGCATCGTGCTCTCCTTCCGCTGGACGGGCGCCGCGCTGGCCTGCGCCGTGATGGGCTTCCCGTTGATGGTGCGCGCCATCCGGCTCTCGATCGAGGCGATCGACCGCAAGCTGGAGGACGCGGCCGGCACGTTGGGCGCCAACCGCTTCTGGACCTTCGCGACGGTGACGCTGCCGCTGTGCCTGCCCGGCATCGTCGCGGGCATGATCCTGTGCTTCGCCAAGGCGATGGGCGAGTTCGGCGCCACCATCACCTTCGTCTCGAACATTCCCGGCGAGACCCAGACCTTGCCCTCAGCCATCTACACCTTCACCCAGGTGCCCGGCGGCGATGCCGGCGCGCTAAGGCTGACGCTGATCTCGATTGCGATCTCGGTGGCGGCGCTGTTCTGCTCGGAACTGCTGGCGCGCATCGTCGGCAGGCGGATCGCCGTCTCATGACCCCGGTCATAGACATCGCCGTCTCGCACCGGCTCGGCGCCTTCGCGCTCGATGCTCGCTTCGCCTCGGACGGGCGGCTCACCGCCCTGTTCGGGCGCTCCGGCTCGGGCAAGACCTCGCTGGTCAATATCGTCGCCGGGCTGGTGAAGCCGGAGCGCGGCCGCGTCGTCGTCGACGGGCGCACGCTGGTCGACACCGAGGCCGGCATCTTCGTGCCCCGGCACAAGCGGCGCATCGGCTACGTCTTCCAGGAGGCGCGGCTGTTCCCGCATCTCACCGTGCGCCAGAACCTGCTCTATGGCCGCTGGTTCGCCCCGCGCGGCGAGGATGGCGGCAGCGATCTCGATGGCGTGCTCGCCCTGCTCGGCATCGGCCATCTGCTGCAGCGCCATCCCGGTGCCTTGTCCGGCGGCGAGAAGCAGCGCGTCGCCATCGGCCGCGCCCTGCTTTCCAAGCCGCGGCTGCTGCTGATGGACGAGCCGCTGGCGGCGCTCGACGAGGAGCGCAAGGCCGAGATCATGCCCTATGTCGAGCGGGTGCGTGACGAACTGCGCGTGCCGATCGTCTACGTCTCGCATTCGGTGGCCGAGGTGGCGCGCCTCGCCACCCATCTCGTCGTGCTCGACGGCGGCACGGTCACGGCCAGCGGGCCGACGCAGGCGCTGATGGCGCGCCCGGACGTGCCGATCCTCTCCGCGGCGGCCGAGGCCGGCGCCGTGCTCGACGCGCGCATCGCCGCGCAGGACGAGGCCTATGGGCTGACCGTGCTCAAGACCCCGGCCGGCCGCCTCCAGGTCGCGCGCCGCGCCGCCCCGCTCGGCAGCGCGGTGCGCCTGCGCATCCTCGCCAGCGACGTGATGATCAGCCTGCACCGGCCCGAGGGCATCAGCGCGCTCAACGTGCTGGCAGGCGTGGTGGCGGAGCTCGGCGCCCGTCGCGGGGACGGGTCGGCGCGCGAGGTCGTCCTGCGTTGCGGCGAGGCGGAGCTGCTCGCCCGCGTCACCGTGAAATCCGCCGAACAGCTCGGGCTCAGGCCCGGGCTGCAGGTCTATGCGGTGGTCAAGAGCGTCTCGATCGACGCCGCCTGACAGCGGAATCGGTTTGGCAGCGTCCGCCGCCAAGCGATTCCCGCCACGGCATTTTTCGCGGCCGGGGCCGGCGGCTTACGCCGCCAGCCCCTTCGCGATCTCGCCCGCCTGCTTCTCGAACAGGGCGCGATAGGCGCCACCCTCGCGTTCGAGCAGGGCGGCATGGCTGCCCTCCTCGACCACCCGCCCCCGGTCGAAGACCAGGATCCGGTCCATCGCCCGCACGGTGGAGAGCCGGTGGGCGATGACGATGGTGGTGCGGCCCTCCATCAGGCGTTCGACCGCCTGCTGGATCAGCCCCTCCGATTCCGAATCCAGGCTCGAGGTCGCCTCGTCCAGGATCAGGATCGGCGCATCGGCCAGGAAGGCCCGCGCCAGCGCCACGCGCTGGCGCTCGCCGCCCGAGAGCTTGACGCCGCGTTCGCCGACCAGCGTAGCGTAGCCCTTCGGCAGGCGCATGATGAAGTCATGCGCATTGGCGAGACGGGCCGCCTGCTCGATCTGCGCCAGGCTGGCGCCCGGCCGGCCATAGGCGATGTTCTCCGCCAGCGAGCGGTGGAACAGCACCGGATCCTGCTGCACGATCGCGATCTGGGACCGCAGGCTGGCCTGCGTCACCCCGGCGATGTCGCTGCCGTCGATCAGGATGCGCCCGCCGGTCACGTCGTAGAGCCGCTGCACCAGCTTGACGAAGGTCGTCTTGCCGGAGCCCGAGCGCCCGACCAGGCCGACCTTCTCGCCTGCGCGGATGGCGAGCGAGAAGTCGCGGTAGAGCGGTTCGGCGTGGCCGCCATAGTGGAAGGTCACCCGGTCGAAGGCGATCTCTCCGGCGGTCAGCGCCACAGGCTCCGCACCCGGCCGGTCGGCAACGCCGAAGGGCAGAGCGTGCATCGCCACCATTTCCTCCATGTCGTTGACCGAGCGCTGCAGGTTGTGGACGTGCTGGCCGACATCGCGCAGATAGCCGTGGACCACCGCATAGCTGGTCAGCACGAAGGCGACGTCGCCGGGCGTCGCCCGCCCCTGCGCCCAGAGCCAGATGATCAGCCCGATCACCGCCGCCCGCAGCGCCAGCAGCACGAGTTGCTGCGTCGTGCCCGACAGGGTGCCGCGCAGCCAGGTCCGCCGCGTGCGCTTGGCCCATTTGCCCAGCACGCCCGCCAGCCGGGCATCCTCGCGCGCCTCGGCGCCGTGCGCCTTGACCACGGGGCTGCACGAGATCGCGTCGGCCAGCGCGCCGCCGAGCCTTGTGTCCCAGGCATTGGCGAGGCGCGCCGCCGGGGCGACGAAGCCGAGCGACAGCGACACCGTCACCGCGATGTAGATCACCGCGCCGGCGAAGACGACCGCACCCATCGCCGGCCAGTGCCAGGCCAGCAGCGCCGTGGTGCCGAGCAGGATCACCAGCGACGGCAGCAGCGAGAGCAGGATCGTGTCGGTCAGCAGGTCGAGCGCCCACATGCCGCGCGTGATCTTGCGCACGGTCGAGCCCGCGAAATTGTTCGCGTGCCAGTCGGTCGAGAAGCGCTGGAGGCGCGCGAAGGCCTCGCGTGCCACGTCGCCCATCGTGCGCAGCGTCATATGCGTCAGCCCGACGAAGGTCAGGTGGCGGAACAACACGGTGGCGGCGCCGAGCACGACCATCGCCGCAAGCGCCATCAGCGCGGCGTCGAGACCGGCGGCGCGATCGCCGGCGACCGCGTCGACCAGGCGTCCCGCATAGAGCGGCATGAACAGGTCGGCGACGGTCGCGGCCATCACGGTGAAGGTGACGGCACCGACGCGGCCAGGCTGGCGGCGCCAATGGGCGAAGGTGAAGCCGAGGACGTCCCGGAACGGCTCGGGCCGTCCGGCTCTGGAAAACAGCGACATGGTGCATCCGGCCCGCGCGGGACCGGCTCCGAATTGAGCTGAAGCGCGGCCGAGGCGGCCTGCGGCTTCTAAAAATCGAGGTTGAGAAAAATGGCGGCGCAGGAGCCGCAGGCGGATCGCGTGCGGATCCGGCCTAGCGGCGAGCGAGTCGTGGGGAGATGAAGACGGTGACGTTAACCATGCAGCCCTCCCTGTCTGGATGCCGAGCCAAGGCGGGGAACCTGCCGGATGCCCGCGAAACAGGCAACCCGGCCCTTACGCATGGAACGGATGCACGGAAGGCAGCGCCGAGGCCCGATTTTCGCCATGAGACAGGGTCACGCGGGCCCGCGCGTACGCGTCGCGCCCGCGAACCTCTCCCGCCAGCGGAGCGGTGTGCGATCCCCCGGCGGAGCCGCTGTCGCCGCCCTGCCCGCTTACCAGAGGTACGCCGCCAGCCTGACCACAATCACCAGCAGGAAGCCGGCGATGATCGTGCCGAGCACGCGCTGGCGCGCCTCGCGGTTCGGCAGGCGCCCCGCGAGCAGGCGGCCGAGCGGCTTGCGGAACAGGAAGCCGCCGACCAGCAGCACGATCAGGATATGGGAGAGCAAGGCCTGTCCGTCAGGCCTTCTTCGGCGCAGGCGCCTCGATCGGCGCTCCGGCCTTCTTCCAGGCGGCGAAACCGCCCTCGACATGGGCGACCGGCTTCAGGCCCATCTCCTGCGCCGTCCTGGCGGCGAGCGCGGAACGCCAGCCGCCGCCGCAGAAGAAGACGAAGCGCTTATCGTCCTGGAACACCGGCTTGGCATAGGGGCTCTCGGGATCGATCCAGAACTCCAACATGCCCCGGGGGCAATGGAAGGCGCCGGGCATGCGGCCCTCGCGCTCGAGTTCGCGCGGATCGCGCAGGTCGACGAAGACCACGTCCTCGCGGCCGAGGAGCTGCTGCGCATCCGTCACGGAGAGCGTCTCGACCACGGCTTCCGCCTCGGCGAGCAAGGCCTTGTAACCCTTGACGATCGTCTGCGACATCAGCCTCTCCAGCCCCGCCGGCGCAAGGGGCCGGACGGGGCGCAAGGTGGCGGTTCGGGCCGGCTGCGTCAATCGCGCTTGCAGCCCGCCCACACCCTCGCCAATCTCCGCGCCGGAGGGTTCATGATCGGATTCGCAACACTCGACATCGTCGCCCTGGTGTTCTTCATGGCATCCTGGGTCGGCTATCATTACGCGGTCGAGCTAGGCCCGCATGCGGCCAACAGCCTCAACATGCGCATGAACCTGCGGCGCCAGCGCTGGGTGCAGGAGGCGATGGCGCGCGACAACCGCATCGTCGACACCCAGGTGATGAACGGCCTGCAGAACGGCACGGCCTTCTTCGCCTCGACCTCGCTGATCGCCATCGGCGGCGCGTTGACGCTGCTGCAGTCGGCCGACCGGGTGGTCGCCATCTTCGCCGACCTGCCGCTCGGCGAGACGCCGACGCGCGCCGTCTGGGAAACCAAGGTGATCGGGCTGGCGGTGATCTTCGGCTATGCCTTCTTCAAGTTCGCCTGGAGCTACCGGCTGTTCAATTACTGCGTCATCCTGATCGGCGCCCTGCCCTCCGCCCGCGCCCATACCGCCGAGGAAGCCAGCCGCGCCATCCACGAGACGGTGGAGATGAACATCTCGGCCGGGCGCCATTTCAACCGCGGGCAGCGCGCCTTCTTCTTCGCGCTCGCCTATCTCGGCTGGTTCCTTGGGCCGGTCGCCTTCATCGGCTTCACCGCGGCGGTGCTCACCGCGATGTGGCGGCGCCAATTCGGTTCCGATGCCGCTCGCATCTTCCGGCATGAGGCTGTAGGCCCGGTCCTACCTCACGAACAGGACACGCCATGACGGCCGAATCGCCCGCGCAGGACCCGCGCGACGCCGCGCTGGAGAGCGCCATCCTCGCCCTGCTGGCCGCACGCGGCACCGGCGCGAGCATCTCGCCGACCGAGGCCGCCTGCGCCGTCGGCGGCGCCCATCCCGACGGCTGGGGGCCGCTGATGCAGCCGGCGCGCCGCGTCGCCGTCCGGCTGATGAAGGAAGGTCGGCTCGTCATCCTGCGCAAGGGCCGTCCGGTCGACCCGGACGACTTCCGTGGCGTCTACCGCCTGCGCCTGCCGGGCGAGGCCGGCTGACGCCCCGCCGTCAGGGCTTGGGGAACAGCGCGCTGCTGTAGCCGGCGAGATAATAGGTCACCAGCCCGACCCATTCCTTGAAGCCGGCATCGGCGATCTCCAGCCCGCGCGCGGCCTTGCGATAGGGCCGCGTATAGTCGGCCGGGCCACCGCCGGAATAATAGTCGACCGGGAAGGCCTCGATCTCGAATCCGGCCTTGCGGAACGTGCCGATCGCGCGCGGCATGTGCGAGGCCGAGGTCACCAGAACCCAGCGCTCGCCGGGCTTGGGATCGACAAGCCGGCGCGTGAACACCGCGTTCTCCACCGTGTTGCGCGACTTGTCCTCGAGGATCAGGCGCCCCTCCGGCAGGCCGAGCGACCGGTAGAGCAGGCGCGCCCCGTCCGCCTCGTTGCCGAGTTCGGGCGAGAGCGGGTTCTCGCCGCCGCCGGTGAAGACGAACTTCGCCTCCGGATGGGCGAGCGCCAGCTCCATCGCCTTGGTCATGCGTGCCGCGGCATTGTTCAGCACGATGTCGTTGCGCGCCACGTTGATCGCCCCGCCGAGCACCACGATGCCGTCGATCCGGCCACCCTGGACGCTCTGCTGCGGGAAGCGGTCCTCCAGCGGCCGGACCAGGATGCGCGGCAGCGGGCTGAAGGCGAGCAGCACCAGCACGACCACGCAGAACAGGCCGAGCCAGCGCCCCTGGCCGGCGAAGCGGGTGAAGGCCAGCCCCGAGGCCAGCACGATGCCGACGATCGCGGCATTGACCGGCGAGAGGAAGAACCAGACGACCTTCGAGAGAATGTAGAACATGCGTTCCCTGAGCGGTGCGCGCGCCCTGCTCTGCGCGCGACGTGTTGGCGTGATCTGTGTGGCGCGGTTTGCCCGACGCGATCTCTGTGACGATCGATCGTGGCGCCGCGCGGGCAGCGCCGCGTTTCAGCGCAGAACGCGCCGCGTCATCGGATGATCCGGGGCGGCGTCGCCTCGCGCGCGCTTCGGCGTCCGGCGCCGAGCCGCTCGACAGCCAGCGCCCGCAACGCGACCTCGCGCAGATTGCAGCCCGCCAGCCGGCCGCCGCTGCGCGCCGGGGCCTGCAACCCGGCCTCGAAGGCGCAGCTCTGCTGGGCATGCGCCTCCCAGCCCGACTGGAGCGCGGCGAGGCGCGATGCGCCGCTGACGTCGAGCCCGCGCGAGACGACGCGCAGCGCCATCGACATCCGCTCGCGCCAGAGCGCCTCCTCGCGCCTGGCACAGGCGATTTCGGCTTCGGCCCGGTCACCGGGCGCCGCACGCACGCAGGCGATCGCGACGGAACCGATGCAGGCGCTGGCCGAGCCGGCATTGTCGCGGACGCATTGCGTCAGGGCGTTCCGGTCGCGCGTCTCGATCCGGGGCTGGCCCGGAGCCTGTGCGGCGGCGGGCAGGATAGCCGAGAGGCAGGCGAGAAACGGCAATACGGGCAGCCGCAGGGCGGGCATGAGGCAACGCATCCGCCGATCATGCCGCCCCCTGCCCGAGGGTCAATGCCGCAGTCGGTCGCGCGCCTCAGGCGAATTCCATGATGACGGCGTCGACCGCGAGCGAATCGCCCTCCTTCGCCAGGATCTTGGCGATGGTGACGTCCTTCTCGGCGCGCAGCACGTTCTCCATCTTCATCGCCTCGACCATGGCGAGCGGTTCGCCCGCCTTCACCTCCTGGCCGACCGCAACCGAGATCGCCTTGACCAGGCCGGGCATCGGGCAGAGCAGCACCTTGCCGGTGTCGGCCGCGGCCTTTTCCGGCATTAGCGCGGCGAGTTCCGCCTCGCGCGGCGTGTAGACATGCGCATCGGCATAGGCGCCGGCATGGCCGAGCGCGACGCCGTTCAGGATCGCGCGCACCTGGGCCGCTACCGCGACGCCGTCGATCGTGCCGCGCCAGACCGGCTGGCCCGGGCGCCAGTCGCTTTCGACCGCGACGCTGCCAGCGCCGAAGCCGATCGCGATGCCCTCGCCCTGCTCGCAGACTTCGCCCTCGAACCGCTCGCCGCCGAGCGAGACGATGCGCGTGCGCTCGAACTCGACCGTGCGCCAGCCCTCCATCTGCGCCGAGACATGGCGCTTGCGGGCGTTGAGGCGGTGGTCGCAGGCGATGGCGATGGCGGCCATGCGCTGCGCGACCGCGCCGGACGGCGCCGGCAGCGCGAAGCCTTCCGGGAACTCCTCGGCGATGAAGCCGGTCGAGAGGTTGCCGGCGATCCAGCGCGGGTGATGCATCAGCGCCGAGACGAAGGGGATGTTGTGGCGGATGCCGTCGATGGCGAAGGCGTCGAGCGCGCGGGCCTGCGCCGCGATCGCCGCCTCGCGCGTCGGGGCGTGGGTGACGAGCTTGGCGATCATCGGGTCGTAATAGATCGAGATCTCGCCGCCCTCGAAGACGCCGGTGTCATTGCGCACCATGGCCTCGCCGTCCGGCCCTTCGAGCGGCGGGCGATAGGTGACCAGCCGCCCGGTCGAGGGCAGGAAATTGCGGGTCGGGTCCTCGGCGTAGACACGCGATTCGACCGCCCAGCCGTCGAGCTTCACATCGGCCTGGGTCAGCGCCAGCTTCTCGCCATAGGCGACGCGGATCATCTGCTCGACGAGGTCGATGCCGGTGATCATCTCGGTCACCGGATGCTCGACCTGCAGGCGCGTGTTCATCTCGAGGAAGTAGAAGGACTTGTCCTGCCCGGCGACGAATTCCACCGTGCCGGCGCTGTCGTAGTTGACGGCCTTGGCCAGCGCCACGGCCTGCTCGCCCATCTTGCGGCGGGTGGCCTCGTCGAGCAGCGGCGACGGCGCCTCCTCGACCACCTTCTGGTTGCGCCGCTGGATCGAGCATTCGCGCTCGCCGAGATAGATGACGTTGCCGTGCTTGTCGCCCAGCACCTGGATCTCGATATGGCGCGGGTCGACGATGAACTTCTCGACGAAGACGCGATCGTCGCCGAAGGAGGACGCGGCCTCCGACTTGGCGCGGGCGAAGCCCTCCGCCACCTCGCCGGCCGAATGGGCGATGCGCATGCCCTTGCCGCCGCCGCCGGCCGAGGCCTTGATCATCACGGGATAGCCGATCTCGTCGGCGATCTTCACCGCGTGCTCCGGGCTCTCGATCACGCCGAGGAAGCCGGGAACCGTCGAGACCTTGGCGGCCGCCGCCGCCTTCTTCGATTCGATCTTGTCGCCCATCGCGGCGATGGCGCCTGGATTGGGGCCGATGAAGACGATGCCGTTGTCCTTGAGCGCCTGGGCGAAGGCCTCGCGCTCGGACAGGAAGCCATAGCCCGGATGCACCGCTTCCGCGCCGGTTGCTTTACAGGCGGCGACGATCTTGTCGATCTGGAGATAGGATTCGGCGGCCGGCGCCGCGCCGATATGGACGGCCTCGTCGGCCATTTCGACATGGAGCGCGTCGCGATCGGCGTCGGAATACACGGCGACCGTCGCGATGCCCATGCGCCGCGCGGTCTTGATGACGCGGCAGGCGATCTCGCCCCGGTTCGCGATCAGGATTTTCGTGAACATGCGCGACACCCCCGCAACGGCTGCTGGCTCGTCAGCCGGATGTACGGGAGCCGCGCCCGCCCGTCCACTGGGCGATAAGTCGGCTTTATGCTTAGGCCGAAGGGCATGCGCGCACGCCTTCCGGGAACGGCACGGCCCGCGGCGGCGGCCAGGCGGCTCAGCTCGCCATGCGGACCGGAGCCGGCGCCGCCTTGGCGTGGCCGATGCGGGCGCCGCCGCGGCTCATCGCGAAGCAGACCAGCGCCTCGTCGCAGCTCTGCGCCTCACGCACCACCTCGAAGGCGATCCGCCGCGCGAGCGGGCTCGGGCCCTCGCCGGCCGAGAGCGTCGCGACCAGCCAATGGGCGGTCTCGCGATCGACATGGCCGGTGACCCGGCTCTCCCAGACCGCGAAGTCGACGCAGGCCGCGACCAGATAGTCCGCGAACAGCGCCGAGGTCCGGCAGACCGCACGATCGAGCGCGATCAGGATGTCGAGGGTGTCACGCGTCATGACGACATCGCCCAGGACCTCGTCGCGAAGAAAACGGACGTCTTCGTCGCCGATCATCTTGGCGCTCATCACATGATCGACGAATTCACGCAGCTCATGACCAATCATCGTTCAACCCCAGTCCGGCTTTGTTTTGCGCCGGTGTTTCCCTGTTGTGTCGCGACGATGCGGCCACGCCCCTGATCAGGTCGTTAACGCGAGAGTCTGAACGGATGTTCAGGTTAAACGCTCCTGAGTCGACGTGGTTGCAGGGTTCTTACCGGCACGCGCAGCATCCGCCGGCGGTCGGTTCGGCAATGCCCGTGCGCAGCCTCGCGCTTGGCCGGCGGTGCGGCCGCGTCCCCGTGCGCAGCGTCGCTGCCTTCTGCAGGCGCCGGCGGGCACGCACGGCCAGTCTCGCGGCGCGACAGCGAGCCGACAGGTTGCGAGCGGGATCCCCCGCCAGCGGCTGACCGCCCGAGATTGTCCGATGCGCGCGAGATTGGCTTTCGAGAGATAGGCCGACCAGACATGTGGCGCGCGCCTGCGCCGGGCACAGCGTATCACCACACTTGCCCGGCCACTCACTACGCCGGGGCGAACGGCTTATCGCTGCCGCGCGACGCATACCGCAGTCGCGCCGCCCGGCCGACCGGCAGCCTGCAACCGGCTGGCGGCACGGCCGGAACGCACCACGAGCCGCCCCGCCGAAACCGCTTGTCGGACCAGCCGGACCGCCAGCACTCGCGGGCGCGCGCCGCGAGCCGCGTCAACGCCGGGCCAGGAACTCCGCCAGATCCGCGCAGCTGTCGACGACATGGCGCGCGCCGGCGGCGCGCAGCGCCGCGACCGGCTGGAAGCCCCAGGACACCGCGACAGGGGTCGCGCCGGCCGCGACCGCCATCTCCATGTCGAAGCTCGAATCGCCGATCATCAGCGTGTCCTGCGGCCGCGCGCCGACCGCCTGCATCGCCCGGTGGATCATCTCGGGATGGGGCTTCGAGATCGCGTCGTCGGCGGTCTGGATCGTCGCGAACAGGTCGGCCCAGCCATGGCGGGCGACGATATAGTCGGCTCCGCGCCGCGACTTGCCGGTCGCGATGCCGAGCGCGGTCGCGGGCGCGCCGGAGAGCCCCGACAGCAGCGCCTCGACGCCGGGAAACAGCGGCTCGGCCAGCGCCGGATCGCTCTCGCCCTGCCGCCGCATTGCGCCGAACACCTCCTTATAGGTCTCGGTCAGCAGCGGATCCGGCTGCTCCAGCCCGGCTAGCCGCATCAGCGCGATGTCCAGCGTCAGCCCGATCACCCCGAGCCCGGCCGCGCGTCCCGGATGCGGTCGCCCGAGGCGCGCGAAGGTCTCATATTGCGCGCCGAGGATGATCGCCTCGGAATCGATCAGCGTGCCGTCGAGATCGAAGATGACGAGTTTCATGACGGCATGTCCCGGGCGCCGCGAAAGACCACGGCGACCCGGCCTCCTGCTGCGGGCTCGGTTCACGGATCGTCGCGGACGGGGACAGACCCGACACCCTGACGATCCGCCCCTGCTCTAGCCCGCACCGGCCGGCGGCACCACAGCCGCAAGCGCAGGCGGGCCATGAGGACGGGGATGCCCCCCGCGGCCGCTGAGCGTCAGCCCGGCTCGGAGCGCGTGCAAGCCGCGATCGCGGCGCGCAGCGCCTCTCCCGCCAGCCCCTTGCCGCGCGCCTCCTTGCGGCATTCGGCGCGCTGGGCGAGGTCGGGACGCTTGGCCCCGAAGCAGGAGACCAGCGCTTGGCGCCGCTCCTCGCCTGCCAGCCCGCGCTGGTCGGCCTCCTGGCGGCATTGCGTCCGCGCGGTCGCGGCGGTGGGCCGGCCGTCGCGGGTCAGCCCGTCGCTGCCATATAGCTTCACGCCCGGAAAGCGCGCCTGCATGCAGTCGCGCATCGCCTGGCGCAGATCGGTGCCGGTCAGGGCGATGTTCTCGGCATAGCAGTCGCGCCTTGCCTCGGCGCGGGCGGCGCGCGGGATCGGATCGGCGGCGGCAGGCGCGGCGGCCTGCCGGACCACCGCCTCGGGAGAGGCCGATCGCGACACGCTCTGGGCGAGCGCGGCGGTGGAGCAAACAGCGGTGGACGACAAGGCGAGGACGGCAGCGAAGACGGTCAGGCGCGACATGCGAAAGCCTCCTGCGGTGACGAGAACATGAATAGAACAGATCACAATCCGTTCCGCAAGCGTTCTCATGACGCTAGGTCCGCCGACGCGCCGACCGGGCAGCGCGCTACTCGTCCGGCGCCTCGACGATCGGGTCGTAGGGCGCGTCCTCGAATCCCAGCAGGTTCCAGGACTGGCGCATATGCGGCGGCAGCGGCGCGCTGACGTCGATCGTGCCCTTGCCGCGCGGATGCGGCAGCACGATGCGCCGCGCCAGCAGATGCAGCTTGTTCTGGATGCCGCCGGGCATCTCCCAGTTCTGGATGTCGAAATACTTCGGGTCGCCGACGATCGGATGGCCGATATGGGCGGCGTGCGCGCGCAGCTGGTGCGTGCGTCCGGTCACCGGCTTCAGCGAGAGCCAGGCGAGCTTCTGCGCCGCGGTCTCGACCACGGCGTAATAGGTCACGGCGTGCATCGCGCCGTCCTCGCCATGCTGGGCCACCGCCATGCGCTGGTCGCCGTCATAGGCCTCCTCGCGGGCGAGATAAGTCGAGATGCGGCCCTGCTTCACCCGCGGCACGTGGTAGACCAGCGCCCAGTAGACCTTGCGGGCCGAGCGCGAGCGGAAGGTCTTGGCCAGCGTCGCCGCCGCGAAGCGCGACTTGGCGATGACGAGGCAGCCCGAGGTGTCCTTGTCGAGGCGGTGGACCAGGCGCGGCTTCTGGCCGTCCTTGCCGGTCAGCGCCTCCAGCATACCGTCGACATGCTTCTTGGTGCCGGAGCCGCCCTGCACCGCCAGCCCCGCCGGCTTGTTGAGCACGAGCACGTCCTCGTCCTCGTAGAGCGTGATCGAGCGCAGGAAACCGATCGTGTCCGCATCCGCCTTGGGCGAGCGCGGGCGCTGCGCCTGCTGCTCCAGCTTGAGCGGCGGGATGCGCACGGTCTGGCCGGGGACCAGCCGGTCCTTGCTGTCGGCGCGCTTGCCGTCGACGCGCAGCTCGCCCTTCCGGACGATGCGCTGGATATGGCTGAAGGAGAGCTGCGGGAAGCGCGATTCGAGGAAGCGGTCGATCCGCATCTCGTTCTCGTCGGGCGTCACCACGAGCTGCTGCACGCCGGTGGCGAGCACCTCCGACGCCTCGGCCTTCACCTCGGCGCGGGTGCGCGTCGCCGGCACCGGCCGTGCGGGCGCGGGCTTGCGGGCCGGCGCGACGCGGCCCTCCTCCTCCGGCCCCCTGCGCCCGGCGGCCTTGGCCTGCCGGCGCGCATCATGGCTCGGCCGCTTGCCGCGGGGGGCATCGCCGGCCGGGCGCGGTCCGCGCGGTCCCCGTCCGGTTCCTTTGCCGCCGGTCTTCATGTCATTCCCCTGACGAGAGCGAGCCCCGCAACCAGACCGCCGAGCGACAGCGCGACGGATCCGACGACATAGCCCAGGGCCTGCAAGGCCGCGCCGCGCTCCCAGAGCAGGACGGCGTCGAGCGAGAAGGCCGAAAAGGTGGTGAAGCCCCCGAGCACGCCGGTGGCCAGGAACAGGCGCACGCCCTGCGTCCAACCCTCGCCGGCGCGGAAGGCGAGATACCCCGCGACGATCCCCATCAGCAGCGAACCGGCGACGTTGATCGCCATCGTGCCGACCGGAAAGCCCGCCCCGAACCATTTCAGCGATGCGAGGTTGACGCCGTGCCGGAGCACGCCGCCGAGACCGGCGCCGAGAAAGACCGTGAATGCGGAGACCATCGCACGGGCATAGAGCGAGGCGGCCCGCCAGACAAACGATTTCGCGCCGCGCGGCGCCGCAGCGCCCGCGCGGGCTGCCTCACGCCCCGGCGGACAAACCGCTCGAAGCGCTTGAATCGCTCCCGAAGGAATCGGTCCGATCGGTCTGAAGCGACTCGCGAATCCGACCGCCGACCGAGCTCGCCCGCCGCCTCACTCCCGCTGGCCGCGCCGCTCCTGCCGCAGCCGCTCCCACCATTCCAGCCGCTTGCCGATCTCGCGCTCGAAGCCGCGCTCCGGCGGATCGTAGAAGCGCTGCCGGCCCAGCGCCTCGGGCCAGTAGTCCTGGCCGGAGAAGGCGTCCGGCGCATCATGATCGTAATGGTAGTCGGCGCCGTAGCCCTCGCTCTTCATCAGCCCGGTGGGAGCATTGAGGATGGTCTTGGGCGGCATCAGCGAGCCCCCGCGCTTGGCGCTCGCCACCGCCGCCTTGTACGCGACATAGGCCGCGTTCGATTTCGGCGCGGTCGCCAGATAGATCACCGAATTGGCCAGGGCGAGTTCGCCCTCGGGCGAGCCGAGCTGCTCATAGGTCTCGGCCGCCGCCCGCGCATGGATCAGCGCCTGGGGGTCGGCCAGGCCGATATCCTCCACCGCCATGCGCACCAGCCGCCGCGCCAGGAAGCGCGGATCCTCGCCCGCATCGAGCATGCGCGCGAAATAGTAGAGCGCCGCGTCGGGATCGGAGCCGCGGATCGTCTTATGCAGCGCCGAGATCAGATTGTAGTGCCCGTCCTGCGCCTTGTCGTAGATCGGCGCGCGGCGCTGGATCACCTCGGCCAGACCGGCCTCGTCGAAGATCTCGCCGGGCTTGGCGGCGCGCCAGATCTCCTCGGCCAGCGTCAGCGCGGCGCGTCCGTCGCCATCGGCGAAGCGGGCGAGCTGGGCCTTGGCCTCCGGGGTCAGCGGCAGCTCGCGATTCTCCAGAAGCTCCGCCCGCCCGAGCAGGAAGAGCAGCGCGCCCTCGTCCAGCGCCTTGAAGGTCAGGACGCGCGCCCGCGACAGCAGCGCCGCATTGAGCGCGAAGGACGGGTTCTCGGTGGTGGCGCCGACGAGCGTGATCGTGCCGTCCTCCATCACCGGGAGGAAGGCGTCCTGCTGTGCCCGGTTGAAGCGGTGGATCTCGTCGACGAAGAGCAGCGTGCCCTTGCCGCCGAGCCGGCGGGCCCTCGCCGATTCGAACGCCTTCTTCAAATCGGCGACGCCGGAGAAGATCGCCGAGATCTGCTCGAAGCCGAGATCGGTCACGCCGGCGAGCAGCCGCGCCACCGTGGTCTTGCCGGTGCCGGGGGGGCCCCAGAAGATCAGGTTGCCGAGCGAGCCGGAGGCGATCAGCCGCGTCAGCACGCCGTCGGGGCCGGTGAGATGGTCCTGGCCGGTGACCTCGCCCAGCGTGGTCGGGCGCAGCCGGTCGGCGAGTGGGCGCGGCCCGGCCTTGTCGAGGCCGGACGCGGAGAACAGGTCGCTCACCTCACCCGCCGAAGACGGAGGTGAAGGTCTGGCCGCCGCGCGAGATCGTCACCTCCCAGGCGCGCTTGCGCTCGCGCGTCGCGGTCTCGAGATCGCGCGAGGTGGCGATCCGCTCGCCGTTCAGCGCCACGATGATGTCGCCCTTGCGGAAGCCGACGCGCGCGGCGGGGCTGTCCTCCTCAATGTCGCCGGCAACGACGCCATCGGTCGAGGGATCGAGCGAGAGTTCCTCGGCCAGCGCCGGCGAGAGGTTCATCACGGTCAGCCCGGCAAGCGGCGAGCGGCCGCCAAGCTTCACCGGCTCGCGCGGGCGGGTCTCCGGCGCCGAGACAAGCTTGACGGTCAGGGTCATGCGCTTGCCGCCGCGCAGGATGCCGATCGCGGTCGTGCCGCCGATCGGGCGCGTGGCGAAGCGGTAGCCGAAGCTGTCGGGATCATCGACCGCCATGCCGTCGACCGCGAGGATCACGTCGGAACGGCGCAGGCCCGCCTCGGCGGCAGGCCCCTTCTCGACCACGCCGGCCACGACCGAGCCCGCCGGCCGGTCGAGCCCGAGCCCCTCGGCGACTTCCGCCGTCAGCGCCTGCAGGCGCGCGCCGAACCAGGGCCGCCGCACGGTGGAGGCGCCGCCGCGGGCGCTCTCGACCACGACGCGCACCATGGCGGAGGGGATGGCGAAGCCGATGCCGTGGCTGCCGCCGGAGCGCGAGAAGATCGCGGTGTTGATGCCGACGACGCGGCCATGCATGTCGACCAGCGCGCCGCCCGAATTGCCGGGGTTGATCGCCGCGTCGGTCTGCACGAAGGACTGGGCGTCGGCGACGCCGACCTGCGTGCGCGCCAGCGCCGAGACGATGCCCTGCGTCACCGTCTGGCCGACGCCGAACGGGTTGCCGATCGCCAGCACGATGTCGCCGATCTGCAACTCGTCCGAATCGCCGAGCTCGACCGAGGCGAGATCCTTGGCGTTCTTCAGTCGCAGCACGGCGAGATCGGTGCGCGGATCGCGCAGCACGATGGTCGCCTCGTATTCGCGCTTGTCGGCGAGCGCCACCTTCACCTCGGTCATGCCCTCGATGACGTGGTTGTTGGTGACGACCAGCCCGCCTCCATCGACGATCACCCCCGAGCCGAGCGAACGCTGCACCTGCTCGCGCGGCACGCCGAAGCCGCCATCGCCGAAGAAGCGGCGGAAGAAGGGATCGTCCATGAACGGATTCTGCGGCCGGCGCTCGACGCGCACGCCGTAGACGTTGACCACGCCGGGCGAGGTCTTCTGCACCACGGGGGCGAAGGAGAGCGTGACCTGCTGGCGGGTTTCGGGCACCTGTCGCGTCTGCGCCATGGCGGGCTGAGCGAGGCCGAAAGAGGCCAGAAGGACAGCCGCCGCGAGGCCCTTGAACTGCGCGCTCGCGCGGGTCATGCCGGCCTCCGTGTTGAAACCAAACCGCGCCACTGGCGTTTCCTTATCCGAACAGATCATTTGTCAATTTCACCGAGATCGACGGACCCGGCAGTATGCGAGCGCCCTGAAGCCCTCCGTATTCGTTCGCTCCGACGGCGAGCCGAAGGGACGGTTCAGTGACACTCACGCAACTTGTTTATGCCAGTCGAAGCCGCCTCGTCGAGGCCGAGCGATCCGTGGAGATCCCGCGCATCCTCGCCAGCGCGCAGCGGCTGAACGAACTCAACGGAATCACCGGCTTCCTCCTGGTCACACCGGGCGGCTTCGCCCAGATCCTCGAGGGCGAGGGCGACAGCGTCGTCGAGACCTACGGGCGGATCATGGCTGATCCGCGGCACGGCGATCTGCGCCTGCTGCAGCAGGCGACCGCGATCGAGCGGCGTTTCGCCGGCTGGACGATGGGCATGGCCGAGCGCGACCCAACCACCGAGTTCATCTTCGGGCTCTATGGTATCAGCGCCGATGCCGACATCTTCGACCAGCAGCTCGACACCATCGTCGATCTTGCCGGTCAACTGGCCGCCCACCCGGCCTGAGAAACGAAACGGGCGGGGCATCGCTGCCCCGCCCGTTTGCATGTCCGTACGCGAGATCGGCGATCGATCAGCTGGCGAAGAAGTTCTGCGTCCCGTGCGCCTCGATCGCCTCGGCCAGGCGGCTGAGCGCGTGGACATAGGCAGCGGTGCGCATGGAGATCTTCTTCGACTGCGAGACGTCCCAGATGCCACGGCCCTCGCGCTCCATGATGGTGCGCAGACGCTCGTGGATCTCCTCCAGCGGCCAGTAGAAGCCTTGGCGGTTCTGCACCCACTCGAAATAGGAGACGGTGACGCCACCGGCATTCGCCAGGATGTCGGGCAGCACCACGACGCCGCGCGCCTCGAGAAGCGCGTCGGCCTCCGAGGTGACGGGGCCGTTGGCGAGCTCCAGCACGACGCGGGCCTTGATCGTCTCGGCATTGCCCTTGTGGATCATGTTCTCCAGCGCGGCCGGGACCAGCAGGTCGCAATCGACGCCGACCAGCTCGTCGGCCGAGAGCGCGACATGGCCGCCCTGCCCCGCCGTCTCGCGCACCGACTTGCCCTTGGCCTTGGCGGCCATCAGCGCGTCGAGGTCGAGCCCATCCTTGGCCGCGACCGCGCCCGAGGAATCGGAGACCGCGACGATGGTGTGCCCATCGGCCGCCAGCAGCTGGGCGATGTACTGGCCGGCATTGCCGAAGCCCTGCACCGCCACCCGCATGCGCTCGCCGAGGCCGAGCTCGGAAGCGAGATTGCGCACGAGGTAGTAGCCGCCGCGCGCCGTCGCGTCGCCGCGCCCGAGCGAGCCGCCCAGCGCGATCGGCTTGCCGGTGATCACGGCGGGCACGGTCTCGCCGACGATCTGACCGTACTCGTCGGCCATCCAGCCCATGATCATCGAGTTGGTGTAGACGTCAGGCGCCGGGATGTCGCGATCCGGCCCGATGATGCGGGCGAAGGCCTGGATGTAGGCGCGCGACAGGCGCTCCAGCTCGGTCTTCGACAGCGCGCGGGGATCGACCTGCACGGCGCCCTTGCCGCCGCCATAGGGCAGGTTCATCACGGCGCATTTGAAGGTCATCCAGAATGCGAGCGTCTCGACCTCGTCGGCCGTCGATTCCGGATGGAAGCGGATGCCGCCCTTGGTCGGACCCCGGGTGTCGTCATAGCGGCAGCGCCAGGCGAGGAACGACTTGCGGGAGCCGTCGTCCATGCGGATCATCAGGCGGGCCTTGGTGGTCTCGCGAGCGTATTTCAGCTTCTCGATCACATCGGCGTCGATGTTCAGGTGCCGCGCGGCCTCGTCGAGGCGAACGAGAGCATGATCGAGAAGGCTGTTTTCAGACATGACACGAAATCCGACAAAAACGAACAAAGGGGCAGCAATCGCATAATTGCTGGGCAATCTCCGCACAAGGCCTGGGCAGAATCTTGGAAGAGGTCAAATGTCGCGGTGCAGCGTAAGCGCCCTCCGGAACGCAAAAAAGGCGGCCCCGAAGGACCGCCTTTGATCTGATCCGACGATGGGTCGGAGCGGGGCGGCTCAGGCCGCCTCGTCGTCCGCCGTCTGCACCGGGCCCGAATCCTGACCCTTGGCGTCCTCGTCGCGATCGACGAACTCGATCACGGCCATCGGCGCGTTGTCACCGAAGCGGAAGCCGGCCTTCATGATGCGGGTGTAGCCGCCATTGCGGTCCTTGTAGCGCTCGGCCAGCGCCGAGAACAGCTTGCCGACCAAGGCGACATCCTTGATCTGCGCGATCGCCTGGCGGCGGGCGTGCAGATCGCCGCGCTTGCCGAGCGTGATCAGCTTCTCGACGACCGGACGCAGGTCCTTGGCCTTCGGCAGGGTGGTGGTGATCTGCTCGTGCTTGATCAGCGCCTGAGCGAGATTGGCGAACATCGCCTGGCGATGCTCGACGGTGCGGTTGAAACGACGGCCGCGGAAACCGTGACGCATGATGAGGCTCCTTCGTTGCTTACGGCCGCCGTGCCACGGAACGGCCGTCCTTTATGCTCCGGCTCGCGCCGGGCGGGGAATGGCGCGGGATGCCTCCCGCGCCGGGTCTCAGTAGTGCTCTTCGAAGCGCTTGGCCAGCTCTTCGATGTTCTCCGGCGGCCAGCCCTGCACGTCCATCCCGAGATGGAGGCCCATGGTGGCGAGCACTTCCTTGATCTCGTTGAGCGACTTGCGGCCGAAGTTCGGGGTGCGCAGCATCTCGCCCTCGGACTTCTGGATCAGGTCGCCGATGTAGACGATGTTGTCGTTCTTCAGGCAGTTCGCCGAACGGACCGACAGCTCGAGCTCGTCGACCTTCTTGAGCAGGGCCGGGTTGAACGGAAGCTGCGGCGCGGTCGAGACGGCCTCTTCCTTGCGCGGCTCCTCGAAGGTGATGAAGACGGCCAGCTGGTCCTGCAGGATGCGAGCGGCCAGCGCCAGCGCGTCCTCGGGAGTGACCGAGCCGTTGGTCTCGATCTGGAGGGTGAGCATGTCGCGGTCGAGATTCTGGCCCTCGCGGGTATTCTCGACGCGGTAGCTGACCTTCTTGACCGGCGAATACAGGCTGTCGACCGGGATCAGGCCGATCGGCGCGTCTTCCGGACGGTTCTGCTCGGCCGGGACGTAGCCCTTGCCGGTGTTGACCGTGAACTCCATGCGGATCTCGGCCCCGTCGTCCAGCGTGCAGAGCACGAGGTCGGGGTTGAGGACCGACACGTCGCCGACCGTGTTGATGTCGCCGGCGGTGACGATGCCCGGGCCGGACTTGCGAAGCGTCATGCGCTTCGGGCCCTCACCCTGCATCTTCAGCGCGATGGCCTTGATGTTCAGGACGATGTCGGTGACGTCCTCGCGGACGCCCGGAATCGAGGAGAACTCGTGCAGGACACCGTCGATCTGGACGGCGGTGACCGCGGCGCCCTGGAGCGAGGAGAGCAGCACGCGACGCAGCGCATTGCCGAGCGTCATGCCGAAGCCGCGCTCCAGCGGCCGCGCGACCACGGTGGCCAGACGCTTCGGGTCGTCCCCGACCTTGACTTCGAGCTTGTTCGGCTTGGACAGATCCTGCCAGTTCTTGCTGATCACGACCGCACTCCTGGTGCTTCAATGCAATGGCGGCGTCGGGCCGCCCCGTACCGGCGCCCGCCCCTGCGGGCGCCGCTTCGAAACCGGTCCTGGCTCAGACGCGGCGGCGCTTGCGCGGCCGGCAGCCATTGTGCGGGATCGGGGTCACGTCGCGGATCGAGGTGACGGTGAAGCCGGCGGCCTGCAGCGCGCGCAGCGCCGACTCGCGGCCCGAACCCGGACCGGTGACCTCGACCTCGAGGGTGCGCATGCCGTGCTCGGCAGCCTTGCGGGCGGCGTCCTCGGCGGCGATCTGGGCGGCGTAGGGGGTCGACTTACGCGAGCCCTTGAAGCCCATCGTGCCGGCCGACGACCAGGAGATCGTGTTGCCCTGCGCGTCGGTGATGGTGATCATGGTGTTGTTGAACGAGGCGTTCACATGCGCGACGCCGGAGACGATGTTCTTGCGTTCGCGACGACGGACGCGTTGGGCTTCCTTGGCCATTCTCTGGTCTTCCATCCTTCAGGCGCGCCCGTCATGCCAGGCGCTGGGGATGCCGCCCGCCTCGCGAGGAGGACCGGGCGGCGCAAAATACGGCGGGCCGGAAAACCGGCCCGCCGAAACTCACTTCTTTTTGCCGGCGATCGGCTTCGCCTTGCCCTTGCGGGTACGGGCGTTGGTGTGCGTGCGCTGGCCGCGGACCGGCAGCGAGCGACGATGACGCAGGCCGCGATAGCAGCCGAGGTCCATCAGGCGCTTGATGTTCATCGAGACTTCGCGACGCAGGTCGCCCTCGACGAGGTAGTCGCGGTCGATGGTCTCGCGGATCTGCAGGACCTCGGCGTCGGTCAGCTGGTTCACGCGACGCTCGGCGGCGATGCCGACCTTCTCGCAGATCTCCTGCGCCTTGGCGGCGCCGATGCCGTGAATGTACTGCAGCGCGATGACGACGCGCTTGCCGGTGGGAATGTTGACGCCTGCAATACGAGCCATGATCGTCACCTCTCCATTGATCGGCCGGCGGGCGCGATCGCGTCGCCGGTCAGGACACCCCGCGTCCGGTGGAGGCCGGCCCCTGCGGGATTATGATTCCGCCCCACGCGACAACGCGACGTCGTCCCTTCCTTCGAAGGCAACGGCATCGTCATGCATGAAACCGGAATTCGGGCTGTTAACCGCTTGGACTGCCGCTGTCAACCGGCAGGGGCCGGGCGGCCCGGAAGCCGCCCGGACGCCGGATCACTTCTTCACCAGCGGGCACTTGCTCGCCCAGAGCGGCGGAATGATCTCCGCGGCCGGGATGGCGCGCACCACCTTGAAATAGTCCCACGGAGCCTTGGACTCCGCCGGCGCCTTCACCTCGACCAGCATCATGTCGTTCATGAGGCGGCCGTCCTCGCGGATCTTCGCGCCCTTGGCGAAGAAGTCGTCCAGCGGCATCTCGCGCATCTTGGCGGCGACGGCGGGGCCGTCAGCGGTGCCGGCCGCCTTCACCGCGCGCAGGTAATGCAGCACGGAGGAGTAGACGCTGGCCTGGATCATGCCCGGCATCTGCTTCATGCGCTCGGCATAGCGATCGGCCCAGGCCCGGCTCTCCTTGTCGCGGTCGTGATAATAGGCCGTGGTGGTGATCAGCCCCTTGGCCTTGTCGAGGCCGAGCCCGTGCACGTCGCTCAGCACCACCACCATGGCGGCGATCTTCTGGCCGGCGTCGACGATGCCGAACTCGCCCGCCTGCTTGATCGAGTTGATGGTGTCGGTGCCGGCATTGGCGAAGGCGACGATCTTCGCCTTGGAGGCCTGCGCCTGCAGCAGGAAAGACGAGAAGTCGGCGCTGCCGAGCGGATGGCGCACGGTGCCGAGCGTCTTGCCGCCATTGGCCGCGACCACCGATTCGATGTCGGCGGTGAGCTGGTGGCCGAAGGCATAGTCGGCCGCGATGATGTACCAGCTGTCGCCGCCCTCGCGCAGCACGGAGAGCGCCGTGCCCTTCGCCGAGGTCGCGGTGTCGAAGGTCCACATGAAGCCCGTGGCCAGGCAGTCCTCGTTGAACAGGCGCGTCGTCGCCGGCCCGTTGAACAGCGCGACCTTGTTGCGCTCGCGCGCCAGCCCGCCGACCGCGAGCGCGACAGCGGAGTTGGTCAGGTCGGCGATGGCGGTGACGCCGTCGACATCGTACCAGCGCCGCGCCAGGGCGGCCGCCACGTCAGGCTTGTTCTGGTGGTCGGCCGAGACGAGCTCGATCTTCTTGCCGAGCACGCTGCCGCCGAAATCCTCGATGGCCATGCGCGCCGCCGCGACCGAGCCGCGCCCGCCGAATTCGGCATAGTTGCCGGACTGGTCATTGAGCACGCCGATTTTGACGGCGTCCTGCGCCCTGGCCGCCGGCATGGCGGCAAGGAACGCCATCGCGAAAAGCGAAATCGCCCGCTTCATCCGTTTCCTCCTCCGTTGCGGGCACGTCCGGCCCGCAGGGAGGATGACGAAATGCCATCGGCCTGCTCGTGCCGCCGCGCCACGTCTCGGCCGTGTTCGGCCTCAGGCTGAGTTCAGGACGGCAGGCATCTGCTGTCAATCGCACGGCCGGCGCGGAAATCACGCCTGCGGCGATGAAAAACCGCACGGCATCAGGCCATGCCGTGCGGTGGGCTCGCCTTGTCAGAGCGGCTCAGCGCTTACGCACGAACTCGGTGCGCAGCACGAGGCCGCGGATCGTCTCGTGCCGGCAGTCGATCTCCTCGGGATTGTCGGTGAGGCGGATCGAGCGGATGACGGTGCCCTGCTTCAGGGTCTGCCCGGCGCCCTTGACCTTGAGGTCCTTGATCAGGGTGACCGAGTCCCCGTCGGCCAGCAGGTTGCCGGAGGCGTCGCGGACCTCCGGGCGGGTCGAAGCCGCGGCCTGGGCTGCCACCTCCGAAGCCGGGCGCCACTCGCCCGTCGCCTCGTCATACACGTATTCGTCGTCGCCATCGGCCATTGCGGCCTCCTTCGCCTTCTGCGGGGAGGCCGTCGACCTCCCCTCCCCAGCCGTCCCGCCGCCTGCGCGGCGCGGGACAAACGG
The DNA here is from genome assembly GCF_039673065.1 of Allobosea sp. TWI1241. Lineage (NCBI taxonomy): Bacteria > Pseudomonadati > Pseudomonadota > Alphaproteobacteria > Hyphomicrobiales > Alloboseaceae > Allobosea > Allobosea sp. TWI1241. The sequence goes on along the minus strand of NZ_JBDJKW010000002.1, from coordinate 11,988 downwards.
AAACGCCGCGCGGACCGGGCCGCGCGGCGTCTGCCGAATTTATCGGGACGGGATCGTCAGCCGGCCGTCAGGGCCGACTCGATCTGCGCCGTCACCGCGTCGATCGGCTGCATGCCGTCGATCGCGACCAACTGGCCGCGCTGCTCGTAATACGGCCCCACCACGGCGGTGTCGCGGTTATAGGCCGCGAGCCTCGTCTTGAAGACCTCAGGATCGTCGTCCTTGCGGACCGGCTGCCCGGCGGCGCGCGCATCCTCGGCGCGCTTGATGATCCGGTCCACCAGCTTGCTCTGGTCGACGCGCAGCTCCAGTACGCGGTCGAGCTTGAGCCCCTTGGAGGCCAGCATGCTGTCGAGCGCCTCGGCCTGGGCCAGGGTGCGCGGGAAGCCGTCCAGGATGAAGCCCTTCTTCGCGTCGGGCTCCTCGATGCGGTCGGCGACGATGCCGATGACGATCTCGTCCGAGACCAGCCCGCCGGCTTCCATCACCGCCTTGGCCTTGATGCCGACCGGCGTGCCGGCCGCGACCGCCGCCCTGAGCATGTCGCCGGTCGAGAGCTGCGGAATGCCGTGCTTCTCGACGATACGAGCTGCCTGAGTACCCTTCCCCGCCCCGGGCGGACCCAAGAAGATCAATCGCATCAGCGCCTCGCCCCCCGCAGCTTCGCCTTCTTGACCAGGCCCTCATACTGATGGGCCAGGAGATGTCCGTGCACCTGCGCGACCGTATCCATGGTGGTGGTCACCACGATGAGCAGCGAGGTGCCGCCCAGCAGGATGATCGGGATCTGCGCATAGGTGATCATGAATTCCGGGATCAGGCAGACGATGGTCAGGTAGCCCGCACCGATCACCGTGATCCGGGTCAGCACGCGGTCGATATGCTCGGCCGTGCGCTCGCCGGGGCGGATGCCCGGCATGAAGCCGCCATGCTTCTTCAGATTGTCCGCGGTCTCGGCCGGATTGAAGACGATCGCGGTGTAGAAGAAGCAGAAGAAGATGATCAGCGCGGCGTAGAGGATCATGAACGCCGGCCGGCCATGGGCCAGATAGGTCGAGATCGTCGCCAGCATGCCGGTGCCGCCAGAAGCCTGCGAGAAGCTGGCGATCGTGGTCGGCAGCAGCAGCAGCGACGAGGCGAAGATCGGCGGGATGACGCCGGCGGTGTTGAGCTTCAGCGGCAGGAACGAGGTCTGCCCCTCATACATACGGTTGCCGACCTGACGCTTCGGATAGTTGATCAGCAGGCGGCGCTGGGCGCGCTCGACGAAGACCACGAAGGCGATGACGCAGACCGCCATCAGCATGATGACGAGCAGCATGCCGGTCGAGATCGCGCCCTGGCGGCCGAGCTCGAGGGTCTGGGCCAACTGCGCCGGGAACTCGGCGATGATGCCCGCGAAGATGATCATCGAGGTGCCGTTGCCGATGCCGCGGCTGGTGATCTGCTCGCCGAGCCACAGCAGGAACATGGTACCGCCGACCAGGGTGATCGTGGTCGAGACCAGGAAGAACGGACCCGGCTGCAGCACGAGGTTGCCCGAGCCCTGCAGGCCGACGGCGATCGCCCAGGCCTGGAACAGGGCCAGCACCAGCGTGAGATAGCGGGTGTACTGGTTGAGGATCTTGCGGCCCTGCTCGCCTTCCTTCTTGAGCGCCTCGAAGGTGGGCACCACGCTGGAAAGCAGCTGGATGATGATCGATGCCGAGATGTACGGCATGATGTTCAGCGCGAAGATCGCGAGGCGGCCCACGGCGCCGCCGGAGAACATGTTGAACAGGCCGAGCACGCCGGTCTGCGTCTGGCGGAACAGGTCCGCCACCGCCTCGGGGTTCATCCCCGGCAGCGGGATATAGGTTCCGAGCCGGAACACGACGAGCGCGCCCAGCGTGAACCAGATTCGCTTCTTCAGCTCGTCCGCCTTGGCCAGCGCGCCGAAATTCAGGTTTGCCGCAAGCTGTTCAGCCGCCGATGCCATGCGTCCGGTCCCCGGTATCTCTAGACAGTCGAACGGCGGCCGAGGCTACAGGCCTCGCCGCCGTTCGCATTCAGTCATGTAAGCGTGATGATCACGCCTGTGAAGCGGCGGCCGTCAGGATCTTGACCGTGCCGCCGGCCTTCTCGATCGCCTCGACGGCCGACTTCGACGCGCCGGCCACCTCGAAGGCGAGCTTCGTCTTGAGCTCGCCGACGCCGAGGATCTTGACGCCGTCACGGGCGGCCTTGGTGATGACGCCGGCGGCGACGAGCGCCTCGACGGTCACCGCGCCCGAGGTGTCGAGCTTGCCGGCCTCGACGGCCTGCTGGATGCGGCCCAGGTTCACCTCGTTCAGCTCGCGGCCGAACAGGTTGTTGAAGCCGCGCTTGGGAAGGCGACGATAGAGCGGCATCTGGCCGCCTTCGAAGCCCTTGATGGCGACGCCGGCGCGCGAGGTCTGACCCTTCACGCCGCGACCACCGGTCTTGCCCTTGCCCGAGCCAATGCCCCGGCCGACGCGGATGCGCGACTTGGCCGCGCCTTCGTTGTCACGAATGTCTGTGAGCTTCATGGTCGCCCTCCTCACTTGCCGTCGACGACGCGCACGAGGTGCTTGACCTTCTCGACCATGCCACGCACGGACGGCGTGTCTTCCAGGGTCGAGCGGCGGCGGATCTTGTTGAGGCCGAGACCGATCAGGGTCTGGCGCTGCGAGGCGTCGCGGCGGATCGGGCTGCCGATCTGCTCGACGACGATGGTCTTCTCAGACTTTGCCATCGTCCCCTCCTCACGCGTCCGCGCCGGCATCGCCGCCGCCGTCACGGCGACGGGTCTGCAGAGCGGACACCTTGAGCGAGCGACGGGCCGCGACGCTGCGCGGGCTGTCCTCGTTCTTCAGCGCGTCGAAGGTCGCGCGGACGAGGTTGTAGGGGTTCGACGAGCCGAGCGACTTCGACACGACGTCCTGCATGCCGACCGCCTCGAAGACGGCGCGCATCGGGCCGCCGGCGATGATGCCGGTACCGGCCGGGGCAGCGCGAAGAACGACCTTGCCGGCGCCGTGGCGACCGTTCACGTCGTGATGCAGGGTGCGACCCTCGCGGAGCGGAATGCGGACCAGACCGCGCTTGGCGGCCTCGGTGGCCTTGCGGATCGCCTCCGGCACTTCACGGGCCTTGCCGTGACCGAAGCCGACGCGGCCCTTCTGGTCGCCGACGACGACGAGCGCCGCGAAACCGAAGCGACGGCCGCCCTTCACCACCTTGGCGACGCGGTTGATGTGGACCAGACGATCCACGAATTCGGAATCGCGCTCTTCGCGATCCTGACGGTCACGAGGTTCTCTCGCCATGTCATCCTCTTACTTGCGCGGCCGGGGCGTCTTCGCCTGCCGCTCGCTCGAGCGCCCCGGACGGGGCGGCCTTCTCAAACAGGAACGATGCGGAAGGCCCAGGGCCTCCCGCACCGCACGCTCTGACGGATCAGAAGCTCAGACCACCCTCGCGGGCGGCATCGGCCAGCGCCTTGACGCGGCCGTGATAGATGTAGGAGCCGCGATCGAACACGACTTCCTTGACGCCGGCCTTGACGGCGCGCTCGGCGATGATCTTGCCGATCTGCGCAGCGGCCTCGACATTCGCGCCCGACTTGATGTCGGCGCGGATGTCCTTGTCGAGCGACGAGGCCGAAGCCAGCGTGACGCCCTTCACGTCGTCGATGATCTGCGCGTAGATCTGCTTGCCGGTGCGATGCACCGACAGGCGGGCGCGGCCGTTGGCAACGGCCTTGATGGCGCGGCGGACGCGGGCCTTGCGGCGCGCAGTCAGAACTGTCTGCTTGCTCATGGCTGGCGTCCTTACTTCTTCTTGCCTTCCTTGCGGAAGATGAACTCGCCGGCGTACTTGACGCCCTTACCCTTGTAGGGCTCGGGGCCGCGATAGTCGCGGATCTCCGCGGCGATCTGGCCGACGACCTGCTTGTCGATGCCGGCGACGACGATCTCCGTCGGCTTCGGCGTCGTGATCGTGACGCCGGCCGGGATCTCATAGTCGATGTCGTGGCTGAAGCCGAGCGACAGTTTCAGCACCTTGCCGGTGACGGCGGCCTTGTAGCCGACGCCGTTGATCTCGAGCTTCTTCTCGAAGCCGGAGGTCGTGCCGACGACCAGGTTGTTGATGCGGGCGCGCGAGGTGCCCCAGAGGGCGCGGGCGCGCTTGGTGGCGTGACGCGGCTGGACCGAGATCGCACCGTCCTCGAGCGAGACCGAGACGTCCTCGGGAACCTCGAAGGACATCTCGCCCTTCGAGCCCTTGATCTTGACGAGCTGGCCGGAAACGTTGGCGGTGACGCCAGCGGGAACCGGAACAGGCTTCTTACCGATACGAGACATTGGATTTCTCCTGATGAGCAGCGGCTGTGAAAGGTCAGAAGACCTTGCAGAGCACTTCGCCACCCACGTTCTGCTCGCGGGCAAGGTGATCGGGCATCACGCCACGGGGCGTGGAGACGATGGTGACGCCGAGGCCGTCGGCCACGCGCGGCATGGTCTCGACCGAGGAGTACACGCGACGGCCCGGCTTCGACACCCGCGAGATCGAGCGGATGACCGGCTGGCCCTCGTGGTACTTGAGCTCGATGTCGAACTCAGTGCGGCCGTTGCCGAACTCGGCGGTCGAATAGCCACGGATGTAGCCTTCGGCCTGGAGCACGTCGAGCACGCGAGCGCGCAGCTTGGAGCCCGGGGTGGTGACGCGCGACTTACGCCGCATCTGCGCGTTGCGGATGCGGGTCAGCATGTCGCCGAGCGGATCGATGATCGCCATGATCGTTCCTCCTCACCAGCTCGACTTGACCAGGCCCGGGATCAGGCCCTTGTTGCCGAGCTCGCGCAGGGCGACACGCGACATCTGCAGCTTGCGGTAGAACGCGCGCGGACGACCGGTGACTTCGCAGCGGTTGCGCACGCGAATGCCGGCCGAATTGCGCGGCAGCTCGGCCAGCTTCAGGCGAGCGAGGAAACGCTCGTCCATCGACTGGGTGTCGTCATTGGCGATCGCGAGAAGACGGGCGCGGCGGCCCGCGAACTTCTTCACGAGAGCCTTGCGGCGGTTGTTGTTCTCGACGGAGCTCTTCTTAGCCATCGATCTCTCCTGGTTTCCGCGTATGAGCCGGTCGGCTCACTGCCGGAACGGGAAGTTGAAATGCTTGAGCAGGGCGCGCGCCTCGTCATCCGACTTGGCGGTCGTGCAGACGATCACGTCCATACCCAACACCTGGTCGACCTTGTCGTAGTTGATCTCGGGGAACACGATGTGCTCCTTGATCCCGAGCGCGAAATTGCCGCGCCCGTCGAACGACTTCGGGTTCAGACCACGGAAGTCGCGCACGCGCGGCAGGGCGATGGTGACGAGCCGGTCGACGAACTCGAACATACGCGTCTTGCGCAGCGTGACCTTGCAGCCCACCGGCATGTTCTCGCGCAGCTTGAAGCCGGCGATCGCGAGACGGGCCTTGGTGATCACCGGCCGCTGGCCGGCGATGAGGGCGAGATCGCCCGCGGCGTTGTCGACCTTCTTACGGTCGGCAGTGGCTTCGCCAACGCCCATGTTGATGACGACCTTCTCAATGGTCGGCACTTCCATGACGTTCTTGTAGCCGAATTCCTTGATCATCGCGGGACGAACGACGTCCTCGTAATGCTTCTTCAGGCGCGGCGAGAGAGCCGCCTGCTGATTGTCAGCCATCGATCAGATCCCCCGAACGCTTGGCGAAACGGACCTTGCGGCCGTCATCGAGCACCTTGAAGCCGACGCGGGTCGGCTTGCCGTCCTTCGGATCGGCAACGGCCAGGTTCGACAGGTCGATCGTGGCTTCCTTGCTGATGATGCCGCCCTCGGACTGCGCCGAGGCCTTGGTGTGGCGCTTGACGAGGTTCACGCCGCGCACGATGGCGCGACCGTCCTTCGGAAGGACCTGGAGGACTTCGCCGTCCTTGCCCTTGTCGCGGCCAGCGAGGACGACGACCTTGTCGCCCTTCTTGATCTTCGCAGCCATCACAGCACCTCGGGAGCGAGCGAAATGATCTTCATGTGGTTCTTGGCGCGAAGCTCGCGCGGAACCGGTCCGAAGATACGCGTGCCGACCGGCTCCTTCTGGTTGTTGATCAGCACGGCCGCATTGCGGTCGAAACGGATCACCGAACCGTCGGGACGCTTGACGTCCTTGGCGGTGCGAACGACGACCGCCTTCATGACGTCGCCCTTCTTCACGCGACCGCGCGGAATGGCTTCCTTGATCGAAACAACGATGATGTCGCCGATGCGGGCATAACGCCGCTTCGAGCCGCCCAGAACCTTGATGCACATCACACGACGGGCGCCGGAGTTGTCGGCGACGTCGAGATTCGTCTGCACCTGGATCATGGCCTTGATCCTTCCATCTTCATATCAGCGCGGTTTCCGGGCGAAGGCGGGTGCCTTGCCCGGACTACGACTGACGGGGGTCGATCGCCCCCTGGCCTCAGTGATGTGACTTACGCCTTGGGAGCGTCGTCGAGCACAACCCAGCTTTTCAGCTTGGAAATGGGCTTCGACTCCTCGATCCAGACCGTGTCGCCGATCTTGAACGTCCCCGCCTCGTCATGGGCGTGGTAGTTCTTCGAACGACGCACCGTCTTTTTCAGGAGCGGGTGCGTATACCGCCGCTCCACCTTAACCACAACAGTTTTGTTCTGCTTGTCGCTGACGACGACGCCCTGCAGCACGCGCTTCGGCATGGTCGAACTCCTCAGGCGCTCGCCGAAGCGGTCTTGGACCGCTGCAGCGTCTTGATGCGGGCGATGTCCTTGCGCACCTGGCTGACGCGCGAGGTGTTCTCGAGCTGGCCGGTAGCGCGCTGGAAACGCAGGTTGAACTGCTCCTTCTTGAGCTTGAGAAGCTCTTCCTGGAGCTGATCCGCGCTCATCACCGTGAGGTCGGACAGGCGTTGAGTCGATTTCATCTCGCCCTCCTTACTCGGCGATGCGCTGGATGAAGCGCGTCTTGATCGGCAGCTTGGCCGCACCGAGACGCAGCGCCTCGCGGGCGGTGTCCTCGGCGACGCCGTCGATCTCGAACATGATTCGGCCAGGCTTGACCTTGGCCGCCCAGAACTCCGGCGAACCCTTGCCCTTACCCATGCGGACTTCGGTCGGCTTCTTCGACACCGGCACGTCCGGGAACACGCGGATCCAGACGCGGCCCGCGCGCTTCATGGCGCGGGTAATGGCGCGACGGGCAGCCTCGATCTGACGGGCGGTGATGCGCTCGGGCATCAGGGCCTTCAGACCGAACTGGCCGAAATTGAGGTCCGTGCCGCCCTTGGCCGCACCGGAGATGCGGCCCTTGAACTGCTTGCGGAACTTGGTTCTCTTCGGTTGCAACATGGCTCTTCTCGATCAGCCTTACGCAGCCTGCTCGCGACGCTCGCGACGCTCGCCGGAGCGGCCGCCTTCGTCGGAGAGACGCTTGTCCTGGGCCATCGGGTCGTGTTCCAGGATCTCGCCCTTGAAGATCCAGACCTTGATGCCGCACGTTCCGTAGGTCGTGAAGGCCGTGGCGACGCCGTAGTCGACGTCGGCGCGCAGCGTGTGCAGCGGAACCCGGCCTTCGCGATACCATTCGAGGCGCGCGATCTCGGCGCCGCCGAGACGGCCCGAGCAGTTGATCCGGATGCCCTCGGCACCGAGACGCATGGCCGACTGCACGGCGCGCTTCATGGCGCGACGGAAGGCGACACGACGCTCGAGCTGCTGGGCGATCGAATCGGCCACCAGGGTAGCGTCGATCTCGGGCTTGCGCACCTCGACGATGTTGATGGTCACATCGGCCTTGGTGAGCTTGGCCACGGCCTTGCGCAGCTTCTCGATGTCGGCGCCCTTCTTGCCGATCACCACGCCCGGACGCGCCGAGTGGATGGTGACGCGGCACTTACGGTGCGGACGCTCGATGATGATCTTCGAGACGGCGGCCTGCTTCAGCAGCTTCATGAGGGCGGCGCGGATGGCCATGTCCTCGTGGAGCAGCTTGCCGTACTCGCCCTTGTTGGCGAACCAGCGCGAATCCCAGGTCCGGTTGATGCCGAGACGAAGGCCGATCGGATTGATTTTCTGACCCATCGTTCTCTCCTCAGGCCTTCGCCGCCTGGACTTCGCGCACCACGATCGTGATGTTGGCGAAGGGCTTCATGATGCGGGCGCCACGGCCGCGGGCGCGGGCGTGGAAGCGCTTCATCACCAGCGCCTTGCCGACGAAGGCCTGGGCGACGACGAGATCGTCGACATCGAGATCATGGTTGTTCTCGGCGTTGGCGATCGCGCTCTGGAGGCACTTGCGCACGTCGGTCGAGATCCGCTTGCGCGAGAACTCGAGGTCGGCGAGCGCGGTCGAGACCTTCTTGCCGCGGATGAGCTGGGCGAGAAGGTTCAGCTTCTGCGGGGAAACGCGCAGATTGCGGGCGACCGCAACCGCTTCGTTTTCCGGCAGCGCACGGGGGGCGGAAGGCTTACCCATGGCTTACTTCCTCTTCGCCTTCTTGTCGGCGGCATGGCCGGGGAAGGTGCGCGTCGGCGAGAACTCGCCGAACTTGTGGCCCACCATTTCCTCGGACACGGACACCGGCACATGCTTGTGGCCGTTGTAGACGCCGAACGTCAGACCGACGAACTGCGGCAGGATCGTGGAGCGTCGGCTCCAGATCTTGATGACTTCAGAGCGGCTCGAGGTACGGGCGACCTCGGCCTTCTTCAGGAGGTATCCGTCGACGAACGGACCTTTCCAAAGCGAACGCGCCATGACGGACCTCAGTGCTTCTTCTTGCGGGCGTGACGGCTCGACACGATGAAGATGTCGGTCCGCTTGTTCGAACGGGTCTTCTTGCCCTTGGTCGGCAGACCCCAGGGCGTAACCGGATGACGTCCGCCCGAGGTACGGCCTTCGCCGCCGCCGTGGGGATGGTCGACCGGGTTCATGGACACGCCACGATTGTGCGGGCGCTTGCCGAGCCAGCGGCTGCGGCCGGCCTTGCCGTCGTTGGTGTTCATGTGGTCCGGGTTGGAAACCGCACCGACAGTCGCATAGCACTGGCCGCTGATCAGGCGCTGCTCGCCCGAGTTCAGGCGGACGATGACGTAGCCCTGGTCGCGACCGACGATCTGGGCGTAGTTGCCCGCGGACCGCGCCAGAGCGCCGCCCTTGCCGATCTTGAGCTCGACATTGTGGACGATCGTGCCGATCGGCAGCGTGCCCATCGGGGCGGCGTTGCCGGGCTTCACGTCGACGCTGTCACCCGCCACGACCGTATCGCCCACCGCCAGGCGCTGCGGCGCCAGGATGTAGGAGAGCTCGCCGTCCTGATACTTGATCAGGGCGATGAAGGCCGAGCGGTTGGGATCGTACTCGATCCGCTCCACGGTGGCGGGCACGCCCGCCTTGCCGCGACGCTTGAAGTCGATGAGGCGCAGGGTGCGCTTGTGCCCACCGCCGCGGAAGCGGACGGTGATGCGGCCGAGGTTGTTGCGGCCGCCCGAGGACGACTTGCCCACGGTCAGCGCCTTGACGGGCTTGCCCTTGTAGAGCTCGCTCCGGTCGACGATCACGAGCTGGCGAAGGCTCGGCGTGATCGGCTTGAAGTGCTTCAAAGCCATGATGACGATCCTTCCCTCAGAGGCCCGTGGTCACGTCGATGGAGTGGCCTTCCTCGAGGGTCACCACTGCCTTCTTGACGTCCGCGCGCTGGCCGATACGGCCACGGAAGAACTTGATCTTGCCTTCGGTGACGAGCGTGTTGACGCTCTTCACCTTGACGTCGAACAGCTTCTCCACCGCGCTCTTGATCTGCGGCTTCGTCGCGGTCTTGGCGACCTCGAAGACGACCTTGTTGTGCTCGGAGAGCATGGTCGCCTTCTCGGTGATCACCGGCGCGACGATCACGTCGTAATGACGCGGATCGATGGACTTGGACTGGCTCATTTGAAGCGCGCCTCCAGCGCATCGACAGCCGAGCGCGTCAGCACGAGCTTGTCGCGACGCAGGATGTCATAGACGTTGATACCCTGGATCGGCAGGACGTCCACGTTCGGAATCGAACGGGCCGCCAGGCCGAAGTTCACGTCGATCTCGTCGCCGCCGATCACCAGGGCGCTGGACAGGTCCAGCTTGGTGAAGTGGCCGAGCAGCACCTTCGTCTTCGGCTCCGCCAGCTTGACGTCGTCGATGATGATCAGGCCGGCGTCCTTGGCCTTGGCCGAGAGCGCATGGCGCAGCGCCAGGGCGCGCACCTTCTTCGGCAGGTCATGGGCATGCTCGCGCACGACCGGACCGAAGGCCTTGCCGCCGCCGCGGAACTGCGGCGCCGAAGCCGCACCGTGACGGGCGCCACCGGTGCCCTTCTGCTTGTAGATCTTCTTGCGGGTACGATCGACTTCCGAACGGCCCTTCGACTTGTGCGTGCCGGCGCGCCGCTTGGCGAGCTGGTAGCGCACCATGCGGGCGAGCAGGTCGGCGCGCGGCTCGAGGCCGAAGATCGCATCCGAGAGCTCGACCGAGCCGGCCTTGCCGCCCTCGAGCGTGGTGACTTCGAGTTTCATCACGCGTTCTCCTCAGCCTTGGCCGCAGGAGCCTCATTCGTTTCGGACTTGCCTTCGCCGGCAACCCTGAACTTGCCAGGCAGCGGAGCGTCCTTCGGCAGCGCGCGCTTCACGGCGTCGCGGACGTGGATCCAGCCGCCGGCGACGCCGGGAACCGCACCCTCGACCAGGATCAGGCCGCGCTCGGCGTCCGTCTGGACGACGCGCAGGTTCTGCGTGGTGACGCGCTCGACACCGAGGTGACCCGGCATCTTCTTGTTCTTGAAGGTCTTGCCCGGGTCCTGACGGCCACCGGTCGAACCGATCGAGCGGTGCGAGATCGAGACACCGTGGGTGGCACGCAGACCGCCGAAGTTCCAGCGCTTCATACCGCCGGCGAAACCCTTACCGGTGGTGGTGCCGCTGACGTCGACGAACTGACCGACCACGAAGTGATCGGCGGTGAGCTCGGCGCCGACCGGAATCAACGCGTCGTCGCTGACGCGGAACTCGACCAGCTTCTGCTTCGGCTCGACCTTGGCGACGGCGAAATGGCCGCGCTGCGCCTTCGAGACGTTCTTGACCTTGGCGCGGCCAGTCCCGAGCTGCACGGCGACGTAGCCGTTCTTGTCCTTCGTGCGGTGCGCGACGACCTGGCAGTTGTCGAGCTTCAGCACCGTGACCGGAATGTGTTCCCCGGCATCCGTGAAGATGCGGGTCATCCCGACTTTCTGTGCAATGACACCGGAACGCATCGGTGCATACCTTCCCTTGGGGTCATGTCCATCCGGAACACCCGGAAACAGAGGACCCGGCTAAACGGATCAGTGGACGGTCGGACGAAAACGCTACTCGCTCGTCGTCGCGCCCAGAGACAATTCAGAGCTTGATTTCGACGTCCACGCCGGCCGCGAGATCGAGCTTCATAAGCGCGTCGACCGTCTGGGGGGTCGGGTCGACGATGTCGAGAACGCGCTTGTGGGTGCGCATCTCGAACTGCTCGCGCGACTTCTTGTCGATGTGCGGCGAGCGGTTGACGGTGTACTTCTCGATCAGCGTCGGCAGCGGGATCGGTCCACGGACCTGGGCCCCGGTGCGCTTCGCGGTCGAGACGATCTCGCGGGTCGAGGCGTCCAGAATGCGATGATCGAACGCCTTGAGGCGGATCCGGATATTCTGACCGTTCATGGTCTTGTTGTCTCCGTGACGTGAAAAGGCGAAGGCCCGCGAGGGGCCCTCGCCCTCAGATCAGCGCATTCACTCGATGATGTTTGCGACGACGCCGGCGCCGACGGTTCGTCCGCCTTCACGGATAGCGAAGCGGAGCTTCTCTTCCATGGCGATCGGGACGATGAGGTGGACTTCCATGGCGATGTTGTCGCCGGGCATGACCATCTCGGTGCCTTCC